>CAYUJV010000106.1:9228-9486 GCA_964445085.1 uncultured Burkholderiales bacterium
GCATGGGAGCCGGAGGAGAACTTGTGGCCCGAGGCGCCCACGCCGTCGCCGGCGGTGAAGAGACCCTTGACGGTCGTCATGGAGCGGTAGCCCCAGTGCCAGCCCTTGGGCAGGTGCTCGGGCACGCCGCTGTATTCCTCGGTGGTCGGCGCGCCGACATCATCCGGGCCGGACACCCAGATGCCGCAACAGCCGGAGTGGGAACCCAGCAGGTAGGGCTCGGTCGGCATCAGTTCGGAGTTCTTCTTCTCCGGCTCG
>CAYUJV010000107.1:0-1722 GCA_964445085.1 uncultured Burkholderiales bacterium
GCAAGATCATCGTCGACACCTACGGCGGCGCGGCGCCCCACGGCGGCGGCGCGTTCTCCGGCAAGGACCCGTCCAAGGTGGACCGCTCGGCGGCCTATGCCGGGCGCTACGTGGCGAAGAACATCGTCGCCGCGGGACTGGCGTCGAAGTGCCAGGTGCAGGTGGCGTATGCGATCGGCGTGGCCAAGCCGGTGTCGCTGATGGTCAACACCTTCGGCACCGGCAAGATCTCCGACGACCGCATCGTCAAGCTGATCGAGAAACATTTCGACCTGCGGCCCAAGGGCATCATCCAGGCGCTCAACCTGCTGCGCCCGGTGTACACGCGCACCGCGGCCTACGGCCACTTCGGGCGCGACGAGCCGGAGTTCACGTGGGAAAATACAGACAAAGCGGACGCCCTCCGGGCGGACGCCGGGCTGTAAGCCCGCGCCGAAGGCGTTTGGCTTTATTTCAGCCGCAGGCTAACGTGAGCGCAGCGAACGTTAAGGCGCGAACCGCCGGCCGGAGACAAAACACGGACAAGGCGGAGGCGCTGCGCGCCGACGCGGGTATTTGATTTTCACCGCAAAGGACGCGAAGGTGCGCAAAGGAAAACCTTGTTTCAAGGAATTCCTTGGCGTTACTTTGCGTCCTTAGCGGTTCAAGATTTTAAGTAGTATTTTCCCACCCCGCCGAGGGGCGCTGCAGCGAGGTTTCTCGTCAGGCTCGGTGGGTTTGGTTCAAGTAGCAACGGCGCTCCCCAATCAAAGTCTTGCCGCAACGCGGCCTCTCCTCCCCCACTCCCCCTGGGAGAGGGCAGGGGTGAGGGCAATTACTGTTAAGGAGCTCGCATGAACGCACCCGCCAATTTCACCGACTACAAGGTCGCCGACCTGTCCCTGGCCGATTGGGGCCGCAAGGAAATCCGCATCGCCGAGACCGAGATGCCCGGTCTCATGGCCATCCGCGAAGAGTACGCCAGGAGCCAGCCTTTGAAGGGCGCACGCATCACCGGTTCGCTGCACATGACCATCCAGACCGCGGTGCTGATCGAGACGCTCACCGCCCTCGGCGCCCAGGTGCGCTGGGCCTCGTGCAACATCTTCTCGACCCAGGATCATGCCGCCGCCGCCATCGCCGCCGGCGGCACGCCGGTGTTCGCCGTCAAGGGCGAATCGCTGGAGGACTACACCCACCGGATCTTCGAATGGCCGGACGGCGGCTATTCCAACATGATCCTGGACGACGGCGGCGACGCCACCCTGTTGCTGCACCTCGGCACCAAGGCGGAGAAGGATGCGTCCGTCATCTCCAAGCCGACCAGCGAGGAAGAGACCGTGCTGTTCGCCGCGATCAAGGCCAAGCTGGCGCAGGATCCGACCTGGTACTCCACCCGCATCAAGCACATCAAGGGCGTGACCGAGGAAACCACCACCGGCGTGCACCGCCTGTACCAGATGCACGAGAAGGGCGAGCTGAAATTCCCCGCCATCAACGTCAACGATTCGGTGACCAAGAGCAAGTTCGACAATCTCTACGGCTGCCGCGAATCCCTGGTGGACGGCATCAAGCGCGCCACCGACGTGATGGTTGCGGGCAAGATCGCCGTGGTGTGCGGCTACGGCGACGTGGGCAAGGGCTCGGCCCAGGCCTTGCGCGCCCTGTCGGCCCAGGTGTGGGTCACGGAGATCGATCCGATTTGCGCGCTGCAGGCGGCGATGGAAGGCTACCGCGTGGTGA
>CAYUJV010000107.1:1780-9358 GCA_964445085.1 uncultured Burkholderiales bacterium
CACCGGCAACTACCACGTCATCACCCATGACCACATGGCCAGGATGAAGGACCAGGCCATCGTGTGCAACATCGGGCATTTCGACAACGAAATCGACGTCGCATCCATCGAGAAGTACCAGTGGGAGGAAATCAAGCCCCAGGTCGACCATGTGATCTTCCCCGATGGCAAGCGCATCATCCTGCTCGCCAAGGGGCGGCTGGTGAACCTGGGCTGCGCCACCGGCCATCCCAGCTACGTGATGAGCTCGTCCTTCGCCAACCAGACCATCGCCCAGATCGAGCTCTACACCCGCACCGACCAATATCCGGTTGGCGTGTACACGCTGCCCAAGCACCTGGACGAAAAGGTGGCGCGCCTGCAGCTGAAAAAGCTCAACGCGCAGCTGACGGTGCTGACTGACCAGCAGGCGGCCTACATCGGCGTGCCAGTGGGCGGCCCGTACAAGGCCGAGCACTACCGTTACTGATTCATCCCATCCACCTGGAATGAGAAGCGGGAGGGAGCGCCATGCGTCTGCTGCTCGTCTGGCTGCTGAACGCCCTGGCCCTGCTGGCGGTTGCGTATCTGTTTCCGCAGGTACAGGTCGCCAGCTTCGGCTCGGCGCTGATCGCGGCCCTGGTGCTGGGGCTGATCAACACCCTGGTCCGGCCGGTGCTCGCCTTGCTGACGCTGCCGCTCACCGTGCTCACCCTGGGCCTGTTCTACCTGGTGCTCAACGGCCTGCTGTTCTGGTTCGCCGGTTCGGTGTTGCCCGGGTTCCACGTCAGCGGCTTCTCCGCGGCGGTGATCGGCGCCATCCTGTACGGGCTCATCGCATGGGCGCTGTCGCTCCTCATTCCTGACCCGAGAGGCTAGGCCCCCATGGCGCAACGCACCTACAGTTTCGAATTCTTTCCACCCAAGACGCCCGAGGGCGTCGAAAAGCTGCGCGCGACGCGCAAGCAGCTCGCCCAGCTCAGGCCGGAATTCTTTTCGGTGACCTTCGGCGCGGGCGGCTCCACCCGTGACCGCACACTGGAAACGGTGCTGGAAATCCAGGGCGAAGGGCTGGCGGCGGCGCCGCACCTGTCCTGCATCGGCTCGACGAAAGAGAACATCCGCGAGATCCTCGCCACCTACCAGGCCCACGGCATCCGCCACATCGTCGCCCTGCGCGGCGACCTGCCCTCGGGCATGGCCGACCCGGGCGAATTCCGCTACGCCAACGAGCTGGTGGAGTTCATCCGCAAGGAAACCGGGGACTGGTTCCACATCGAAGTCGCGGCCTATCCGGAATTCCATCCCCAGGCCAGGAGCGCCCAGGACGATCTGCTCGCGTTCAAGCGCAAGTGCGACGCCGGCGCGAACGCCGCCATCACCCAGTACTTCTACAATGCGGACGCCTATTTCCGTTTCGTGGACGACTGCGACGCGCTGGGGGTGAAGATTCCCGTCGTGCCGGGCATCATGCCCATCACCAACTCCACCCAGCTGATGCGCTTCTCCGATGCCTGCGGCGCGGAGATTCCGCGCTGGATCCGCAAGCGGCTGGAAGGCATGGGCGACGATCTCGACGCGATCCGCGCCTTCGGCCTCGACGTGGTGACGGATCTGTGCGACCGCCTGCTCCAGGGCGGCGCGCCGGGCCTGCATTTCTATACGCTGAACCAGGCCGGCGCGAGCTCGACCATCTGGCAACGACTCGGTCTGTAGGCGCGCGCCAACCTTACGCAGATGTAATCGGGTTGGCCGGAACTCCGCCGGGATGCGTGCTATCTATTAGGATGTGCTTGTCCCGTTAAACAAGGAGATCATCATCATGAAACCGACGCGTACCCTGTTCTTTTCCACCCTGCTGGCAGCCTTGATCGCCGCACCCGCACTGGCGCGCGGCCCGGGCGGCGGCATGGGCCCCGGCGCCATGGGCGGTCAGGGCCCGGCCGCCGGCCAGACCGTGCAGGAGCAAACCCAGGAAAAGGCCCAGGTGCAAACCCGGGAAAAGCAGCGCCTGCATGACGGCAGCGGTGCCGGCACCCAGCAGAAATCCAAGGTGCAGACCAAGCAGCAGACCCGGCAACAACTGAAGAGCGAAGGCGACACCAAGTCCCAGGTGCGGGAACGCACCGAGGAACGGGTCCGCGAGGAAGTGCAAACCGGCAAGTAAGAGGCTGGGCGTCCGGCGATCCGGACTGCGGCGACTCAAAGCAAAACGGGCGCTCACGCGCCCGTTTTGCTTGGTGCCCACGACGCAATCAATGCGTGTGTTCTTCGGTTTCGCCCTCGTGATGGTCGGTGCCGCCGGTCTTGCCGCCCATGTATTTCGGACCGCCCTTGCCACGGTCGCCTTCGTCGCTGGAGAAAATCTTGCCTTCCACCGACTTGCTGCCGCCTTCACCCGTGTCATGGTGATGGCTGCCACCCTTGTGGGTCTGGCTGCTGTGGCTGGTGTCGCCGCCCATGTATTTCGGGCCCTTGCCCTTGCCGCCGCCCGAGGAATGGCCGCTTTCGTGGCTGGAATGATCCTCCGCCGCCAACGCGGCGCCGGACACGGCCAGGCTCAGGCCGGAAGCCGCCACCAGGGCCAGCACGAGCCTGCTCGCTTCGCGCCTCATCTGACTCTCCTTCTCAATGTCGCTCGGGCCGGGCGGCAAGCCGCCCGGCCTCGCCTGCTTAACGTACGCCGTTGTCGTGGATGAACTCGATCACCTGGAGGTAATCGTTCGCGGCGGTGGCGAAATCGTCGGCGCCGCCGGTCGGGGTCGGATCAACCCAGTTGGTGTCGTTGAACACGGCGTCGTACAGATTCACCACGGTCGGGACATACACGCCATCCTTCAGCACCAGCACGGTCGCGGTCTTGTCCTTCCAGGTGGTGTAACGATCGTAGTTGTAGGTCGAGAAGTCGTAGTAGCTGGTGGCGGTATTGATCCCCAGGATGGAGTTCATGTACACGATGGTGTCCACGGTGATCGTGCCGGTCTTGTCCGCGGCAGCCGCAAACAGTGCGGCCGGATTGAAGCCCGCCGGCAACGTGACGCCCGCGATCGAGCCGTCCTTCATGTAGTCGAGGTACAACGCCAGGTTTTCCAGGGGCGAGTCGATGGCTGTGCCATTCACCACCAGGCGGCCGGACGCATCCAGGGTGATCACCGCGCCGGTGGCGGTGAGCTTGGCCAGCGCTTCGTCCAGCGAATGCTGCAGCACCTTGGTCGGCGCGCGGCCCACGCTCAGGCGGCCGAGATCGACTTCAGCCGGATACACGTCGTAGGTCGTGGTGCCGATGGTGACGGTGGTCGCCAGTTCGCCCTCGCTCGTATAGGGAATCACCACCAGGTTGCCGGAGGCATCCTTGAGGGGAACCAGGTTGCCGGAAGCATCGTAGACGTAGGCGATGACCTGCACCAGACCGTCGGCGGTCAGGATGGGCACGCCGTTGGCGTCGCGCAGCAGCACGACCATGTCGCCGAACAGGTCACCCTTCTTGGTGCCGGCGCCGGCCGGCTTGCCGCCGCCGCCCGACTTGCCGCCCTTGACGCCCGCCCACACCGGACGGTCGCTGTCTTCTTCAGCCGCCGGAATGCGGAAAATCTTCTTGCTGGACTCGCCGCCCTTGCCGGCGACACCCTTCTGGCTGCCAGCCTTGCCCTTCTGGGCCTGGCCCGAGCCTTTCTTGCTGCCGCCATCTTCCGCAGCCTGGGCGGAGGACACGATACCCGTGTTCAAGCCGGTGACGTGGCTCACCACCATGGGCACTGCCAGCGCGGCGAACAAAGCGCCCCCGGCAACAATGATCTTCTTGAGTTTGCGGGACGTTTGGTTCATTTCAGCTCCTCTCACACACGTTGAAAAACCCTCGGCTCCACAGAGCCTCGGTAAACAGGACGAAACCATCCTCTTAACATAAAAAAAATATAGCAAGCGGGCACGGGAATTACATTGATAAAGCGCAATCGCCGCTCATCCATCAGAAGCGGAAGCCGAGCCCGAGACGGAACAGGTTCTCCCGGTTGTCGAAGTTCATCGCGTCCGCGTTGAGGCCGCCGTTGTGGCCGGTCACGAAACCATAGGAATCGTATTTCGTGTACGTGTAGTCCATGCGCACGAAAGCAGTGCGCGACGCCGGCACCTCGGCGCCGATGCCGAAGCGCGTGCCTTCGAGCCGGTCGGTACGGTCGATCCATTGGCCCGACGACGCACCCTTGTTGTAGGTCGTGTTGAAGCGCGTGCGCACTTCGCCGACGCGGCCATAGAGCAGGCTGCCGTTGGGCAGCGCATAGCCCACGCGCAGTGCACCGCCGTAGGAACCGCGCTTCTCCACCGCGAAATCGCGCCCGCCGGAACCGCCCGTCTGACGCTCGTGGTACCAGCCGAAGTTCGCGCCATCCGCCTCCAGCTCGACGCCGAGATAGACGCGGCCGAAGGTGTAGCCATAGCCGCCGAAGAAGTTTGCGCCGCCGCCCGCGTTGGCAAAGTCGCCGGTGAAGTTGAATGGCCCGTCGGCGCCACCATTGTCCATCTGGGTGCCGGTCAGCTTGGTGTTCATCGTGCCATGCCCGACGCCGCCGCCGACATAGAAGCCGCGCAGTTCCTCCGGCGCACGGCGAACCGGCTGCACCCGGTCGCCGCCGAAGCGCCAGCCCAGGCCGACATTGAACAGGTTCTCACGCAGATCGAATTTCTCGGTGGTGATCGCGCCGCCGCCGCTGGACTGGTAGGGCACGTCGTACTCGCCGTAGTCGGTCGCGCTGTAGTCCAGGCGCACGAATAGGTTGGCGGAAGCGGGGATGTCCATGCCCACGCCGAAGCGCGTCCCCGTTTCGGTATGGTCCTTGTCGAACGCGCCGCTCGCGAACTGGTTCTCGGTGTAGTAGGTGTGGAAGTCCGTGCGCACCAGACCCAGGCGGCCGTAGAGCATCCCGCCGTCGAGAATGTAACCGCCGCGCAGGCTGGCGGCATAGCCGCCGTCCTTGTTCACGTACTCGGTGGGCGCGTCATCCTTGTTCTTGCTGTGATACCAGCGGGCGCTGCTGTCGCCACCCTCCAGTTCGGCACCGAGATACCAGTTGCCGAATTCCTTGCCCCAGCCGGCGAACAGGCCGTAGCTCGCGCCCAGGTTGCCCATGTCGGCGAGGTCGTAGCCGCCGCCGCCGCGCGGACCAAAGGTTTCGGTGTAGAGCCCGCCGTGGCCGATCTGGGCACCGGCGTAGAAGCCGGAGTACAGGCCCGGCGTGCCGGGTGCGGCCGGCGCACCGCCTTCCGGGAAGATCGAGTAGTCCTTGCTGCGCGCCGGCGTGTAGCCGACGCTGAACATGAACTGGTTGCGGCTGTACTGGGCGTCCACCACGTTGGAGTTGCGGTCGATCAGGCGCACGTCGGCGCCCAGGAACACGCTGGAGCTCACGTAGTAGCGCAGGCCGGCTCCGGCGTCGATGATGGTGTCGAGGCGGTCCAGACCCTGGAAGACGCTGCGCGTGTAGCCCGCGCGGCCGTTCAGGCTGAGGTCGCTGGTCAGCTTGCGCTCCACCTCGATACCGTAAGTGGTATCGATGGAGCTGGAGGCATAGGTGCCGCTGTCGTAGACGGTCGTCTCCTCCAGCGAGCGGTCGATGAAGCCGACCACCGTGGTGACCCGGTTGGGGCGCCATGTCACAAGCGCGCCATAGTAGGGGGCGCTCACATCGGCGAAGCCGCTGTAGTCGAAGTTCTGCTTCATGGTGCCGGCGAACAGCTCGCCCTGCAGCGCCTGCTGCGGCAGGTTGAGGCGCAGGCCAAGGGCCGCGCGGTAGCCGTCGGAATCACGGTTGTAGGTGAGGCCCGGAATCTTGTTGCGGTAGTCGCGGGTGTCCGTGGCGTACTGGCCGAACACTTCATAGCTCGGCGAGAGCACGTAGCTCACGCGCACGCCGAGGGAGTTCACGGTGCGGTCGCGGTAGTCCTGGTCGACGGTGGCCCCGGTGGTGGAGGTGCCGTCCTTGTAGTCGTACTCGTCATAGGTCCCGCCCGCGCGTACCCGCCACGGCCCGGTGCCGGTGGCAAAACCGAGATGTGCTTCGGTGTGGTCGAACAGCGTGGGCTTCGCCTGCTGGCTGGCTCTCGGTGCGCCCGGCGCGGACCGGTCCTCGTGGTCGCGGGAGAATCGCGCGCCGCCAAAGACATTGCTGAGCGGCGTCAGGTCATAGCGGCCGTCGAAGCCCGCCCAGTAGTCGGTGACGTTCTCGTCCGTGTGGTCCTGGTAATGGTCGGTGTCGGCGCCCACATCGAAGTTGAGGGCATGCCGGTCCCATTTGGATTTCACCGCGAGCGAGGGCGACAGGGTGTACACCACGTCCTTCACCGGATAGCGCCGGTTGGTGAAATCGCCGCGCTGGGCGTAGATGTTGTCGTCGTAGGTGGCCGCCAGCGTCACCTCCGGGAACACCAGGAAGGACCCCCAGGGAATGCCCGGGAACTCCTGCGGCATCGGCGGGAAGGCCGGCAGCGGCTGCTGCGGCAGCACGGTGAGCGGCGTCACGACCTCGGGGCCGGGCCCCTGGCGGGCAGCGCCGCTGCTCTGGGTCTGCACTGGCGGCGCCTCGGGCGGGGCCGCCTGCGCCAGCAGCGGCGCTGCGATCAGTGCAGCCGAGACTTGGGCTGCGAGTACTTTTTTCCGTGCAACGAACTGCTGCTCCCCTTGACGCCTGTTGTTCTTTCTCAAGATCACTCCGCGATTAAAGTTTTTTGTCCAGCATGGATCATGCCCGCTGCGCTCGTTGGATTGAATTTGCTCGGTGCATGAGCCATGTAAAAAAATGTTAAATTTCCGTTAGGCAGCCCGTCATTGACAAATGTCAATCCGTTTTCGCCGCCCATGCTTCTTCTAACCGTTGGCGATCGCTTCCAGCCCCTTCCGGTCACACGCCACACAGTTGCCCTTCTCCTCCCGCACCAGCCCCCGACGCTTGAACTCGGCCATGGCGCGGCTGGCGGTTTCCGTCGTGACGCCAAGCACCGCCCCCATGTCCTCCCGGCTCAGGCCGACGGTCGCATGCAGGTCCTGCTCGCACGCCATGCCCAGCAGCAAGCGTGCAAGCCGCGCCTCGGCGCTGCCCGTGGACAGGGCCGCGATGAAGTTGTCGGCCTGATCCACGGCGCGCTGCCAGCGTTCCAGCAGGGCGCGATGCACGCTGGGGTTGGTCTGGTCGAGCTGGCGCACCACCTCGACCGGGATGCGGCAGACGTCCGCCTCCCGGAGCACGACGGCGTGATGGCGGTATGGCCCGCCCAACAGCGCTTCGATGCCGGCGACGTCGCCGGGGCGGAGGAGCCGAACGATGCGATGGGCGCCGTTGGGCAGATCGACCGTGAGCTTCACCAGGCCGCTGCGCACGGTGTAGAGATGGGTCGCCGGGGTGTCCTGCTGGTAGAGAACGGACTGCGCGGGGGCATGCAGATTGTCGATGGGCTGCAACAGGCCATCGAGTTCCGCCTCGGTCAGGCCCGAAAACAGGACCATGTCGCGGACCTGGCACACGCTGCACTTGGCACGGCCTACCCACTCGGTGTTGGTGCAGTTCGATTTCATCAGGATGGGTCGTGGCTACTCTCGCGACAGTCTAG
>CAYUJV010000108.1:0-9355 GCA_964445085.1 uncultured Burkholderiales bacterium
GGGCGGCCTGGGTTTCTCCATGAAGTGGAACATGGGCTGGATGAACGACACCCTCAGCTATTTCGAGCACGACCCGGTGCACCGCCGCTACCACCACAACCAGCTCACCTTCGGCCAGCTCTACTCCTACACCGAAAACTTCGTGCTGCCCTTCTCCCACGACGAAGTGGTGCACGGCAAGCGCTCGCTGCTGGACAAGATGCCGGGGGATGCCTGGCAGAAATTCGCCAACCTGCGCCTGCTCTTCGCCTATCAGATGACCTATCCAGGCAAGAAGCTCAACTTCATGGGCAACGAAATCGCCCAGGGCCGGGAATGGAACGTGGGCCAGCAACTGGAATGGGATCTGCTCGGCGTGGACTGGCACAGAGGCGTGCAGACCTGCCTGCGCGACCTGAACCAGCTCTACCGCGACACGCCGGCGCTGCACGAGCTGGACTTCGCCCACGAAGGCTTCCAGTGGATCGACTGCCACGACGCCGACCAGTCCACCCTGAGCTACGTGCGCCGCGACCGGCACGGCGGCTTCGTGGTCGTCGCCCTCAATTTCACCCCGGTGCCGCGCACGGATTACCGCATCGGCGTGCCCCAGGGCGGCTGGTACGGCGAGGCCTTCAACAGCGACTCCGCCTATTACCGCGGCAGCAACACCGGCAACGGCCACGGGCTGCACGCCGACGACATCCCGTGGATGGGTTTCTCCCACTCGCTGCGCATCACCTTGCCGCCGCTGGCCGGCATCGTCCTCAAGCTCGAAGGCTGACATGGCATCGCTCACCCGCTCGCCGGCATGGAAGGCGCTCAAGGCGCATCACAAGGAAATCTCCGCGGTCCACCTGCGCGACCTGTTCGCGCAGGATGCGCAGCGCTTCGACAGGTTCTCCCTGCGCCTGGGGGACCTGCTGCTGGATTACTCCAAGAACATCGTCACCGTGGACACCATGCGCCTGCTGTTCGACCTGGCGCGCGAGACCGGCGTGATGGAACAGGCCGCCCGCATGTTCAACGGCGACAAGATCAACTTCACCGAAGGGCGCGCGGTGCTGCACGTCGCCCTGCGCAACCGCAGCAACCGGCCGATCAGCGTGGACGGCCGCGACGTCATGCCGCGGGTGAACCGGGTGCTCGCGCACATGCGCGAGTTCAGCGAGCGGGTGCGCGGCGGCGCGTGGAAGGGTTACACCGGCAAGGCCATCACCGACATCGTCAACATCGGCATCGGCGGCTCCGACCTCGGCCCGGTGATGGCGACGGAGGCGCTCAAGCCCTACGCCGGACACATCAGGCCCCATTTCGTGTCCAACATCGACGGCACGCATCTGTCCGAGACGCTGAAGACGCTGAGCCCCGAGACGACCCTGTTCATCGTCTCCTCCAAGACTTTCACCACCCAGGAAACGCTCACCAACGCCCACTCCGCGCGCACCTGGTTCCTCACCGCGGCCGAGGATCACCGCGCCATCGCGAAGCACTTCGTCGCCGTCTCCACCAATGCCGAGGAAGTGAAGAAGTTCGGCATCGACACCCGCAACATGTTCGAGTTCTGGGACTGGGTGGGCGGCCGCTATTCGCTCTGGTCCGCCATCGGCCTGTCCATCGCGCTCACCATCGGCATGGACAACTTCGAGGCCCTGCTCGCCGGCGCCCACGAGATGGACGAGCACTTCCGCAGCGCGCCGCCGGAACAGAACCTGCCGCTGATCATGGGCCTGCTCGGCGTCTGGTACGGCGACTTCTTCGGCGCCGACACCCATGCGGTGCTGCCCTACGACCAGTACCTGCACCGCTTCCCGGCCTATCTGCAGCAGCTGGACATGGAGAGCAACGGCAAGCGCGTGCGCAGGGATCGCAAGGTCGTGGATTACTCGACCGGGCCGGTGCTGTGGGGCGAGCCGGGGACCAACGGCCAGCATTCCTTCTACCAGCTGATTCACCACGGCACCAAGCTCATCCCCGCGGATTTCATCGCGCCGATGACGAGCCACAACCCCATCGGCGAGCACCATGCCATCCTGCTCTCCAACTTCTTCGCCCAGACCGAGGCGCTGATGCGCGGCAAGACCGAGGCCGAGGTGCGCGCGGAACTGGAGCGGGCGGGCCTGAGCGGCCGCAAGCTGGAGCAGCTCGTTCCGCACAAGGTCTTCCCCGGCAACCGCCCCACCAATTCCATCCTGTTCCGCAAGCTGGATCCCGCCACCCTGGGCCGGCTCGTCGCGCTGTACGAGCACAAGGTGTTCGTGCAGGGCACGATCTGGGGCATCAATTCCTTCGACCAGTGGGGCGTGGAACTCGGCAAGCAGCTGGCGCAGAAGATCCAGCCGGAGCTGAAGGGCGATGCGGCGGTGACGAGCCATGACAGCTCGACCAATGGGTTGATCAATTACTACAAGGCGAATCGCCGCTAGTCAAAGCGCAGGCGCTACCGCGCTGCCCGCGCCCGCTGCAGGTCCTCGCACAGCGTGCTCACGCCCTCCAGCATGCGCGGCGTCGCCCGGTGCATCAGGTCCGCATCCGAGAAATACACATGCCCGGCCGCCACGGCACGCAACCGCGTCTGGTTACGCCATTCCGCAAGCAGCGTGCCCCGGTTCGCCGCCGCGCCGCTGACGATGATGACGTCCGGGTTGGCCGCGAGCAGCGCCTCCATTGACACCGTCGGAGCCAGCGTCGGCAGATCGGCAAACACATTGCGTCCGCCGCACAGGCGGATCGCTTCGCTGATGATGTGCTGGCCGTTGATGGTCATCAGCGGTTCGTGCCAGATCTGATAGAACACGCTCACCGGCGTGCGGCCCGCATAGCGGTTGCGCAGCAGACGCAGGTCATTGCGGAACTGGTAGGCCGCGCGCGTGGCGTCGTAGCCGGTGCCGGCCAGACGCCCGATGAGCTCGATCAGGCGCGGGATGTCTTCGAGGTGGCGCGGCTCGGTGACGAGCACCGGAATCCCCAGGGCTTCGAGGCGCTCCACGTCCGCGCGCTGGCCGCCGGAGCGCCACGCCAGCACGAGACCCGGCTTGAGCGCGACGATGCGTTCAAGATCGGCCTTGCCGGCGCCGCCGATGACCGGCAGCGTGCGCGCCGCCGGCGGATAGTCGCTGTCGGCGGAGACGCCGACCAGCCTGCTTCCCGCCCCCGCGGCGAACACCAGTTCAGTGAGATGCGGCGCGAGGGTGACGATGCGCTGGACGGGTGCCTGCACGCGAACGAGCTCGCCGCGATCATCCCGCACCTGGAGCGGCGCGGCATGGGCGATCGCGGCACCCAGCCACAGCATCAGGAGGAAGCAGAGGCGCCAGCGCTGCATCGCACCGGGCGTCAGAGCGCCCCGGCGTGGAAACGCAGCTGCGGCACCGCCCCGGCCCCCTCGCCTTCCACGGTGATGCGGGTGATGCCCGCGCTGGGCACGTCGATGAAGTAGGTGCGCGCCAGGGGCATGCCCAGCACATGGGCCAGGGCCATGCGAATGACTCCCGCGTGACACACCAGCAGCACGTGCTTGCCGCGGTGCGCCGTGAGCAGGTCGTTCCAGGCGGCGCTCACGCGCGCGAGAAACTGCTCCAGCGGTTCCGCCCCGGCGGGGCGCTGGCCGATGGGATCGCGCCGGAAGCGCGCGATGATGTCCGGGTCGCTGGCCTTGAGCTCGTCGGCGCTGCGTCCCTCCCACTCGCCGAATCCTGCTTCCATGAAGCGCGGATCGGTGCTGAGGGGAAGCCCGTGGCGCTGCGCCAGCTCGCTGGCGAAAGCGTGGCAACGCGACAGGGGTGAGCTGACGATGTGCTGCCAGGGCCTGTGCTCGCCCACGGCGGCGCGCATCTGGCGCCAGCCCTTTTCGCTCAGCGGGTCGTCGATCTGGCCGCGATACCTGCGGCCGCCGACCGGCTCGCCGTGGCGCATCAGGTCGATGGTGGTGACGTTCCCGGACATCCTCGGCACGGCGCTCAGCGCGCCGCCCACTGCGCAAGCGTCAGCAGCAGCAGGACCGCCAGCCACAGCGCGACGGTGCGCCAGATCAGGCCGACCGCGCTGTCGACGTGGTCGGCATCCGCCTCGTCGCCCAGGCCCAGCTCCGGCCGCACCTCGACCCGGCCTTCGTATTCGAGCGGATCGCCCAGGCGCACGCCCAGGGCGCCGGCGCCGGCGGCCAGGACGATGCCCTGCACCGGATTGATCCAGCTCGCAGCCTGCTCGCGCCAGCAGTGGATGGCGTCTTCGAAATTGCCAACGACGGCGAAGCTCAGCGCGAGCAGCCGCACCGGAATCCAATCCAGCCACTCGAACACGGTCGCGGTGAACAGGCCGAAGCGTCCGAATTCATGGGGATCGAGCACGCCCCATTTCTGGTACAGGATGTGCGCGAGACGATAGATCACCGCGCCCGCCGGCCCCAGGATCACGAACCACACGAACACGCCGAAGAACTGGCGGTGGCCGCAGGCGAACAGGCGCTCGATGGTGAGGCGGGAGATGGCATTGGCGCTGAGTCCATCGGCGCTGGCGCCCTGCCATTGGGCCAGCGCCTGACGCGCTTCGTCCACCTCGCCGCTGCGCACGGACTGCGCGATGTGGCTCGCCGTGTCGCCGAAATGCTTGATGCCGAGGGTGACGTAGAGCACGCCCACGCTGAACAGCAGCGCCAGGGGCGTACTCGCCAGGCGCAGCCCGTAGTAGGCAATGCCGACGGCCAGCGCGGCCGGCAGCACCGCCAGCGCCCACGCCAGCACGCCATAGCGGTAGCGCCCGCCATTGAGCTGGCGCTCGAGAAAATTCGCATAGCGCGCGAACTGGACGTAGAGCTGGATGCGGTGTTTGAGCGGATGGAAGTGCTCCAGCAGCAGGACGCCGACCAGGGAGAAGAAACTCATGTCAACGCTCCATTTCCACGGACAGGTCGCCGACCGCATACACCTCGGGCGGGCTGTCGTAGATTTCCACCGTGGGCATGCGGATTTCGAGCCGACGCTGCTTCAGATATTCGTACAAGGCCTGGTAGGCCTTGCTCGGGGCCAGCAGCGCCGCCGCATGCACCTGCGCCACCAGGACCGGGCGCGCCGGGATGGTGCCGACCTTGAGCGGCGGCTTGACCTCAACCGCGGGATCGATGAGATAACCGGTCTGCGCGCGCAAGTTGCTGCGCTGCACCTTGCGCGGATCGTCCAGCAGCACGGTGATCGCCGCGCCGCGCCGGATGCCCTGCTCGTCCAGGGCGCGGCGCACCTTGCCCTCCGTCTCCGGCAGCTTGGAGTAATCGCCCTCATGATCGAGGTAGGCGAAGCGGTACGGCCCGCGCTGGGCTTCGGTGATCGTGACGCTGTTGAAGCCGCCCCACCACCAGAAGACTGCAAGCAGAGGAACGACGAAGGCGACCAGGATCGCCAGCCAGTGTTTTTTGAGCAATCAGGACTCCCGGCGAAAGGATGGGCACGCGGGCCCGCGAAGATGCCCGTTCGACGGGCTTCGGCGCTGTTTATAATACCGGAATTCCCCGCACCCATCGACGTGGAGGATCCATGCTCAAGACACTGTACGCGCTGCCGCTGCTTCTGGCACTGACCGCCCAGGCCGCGAACGACACGCCGGTGACCGTGCCGATGGAAGCGGTCAAGGTGGGCAGGCATTCCTATTACGTGCAGGGGCTGGCCGGCGCCGCCTCGGCCGCAAACCAGGGATTCATGTCCAACGCCGGCTTCGTCGTCACCCGCGACGGCGTCCTGGTGTTCGACGCGCTCGGCACGCCGCCCCTGGCCGAGGCGCTCATCAAGCAGATCCGCAAGATCACCACGGCGCCGATCCGGCGCGTGATCGTCAGCCATTACCACGCGGACCACATCTACGGGCTGCAGGTGTTCAAGGCGGCGGGCGCCGAGATCTGGGCCCATGAAAACAGCCGCGGCTATCTCAACTCGCCGGAACTGGAAACCCGGCTCGCCCAGCGGCGCGAGGAATTGTTTCCCTGGGTGGACGAGACGACCCGGGTCGTCGCGCCCGACAAGCTGCTCACCGGCGACACCGACTTCGAGTTCGGCGGCGTGCATTTTTCCGTGCGCTACGTGGGGCCGGCCCATTCCAGCGAGGACCTCGCCCTGTACGTGCACGAAGACCGGGTGCTGTATGCCGGCGACCTCGTGTTCAAGGGCCGCATCCCCTTCGTCGGCGACGCCGACAGCAAGTCCTGGCTGGCGGCGCTCGACAAGCTGCTGGGCTTCGACGCGAAAATCCTGGTGCCCGGGCATGGCGCGGCATCGACGCACCCCCGGGCCGACCTGACCCTGACCCGGGACTACCTGACCTTCCTGCGTGCCGCCATGGGCAAGGCGGTGGAGGACCTCGTCCCCTTCGACGAAGCCTATGCGCACACCGACTGGACGCGCTGGCAGAAGCTCCCTGCCTTCGCCGAAGCCAATCGCCTCAACGCGTACAACACTTACATCCTGATGGAAAAGGAATCACTGGCGAAGTGAGCCGGCAAAAGAAAAGGCCCGCGTCGTGCCGCGGGCCTTCCTGGTTGCCGTTCTCCAAGCCGATCAGCTGTCGCCCTGCAGGCTGGCGAAGCTGTTCTCCAGCCATCTCTTGATCCGATTGGCGTCGCCGATGCGGGTGTACTTCCCTTCCGAATCCAGCAGCACGATGATCAGCGGCTGGTTCGCGATGTTGGCCTGCATCACCAGGCAGTGGCCCGCCTCCGAAATGTAGCCGGTCTTGGACAGGCCGATTTCCCAGTCGCGGTCGCTCACCAGCTTGTTGGTGTTGCGATAGGCGATGCTGCGATGCACCACGCCGCCGCGGGCAAGGGCCTTGTGGCGCTTGTAGACCGGCACCTGCACATCGTAGCTCGAAGTGGTGGTGATCTCGCTGATGGTCGTGTAGCCGTGCGCCGCCTTCACCATCTTGGCCAGATCGTCCGCCGTCGACTGGTTCTCGCTGCGCAGCCCGGTGGAATCGACGAAATGGGTGTTGGTCATGCCCAGCCGCTGGGCCTTGCGGTTCATCGCCGCCACGAACGCGGGCGTGCCGCCCGGGTAGGAACGGGCCAGCGCCGCCGCGGCGCGGTTCTCCGACGACATCAGCGCGAGTTGCAGCAGCTGGTAGCGCGTCAGGGTCGCGCCAAGATTGAGGCGGGAATGGGTACCCTTGACCCGGTCCACGTCGTCGTTGGAGATGGTGATCTTCTCGTCGAGCGGCAGGCGGGCATCGAGCGTGACCATCGCCGTCATGAGCTTGGTGATGGAGGCGATCGGGGTGCGGACGTCCTCGTTCTTGGCGTAGAACACCTGGCCGGTCTTCTCGTCCACCACCAGCGCCATGCTGGAGCGCAGGGCCGGGTCGCCTTTCAAATGTTCCAGCACCGCCGACTCGTACTGCCGGATCTTGCCCGCGATCGGGTCGGGGGAATCCAGGCTGGCCTGCTCGCATCCCGCCCGGGCGCCTGCGTCCCGGTCGCGGGCGGCCTTGCCGTCGCAGGGATCGGCATGGGCCACCGAGGACAGGAGCAACACGGACAACGCCAGTGAAAATGTCTTCTTCATATTCCGCATTAGCGTCATCCTCCCTCCAGACTTGAGCTTACCCATTGTTCAGAAACCCCGGCTGCGGCCGGGGCGCGTGACATGGCCGTAACCATACCCCCAAACCGGCTGGGAACGCAAGGGGTTTTCCATTCCGCGCAATGAGTTACGCCAATTTCTTAAGGTGGCTCGACGGCCCGACGCCAGGCTCAGGCGGCGACGCAATCCACGAAATAACGCGCCTTGCCGTCCACCTGCTCCGCCACCAGGCCATGGATGTCGGTTTCGAACCCGGGGAATTTCTCGTTGAATTCACGGGCGAATTGCAGGTAGCGCACGATGGTGCGGTTGAAGCGCTCGCCGGGGATGAGGAGCGGGATGCCCGGCGGATACGGGGTCAGCAGCACGGCGGTGATGCGGCCTTCCAGCCGGTCGATCTCGACCCGGTCGATCTCCTTGTGCGCCATCCTGGCGAAGGCGTCGGTGGGTTTCATCGCCGGCGCCATTTCCGACAGATACATCTCCGTGGTCAAACGCGCCACATCGTTGGCCTTGTAGATGCCGTGGATGGAATCGCACAGATCGCGCAGGCCGACGCGCTCGTAGCGCGGGTACTTGGCCACGAACTCGGGCAGCACGCGCCACAGGGGCTGGTTGCGATCGTAGTCGTCCTTGAACTGCTGCAGGGCGGTGAGCAGAGTGTTCCAGCGGCCCTTGGTGATGCCGATGGTGAACATGATGAAGAACGAGTACAGCCCGGTCTTCTCCACGATCACGCCGTGCTCGGCGAGGTACTTAGTGACGATGCCGGCGGGGATGCCGGACTCGGCAAAATCGCCCTCCACGTCCAGGCCCGGCGTGATGATGGTGGCCTTGATCGGGTCGAGCATGTTGAAGCCCGACGCGAGATTGCCGAAGCCGTGCCAGCGCTCGTTGTCGCGCAGCATCCAGTCCTCGCGGCTGCCGATGCCCTCCTCCGCCAGATCCTCCGGCCCCCACACCTTGAACCACCAGGAGTCGCCGAACTCCTCGTCCACCTTGCGCATGGCGCGGCGGAAGTCGAGGGCTTCGAGGATGGATTCCTCCACCAGCGCGGTGCCCCCCGGCGGCTCCATCATCGCCGCGGCGATGTCGCAGGAGGCGATGATCGCGTATTGCGGGCTGGTGGAGGTGTGCATCAGGAAGGCCTCGTTGAACACGTCCTGATCCAGCTTGCGCTCGGCCGTGTCCTGCACCAGGATCTGCGACGCCTGGCTCAGGCCCGCGAGCAGCTTGTGGGTGGACTGGGTCGAGAAGATCATCGACTCCTTGGGCCGCGGGCGGTCCTTGCCGATGGCGTGCATGTTCCGGTAGAAGCCGTGGAACGCCGCGTGCGGCAGCCACGCCTCGTCGAAATGCAGGGAATCGATCTTGCCGTCGAGCATGCTCTTGATGGTCTCGACGTTGTACAGGATGCCGTCGTAGGTGCTCTGGGTGATGGTCAGCACCCGCGGCGCGCCCTTGGCCTCGCGCGCGAAGGGATTGGCCTGGATCTTCTTCTGGATGTTCTCCCAGCGGAATTCCTCCAGCGGGATCGGCCCGATGATGCCGTAGTGGTTACGCGTCGGCGTCAGGAACACCGGAATCGCGCCGGTCATGGTGATCGCGTGCAGGATGGACTTGTGGCAGTTGCGGTCCACCACCACGATGTCGCCGGGCGCCACCGTGGAGTGCCACACGATCTTGTTCGAAGTGGACGTGCCGTTGGTGACGAAGAACAGATGATCGGCATTGAAAATGCGCGCGGCGTTGCGTTCGCTTGCCGCCACCGGCCCGGTGTGGTCGAGCAGCTGGCCGAGCTCCTCCACCGCGTT
>CAYUJV010000109.1:0-9347 GCA_964445085.1 uncultured Burkholderiales bacterium
AGGCGCACACGACGCCGGCTGGCGGCCGGCCGCAGGCGGAGGAGGCTGGCGCGGCAGGCCGCAGTGCGATGCCGGCCGGTCTGCGCGAGCAGAGCGCCGCGGAGCCGGTGCATCCGAGCACGGCGCCGCTGGTGCAGCAGCAGCTCGACGCGCTGGATGCCCGGCACATCCTCTGGCAGGGCCAGGTGTGGCCCGGGCAGACCCTGCACTGGGAGATCGAGGAACGGGAGGCGCGCGAGGGCGGGGCAGCGGTCGAGAACGAGTGGCGGACCCGGCTTTCCCTCAGCCTGCCGAACCTGGGCGACGTGGGCGCCCAGCTCCAGCTCTCGGCCCAGGGCATCCGCATCGAGGTGACGGCCGCGCAGGCGGACGCGCTGCAGCGCCTGCAGCAGGCGGCGGACAGCCTCAAGGCCGGCTTCGAGCGCGCCGATCTCAGCCTGCTGCAGCTGACGGTGAAGCAGAATGGATAAGACGGATCCCCGCCGCTCGGCAGTGGCGCTCGCCTACCAGGAGGGCATGGGCGCCCCGCGCGTGGTGGCCAAGGGCCGGGGCGTGCTGGCGGAGACCATCATCGAGCGGGCGAAGGAGGCCGGCGTCTACGTGCACGAATCGCCGGCCCTGGTATCGCTGCTGATGCAGGTGGACCTGGACCAGCACATTCCGCCCCAGCTCTATCTGGCCGTGGCCGAGCTCCTGGCCTGGCTGTACCGCATCGAGCAGGGGCTCGATCCCGGCGCGCCGCCCCAGCCGGCGCCGCCGCTCCCGACGCCCCCGACACTCTGATAGCCCGCGCTCAGCCCTTGAGGGCGGCGATCAGGTCGGTCTCCAGGCGCAGCACCGCTTTCACGTTCCCCAGCCGATCGTCGTCGGCACGCACCAGGAAGGTGTCTTCCGCCCGCTCGCCCAGGGTGGCGATCTTCGCCGTGTGCAGGTGGATCCCGTGCCGGAGCAGCACCTGCGCGATGCGCGAGAGCAGGCCCGGCCGGTCGCCGGCGGTGATCGACAGCACGTGATACTGGCCGCGCTCGTCCGGCAGGATGCTGACCTTGGGCTCGATCGGAAAGTGCTTCACCTGCCGGCTCACGCGCCCGATTACAGGAGACTCCGCCAGATCTTCGGCGCCGGCGAGCCGCTGCGCGAGCTCGTACTCGATGAACGACAGCAGGTCGCGGTAGTGCTGCGCGGCGCCGCCCATGTCCAGCACGAGAAAGGTGTCCAGGGCATAGCCGTGGGGCGTGGTGTAGATCTTGGCCTCGACGATGTTGTAGTTCATGCGCTCGAAGAAGGCGCAGATGCGCGCGAAGAGATCGTCGCGGTCGCGGGTGTAGATCAGCACCTGGATGCCCTCGCCGTGGGGGGCGACCCGCGCGCGCACCAGCGGCGTTGCCGTGTGCATGTGCTGGTGCAGCATGCGGGCGTGCCAGGCGATTTCCTGCACGCCGTGGCGCAGGAAATAGCTGGTGTCGAGCTCGCGCCAGACCTGCTGCGGCGCATCCGCGGGCAGGGCTTCGGGCGCCAGCAGGCGCAGGGCTTCGGCCCGGCGCACTTCCACCTGCTCGTCGGGACTGATCGCGCCGCCGGTGAGCAGGCGCTCCGCGGCGCGGAACAGGTCCTCCAGCAGCTTGCCCTTCCAGGCGTTCCACACCTTGGGGCTGGTGCCGCGGATGTCGGCCACGGTGAGCAGGTAGAGCGCGGTGAGGTGGCGCATGTCGCCGACCTTGCGGGCGAAGGCTTCGATCACCTCCGGGTCCGACAGATCCTGCTTCTGCGCCGTGGCGGACATGGTGAGATGCTGCGCCACCAGCCAGGCCACCAGCTCCGTGTCCTCGGCCGGCAGATCGTGCTCGCGGCAGAAGCGGCGCGCATCGGCGGCACCCAGGGTCGAGTGGTCGCCGCCGCGGCCCTTGGCGATGTCGTGGAACAGCCCGGCGACGTAGAGCACCTCGGGGCGCTTGAAATTGGCGATCAGGCGGCTGCACAGCGGGTATTCGTGGGCATATTCCGGCACGGTGAAGCGGCGCAGGTTGCGCACCACGAACAGGATGTGCTCGTCCACGGTGTAGACGTGGAACAGGTCGTGCTGCATCTGGCCGACGATGCGGCCGAAGGCGGGGAGGTAGCGGCCGAGCACGCCGTAGAGGTTCATGCGCCGCAGTCCGTGGGTCAGGCCGCGCGGCGCGCGCAGCATGGCCATGAATTTCGCGCGGTTCTCGGGCGCGCGGCGAAAGGCGGCGTCGATCCGCGGCAGGGCGCGCAGCAGGGCACGCACCGTGGCCGGGCTCAGGTCGTCGACATCGGTGCGCTGCTGCAGCATCAGGAAGGCATCGAGGATCGCGCCGGGCGTGCGTTCGAACACGTCAGGCGCATTCAGCTCGAGCAGGCCCTGGCGCCGCGCGAAATGGGCGTTGATCAGCACCGGTGCCGGTGGCGGCGCCGGACGGCTGCGCTGGCGCAGGTCGATCAGGAGCAGGTGGTTGAACATGCGCACGCGCTTGGCGGTGCGGTAATAGCGCTGCATCAGCACCTCGCTCGCCGCGCGCGTGCGCTGGGCGTGGCAGCCGGCCTCTCGTGCCAGGGCTTCCTGGAAGTCGAACAGCAGGCGGTCCTCGCGCCGCTGCGCGACCTGGTGCAGGCGGATGCGCAAGTCGCGCAGCGTGTTCTCCAGGCGTGCGATCTGGCGCGCCTCGGACGGGGTCAACAGGCCGGCGCGGGCCAGCGCGCCCCAGCTCGCGCCGAGGCCCAGCGCCTGGGCGAGCCACAGGCAATTCTGCAGGTCGCGCAGCCCGCCCGGGCTTTCCTTGAGGTTGGGTTCGAGCTTGTAGGCGCTGTCCTGGAAGCGGATGTGTCGCTGCTCCTGTTCCAGCACTTTGGCCTCGACGAAGCCGGGCACGTCCAGGGCGGCATGAAAGGCCCGCTGGAACGCCCGATAGAGCGCCGCGTCACCGGCGATGAGCCGGGCCTCGAGCAGGTTGGTGGCGACGGTGACGTCGCGCGCGCTTTCCTCCAGGCACGCCGCGATGGTGCGCACGCTGTGGCCGATCTCCAGCCCGACATCCCAGAAGGCGCCGACCAGCGCTTCCAGCTTCGCCCCCAGGGTGGCGTCCGGGTCCTGGCGCAGCAGGATCAGCACGTCGACATCGGAATGCGGATATTGCTCGCGCCGGCCGAAGCCGCCCACGGCCACCAGGGCGGCGTGGCGGGCCAGACCGGATTCCTGCCAGAGGCGGCGCAGGACCGCATCGATGAGATCGCTGTGGGCGCGGAGATAGCGCGCGGGGGAGGGGTGGGCCCGAAACTCCGCGACGAGCCCGGCGCGGGCCTGCTTCAACTCGGCCCGCAGGCCCTGGGGCGACGGGGATGCTGCCGGCAGCAGCTCAGGCGGCCGCATGGCGGCGCAGGGCCGGCTTGGCGGGCGTGCCGGCGGAGACGGTAAGCACCTCGTAGCCGGTGTCGGTGACCAGGATGGTGTGCTCCCACTGCGCCGACAGGCTGTGATCCTTGGTGACGATGGTCCAGCCGTCGGCCAGCTGGCGGATGTCGCGCTTGCCGGCGTTGATCATGGGCTCGATGGTGAAGATCATGCCCGCTCGGAGCTTCACCCCGGTGTTGGGCTTGCCGTAGTGCACCACCTGCGGCTCCTCGTGGAAGTTGCGGCCGATGCCATGGCCGCAGAACTCGCGCACGACGCTGAACCCGTGGGCGTGGGCGTGGGTCTGGATGGCATGGCCGATGTCGCCCAGGTGCTTGCCGGGGGCGACCTCCTCGATGCCCAGCCACATGCATTCATAGGTGACCTCGCAGAGGCGCCGGGCGAGGATGGACGGCTCGCCCACGTAGAACATGCGGCTGGTGTCGCCGTGGAAACCATCCTTGATGACGGTGATGTCCACGTTGATCACGTCGCCGTTCTTGAGTTTCTTGGTGTCGCTCGGCACGCCGTGGCAGATGACGTGGTTGACGGAGGTGCAGACCGACTTGGGGTAGGGCGTGTAGCCCGGCGGCGCATAGTTGAGCGGGGCCGGAATGGTGCCCTGGACGTTCACCATGTAATCGTGGCAGAGGCGATCGATCTCGGCCGTGGTCATGCCGGGCTTGATCAGCGGGCCGATGTAATCCAGCACCTCCGACGCCAGGCGCCCGGCGACGCGCATTTTCTCAATTTCTTCAGGGGTTTTGATGGTGATGGACATGCAGCAGCCAATTCTTGACAGAAACAGGCGGAATTATATCAAGCCCGCGCCCGGCGCGGCGGGTGATTTTCCAAAATGCGCTTTGACTTGAACGAATTAGCGTCACTCGGCTATAATCACGGGCTTCGTTGGCCGGGGATGGTCCTCGGCTGCGAAAATTCGCACACCTGCTGAAACCAAACTCGCGCAGCGAGTCTCCAGTCCCCCTCTACCGCTTGCGGGAGAGGGCCGGGGTGAGGGACGAGCGAAGCGAGCCACATAAAGGGTGCCGGCGCCGGAAAATGGGCCGGTGTCAGATCGGCAGGTGGAGGCTCAACCCTTTATCAGGAGTACTTCCATGTCCGTGACCATGCGTCAGATGCTGGAGGCCGGCGTTCATTTCGGCCACCAAACCCGCTACTGGAACCCCAAGATGGCTCCCTACATCTTCGGGGAGCGCAACAAGATCCACATCATCAACCTTGAAAAAAGCCTGCCCATGTACGAGGAGGCGCTCAAGTTCGTGCGCCAGCTCGCTTCCAACAAGGGCAACATCCTGTTCGTCGGCACCAAGCGCCAGGCGCGCGAGATCATCGCCGAGGAGGCCGCCCGCGCCGGCATGCCCTACGTCAGCCACCGCTGGCTGGGCGGCATGCTCACCAACTTCAAGACGGTGAAGCAGTCCATCAAGCGCCTGCGCGACATGCAGCAGATGGCCGACGACGGCAGCCTGGACAAGATGTCCAAGAAGGAAGCCCTGGGCTACCGCCGCGAGCTGGAAAAGCTCGAGCGCAGTCTGGGCGGCATCAAGGACATGAATGGCCTGCCCGACGCCATTGTCGTCATCGACGTCGGCTACCACAAGGGCGCCATCGTCGAGGCCAAGAAACTGGGCATCCCCGTCGTCGCCGTGGTGGACACCAACTGCTCGCCCGACGGCGTGGACTACGTCATCCCCGGCAATGACGATTCCAGCCGCGCCATCCGCCTGGACGCGCGCGGCCTGGCCGACGCCGTGCTGGAAGGCAAGGCGCAGATCATCAAGGAAATCGTCGGCGGCGAGGAGTTCGTCGAAGTCGCGGACGCGGAACAGCCCGCCGCGTAAAAAAAGGGGCGTCAGCCCCTTTTTTGTTGGTTCACTGAATTTTCTGGAAATCGATTTAGGAGCACACAATGGCTGAAATCACCGCAGGCATGGTGAAGGAACTGCGCGAGCTGACCGGGCTCGGCATGATGGAATGCAAGAAGGCGCTGGCGGAAGCCGGCGGCGACATGAAGAAGGCCGAAGACCTGCTGCGCATCAAGAGCGGCGCCAAGGCGTCCAAGGCCGCCGGCCGCGTGGCCGCGGAAGGCGTGATCGGCAGCTACATCAGCCCGGACGGCAAGACCGGCGCCCTGGTGGAAGTGAACTGCGAAACCGACTTTGTCGGCAAGAACGAAGACTTCAGCGCCTTCGCCAAGGAATGTGCCAAGCTGGTGGCCGAGAACGATCCGGCCGACATCGAAGCCCTGTCCAAGCTGAAGATGGCTTCCGGCCAGACCGTGGAAGAGGCCCGCCAGGCGCTGATCATGAAGCTGGGCGAGAACATGACCCTGCGCCGCATGGCGCGCTTCGCCACGTCCGGCAAGCTGTCCGCCTACCTGCACGGCAACAAGATCGGCGTGATGGTGGACCTCACTGGCGGCGACGAGACCCTGGGCAAGGACATCGCCATGCACGTGGCGGCGTCCAAGCCGATCGCCGTGTCCAAGGAACAGGTCCCGGCCGAGAACATCGAGCGCGAGCGCGAGATCGCCAAGGCGCGCGCCCTGGAATCGGGCAAGCCCGCCAACATCGTCGACAAGATCGTCGAAGGCAGCGTGGCCAAGTTCCTGTCGGAAGTGACCCTGCTCGGCCAGCCCTTCGTGAAGAATCCGGACGAGACCGTGGAGAAGCTGCTCAAGTCCAAGGGCGCCAGCGTCAACACCTTCACCATGTTCGTCGTGGGCGAGGGCATCGAGAAGAAGGTCGTGGACTACGCAGCGGAAGTGGCTGCCGCGGCGAAAGTCTGAGTCGATGGCGGAGCTCCGCTACAAGCGCATCCTGCTCAAGCTGAGCGGCGAGGCGCTGATGGGCGAGGGTGCCTATGGCATCGATCGCCCCACCCTCGACGGCATGGCGGCCCAGGTCGCCGAGGCCGCCAGGCTGGGGGTGCAGATCGCCATCGTCATCGGCGGCGGCAACATCTTTCGCGGCGTCTCCGCCGGCGCGGTCGGCATGGACCGCGCCCAGGCCGACTACATGGGCATGCTGGCCACGGTGATCAACTCCCTGGCGCTGCAGGATGCCCTGCGCCGCGCCGGCCTGGACTGCCGCGTGCAGTCGGCGCTGACCATCGAGCAGGTGGCCGAGCCCTACATCCGCGGCAAGGCGCTGCGCTACCTGGAAGAGGGCAAGGTGGTGATCTTCGGCGCCGGCACCGGCAATCCCTTCTTCACCACCGATACGGCAGCGGCGCTGCGCGGGGTGGAGATCGGCGCCGACATCGTGCTCAAGGCCACCAAGGTGGACGGCGTATATACCGCCGACCCGAAGAAGGATGCGAGCGCCACGCGCTACCATACGCTGACCTTCGACGAGGCCATCGCCAAAAACCTGGGTGTGATGGATGCGACCGCGTTCGCCCTGTGCCGCGAGCAGAAGATGCCGCTGTGCGTGTTCAGCATCTTCAAGCAGGGCGCCCTCAAGCGGGTGGTGATGGGCGAGGACGAAGGCACCCTGGTCACAGTGAACTGATGCATCGAAGAGGATTGGAGATATGAGTTCCGTCGCCGAAGTGAAGAAGAACGCCGAGCAGAAAATGCAGAAATCCATCGAGGCGCTCAAGACCGACCTCGGCAAGGTGCGCACCGGCCGCGCCCACACCGGCCTGCTCGATCACATCATGGTGGACTACTACGGCAGCATGATGCCCATCAACCAGGTGGCCAACGTCACCCTGGTGGATGCGCGCACCATCGGCGTCGCGCCCTGGGAGAAGAAAATGATCCCGGTGGTGGAAAAGGCCATCCGCGAATCGGACCTCGGCCTGAACCCGGCGACCCAGGGGGAGATGATCCGGGTGCCGATGCCGCCGCTGACCGAGGAGCGCCGCAAGGAGCTGATCAAGGTGGTCAAGAGCGAGGGCGAAAATGCCAAGGTCGCGGTGCGCAACGTGCGGCGCGATGCCAACAACGCGCTGAAGGAGCTGGTGAAGGACAAGCTCATCAGCGAGGACGACGAGCGCCGCGCCCAGGACGACGTGCAGAAACTCACCGACCGCTACGTGGCGGAGATCGACAAGCTGCTGCAGGCCAAAGAAGCCGACCTGATGGCCATCTGAGGCTGCACCCGGTGGCTCTGTTCCGCAGTTCAACCCGCAGCATCCCCGAGGCGAGCGCCGTTCCGCGCCATGTGGCCATCATCATGGACGGCAACGGGCGCTGGGCCAAGAAGCGCCTGCTGCCGCGGGTGGCGGGCCACCGCAAGGGCGTGGAAACGGTGCGCCAGGTCATCCGCTCCTGCATCGAGCGCGGTGTGGAGTACCTGACCCTGTTCGCCTTCAGCAGCGAAAACTGGCGGCGCCCGGCGGAGGAAGTCTCCCTGCTGATGCAGCTGTTCGTGGTGGCACTGGAGCAGGAGGTCACCAAGCTGCACGAGAACGAGATCCGCTTCAAGCTGATCGGCGACGTGTCGCCCTTCGATGCGCGCCTGCGCGAACTGATCGCCCACGCCGAGCAGCTCACCGCCAACAACACCCGGCTGACCCTGACCATCGCCGCCAACTACGGGGGGCGCTGGGACATTCTCCAGGCCGCCAACCGCATGCTCGCCGCGCGGCCGGAACTGGCCAAGGGCTTCAGCGAGGATGATCTGACGCCCTATCTCTGCCTCGCCGGCGCGCCGGAGCCGGACCTGTTCATCCGCACCGGCGGCGAGCAGCGCATCAGCAATTTTCTGCTGTGGCAGCTCGCCTATACCGAACTGTATTTCACCGAAACGCTGTGGCCCGATTTCGATGCGAAGGCCTTCGATGCGGCCATCCATTCCTTCCAGACCCGGGAGCGGCGCTTCGGCCGCACCAGCGAGCAGCTGAAAGAGCATGCTTAAGCAGCGTCTGCTCGCGGCGCTGGTGCTGATCCCGGCCTTCCTCGCCGCACTCTGGTTCTTGCCGCAGTGGGCCTGGGCCGCGCTCATGGGTGCCGTCGTGCTGCTGGGCGCCGACGAGTGGGCGCGCCTGAGCGGCTACCCGCAGCTCGGGCGCAGCGCATTCCTCGTCGCCACCGCCGCCATCCTCGCCAGTTCCTACGCGCTCCTCAGCGCGGGGGCGTCCCCGGCATGGTGGATGCTGCCGCTCGCCGTCCTGTTCTGGCTGCTGGTCGCGCCGCTGTGGCTTGGCGGCCACTGGCGCGGCGCCAATGGGCTGGTCCGGGCCGTCGCCGGCTGGATCGTGCTGATTCCGACCTGGATCGCCATCGTCGAGCTGCGCCTGATCGGGCCGGGCCTCGTGCTCTACGCCATGGGCATGATCTGGCTCGCCGACAGCGCCGCCTACTTCAGCGGCCGCATGTGGGGCCGGCACAAGCTCGCCCCGACGGTGAGCCCGGGCAAGACCTGGGAAGGCGTCGCCGGCGCGCTCGTGGCGGTGACGGTCCTCGCCGCCCTGGTCGCACGCGGGGGCAAGGATTTCTTCCTCGCGGGCTACGCAGTGGAAGTGTGGCGGCTGGTGGTGGCAAGCTGGTTCATCGTCGGAATGAGCATCATCGGCGACTTGTTCGAGTCGCACATCAAGCGCACGGCCGGCGTCAAGGACAGCGGCCACCTGATTCCGGGCCACGGCGGCGTGCTCGACCGCATCGACAGCCAGACCGCCGCCTTGCCGCTGTTCCTGGCCCTGTGCCTGTACTATCTCGGCCGCTTTTCGTGAGCCGCCTTTCCCTGCCGCAGACAAGCATGCAACGTCTCACCATCCTCGGCTCCACCGGCAGCATCGGCCTCAGCACGCTGGACGTGGTGGGGCGCCACCCGCAGCGCTTCCAGGTCTACGCGCTCACCGCGAACCGCCAATGGCAGCGCCTGCTCGATCAGTGCCGGCGCTTCCGGCCGCGCTACGCGGTGCTGCTGGATGCGCCGGCCGGCGCCGAACTGGCGCGCGCCCT
>CAYUJV010000110.1:0-285 GCA_964445085.1 uncultured Burkholderiales bacterium
ACTACCCGTTCTGCACCATCGAGCCCAACGTCGGCATCGTCGAGGTGCCGGACCCGCGCCTGGCGCAGCTGGCGGAGATCGTGAAGCCGCAACGGGTCGTGCCGGCCATCGTCGAGTTCGTGGATATCGCCGGCCTGGTGGCGGGCGCCTCCAAGGGCGAAGGCCTGGGCAACCAGTTCCTGGCCAACATCCGCGAGACCGACGCCATCGTCAACGTGGTGCGCTGCTTCGACGAC
The DNA here is from genome assembly GCA_964445085.1 of uncultured Burkholderiales bacterium. Lineage (GTDB taxonomy): Bacteria > Pseudomonadota > Gammaproteobacteria > Burkholderiales > Thiobacteraceae > Thiobacter. The sequence goes on from CAYUJV010000110.1 coordinate 237, forward strand.
CCCAACATCGTGCACGTGGCGGGCAAGGTCGACCCCATCGCCGACATCG
>CAYUJV010000110.1:295-9231 GCA_964445085.1 uncultured Burkholderiales bacterium
TGAACAGAACAAGAGTGTAAGGAAAGAGTGTACGCCGACATCGAGGTCATCGGCACCGAGCTGGCTCTGGCCGACCTGGCCACGGTGGAGAAGGCCCATGCCCGCGACGTGAAGAAGGCGCGCTCGGGCGACAAGGAAGCGCAGAAGCTGATCGCCGTGCTGGACAAGCTGCTGCCGCACCTGAACCAGGCCAAGCCGGCACGCAGCCTGGGCCTGTCCAAGGAGGAGCTGGAGCTGATCAAGCCGCTGTGCCTGCTCACCGTGAAGCCGGCCATGTACGTGGCCAACGTCGCCGAGGACGGCTTCGAGAACAACCCCTACCTCGACCGCCTCAAGGCGCACGCCGCCGCCGAAGGCGCGCCGGTGGTGGCGGTGTGCGCCGCGATCGAATCCGAGATCGCCGATCTGGACGAGGCGGACAAGAAGGATTTCCTCGAATCCATGGGCCTGCAGGAGCCGGGCCTCAACCGCCTGATCCGCGCCGCCTACGACCTGCTGGGCCTGCAGACCTACTTCACCGCCGGCGTGAAGGAGGTGCGGGCGTGGACCATCCACAAGGGCGACACCGCGCCCCAGGCAGCCGGCGTGATCCACACCGACTTCGAGCGCGGCTTCATCCGGGCGCAGACAATTTCCTTCGCGGACTTTATCGCCTGCAAGGGCGAACAGGGCGCCAAGGAAGCGGGCAAGATGCGCTCGGAGGGCAAGGACTACGTGGTGCAGGACGGCGACGTGATGAACTTCCTGTTCAACGTCTAGGGACGCTCTGCAAAAGCACTGCGCCGGTGGCGTTCGCCGCGTTTTGCAACGCACCGGCGGGCCGGGTTCAACTTCTTGTTTTGCTTGACTTAGCGGGCGCGAATGCGGATAATTCCGCCCCTCAGCGTGTGCTGCGCTTTCCGTAAGTCAGTACGCTTTTTGGTGATATAGCTCAGTTGGTTAGAGCACAGCACTCATAATGCTGGGGTCGGTGGTTCAAGTCCACCTATCACCACCAGATTCCCGCTTCGGCCGCCAGTGTGATGCATTGTGCGGCCGAAGCTTTCTTGAGAGGCGGTTCGCATCATGGCCAAGGCTCTGCTGATTCTCCTGGCGGCGTTGTCGCTGTCGTTCTCCGCGTACGCGATGCGGAATTTTCCGCCCAATGTGCAGGTGGGCGAGCTTCGCGGCATCCAGAACGGCGTGGCGCAGGTGGGCGACAAGATCTACCGCCTCACGCCCGCCACGCGCATCTACAACACCAACAACCTCATCGTGCTGCCGGTCTCCGCGCCGCAGAGCGGCCGGGTGGCGTTCGTGCTCGATCCGCAGGGCTTTCTGAGCAAGATCTGGGTGCTGACGCCCGAGGAAGCCGCGCGCCTCAAGTGACGGGGCCCACTGCCGTGGTGAAGAAGCTATACATCAAGACCTTCGGCTGCCAGATGAACGAGTACGACTCGGACAAGATGGCGGACGTGCTGAATGCGGCGGAAGGCTTCGAGCGCACCGAGAATCCGGAGGAGGCTGACCTGATCCTGTTCAACACCTGCTCCGTGCGCGAGAAGGCGCAGGAGAAGGTGTTCCATCACCTCGGCCGCTGGAAGCACCTCAAGCAGAAGAATCCCGACCTGCTGATCGGCGTCGGCGGCTGCGTGGCCAGCCAGGAAGGCGCGGCCATCGTCCAGCGCGCCAAGTATGTCGACGTGGTGTTCGGCCCGCAGACCCTGCACCGCCTGCCGCAGATGCTCGTCGAGCGGCGCAGGACCGGCAAGTCCCAAGTCGACATCAGCTTCCCCGAGATCGAGAAATTCGACCGCCTGCCGCCGGCGCGGGTGGAAGGCGCCACGGCTTTCGTCTCGATCATGGAAGGCTGCAGCAAGTACTGCAGCTTCTGCGTCGTGCCCTATACCCGTGGCGAGGAAGTGTCGCGCCCCTTCGACGACGTGCTGGCGGAAGTGGCCCACCTCGCGGAGCAGGGCGTGAAGGAAGTCACCCTGCTCGGCCAGAACGTGAATGCCTATCGCGGAGTGATGGACGACGGACACGACGGCGAGACCGCCGATCTGGCGCTGCTGCTGGAGTACGTGGCCGAGATTCCCGGCATCGAGCGCATCCGCTACACGACCTCGCATCCGAACGAATTCAGCGACCGCCTGATCGAAGCCTACGCGCGCATCCCCAAGCTGGTGAGCCATCTGCACTTGCCGGTGCAGGCCGGCTCCGACCGCATCCTGGCGGCGATGAAGCGCAACTACACCGCGCTCGAATACAAGTCGCGCGTGCGCCGGCTGCGCGCGGTGCGCCCGGACATCTCCCTGTCCTCGGATTTCATCGTCGGCTTCCCGGGGGAGACCGAGGCCGATTTCGAGGCCACCATGAAGCTGGTGGAGGATGTGGGCTTCGATGCCAGCTTCAGCTTCATCTACAGCCCGCGCCCCGGCACGCCTGCCGCCGAACTGCCCGACGCCACGCCCATGGAAGTGAAGACCGAACGTCTGATGCGCCTGCAGAAACGCATCGAGGAACAGGCCTACGCCATCAGCCAGGGCATGGTCGGCACAGTGCAGCGCGTGCTGGTGGAAGGCGCGTCGAAGAAGGACGCCAGCGAGCTCTCCGGCCGCACCGACAACAACCGCGTGGTCAACTTCGTCGGCCACCCGCGCCTGGTGAATCAGTTCATCGCGGTGCGCATCACCGAGGCGTTGCCGCACTCGCTGCGGGGCGAAGCGGCGGTTACGGACTAAAGCCATGCACCACAGAGACACAGAGGCACAGAGAAGGGTAAAGCGTTTTCAACGGAAAGGTGCAATGGGTGCGAAGCCTGACGAGGTTTCCTCTACGACCGTTGCGTTTTATTGTTTTTCTCCGTGCCTCTGTGCCTCTGTGGTGAGCTGAAATGGAATTCTCTTTCAGCCCCGTCGATAATAAACGCCTGGCCAACCTGTGCGGCGCCCTGGACGAGAACCTGCGCCAGATCGAGACGGCGCTGGACGTGAAGATCGCGCGCCGCGGCGAGCATTTCCGCGTCGACGGCGAGCTGGCCAAGGCGCGGCTCACCGCCGACCTGCTGCAAAGCTTCTACGACCGCGCAAGCCGCAGCCTGAGCGTGGAGGACATCCAGCTCGGCCTGGTGGAAGTGGCCCACCTGCAGGGCGGCGAGCGGCGCGAGGGCATGGTGCCGGTGCTGATGACACGGCGCGCCGACCTGCACGGCCGCACCGCGCGCCAGAACCAGTATCTGCGCCAGATCCAGGAGCACGACATCACCTTCGGCATCGGTCCCGCCGGCACCGGCAAGACCTATCTCGCGGTGGCGAGCGCGGTGGACGCCATGGAGCGCGACCTGGTGAAGCGCATCGTGCTGGTACGGCCGGCGGTGGAGGCGGGCGAGCGCCTCGGCTTCCTGCCCGGTGATCTGGCGCAGAAGGTGGACCCCTACCTGCGCCCGCTGTACGACGCGCTGTACGACCTGATGGGCTTCGACAAGGTGCAGAAGATGTTCGAGCGCGCGACCATCGAGATCGCGCCGCTGGCCTACATGCGCGGCCGCACCCTGAACCATTCCTTCATCATCCTGGACGAGGCGCAGAACACCACGCCGGAGCAGATGAAGATGTTCCTGACGCGGATCGGCTTCGGCACCAAGGCGGTGATCACCGGCGACGTGACCCAGATCGACCTCGCGCGCGGACAGAAGAGCGGGCTGGTGCAGGCGCAGCAGGTGCTCGCCGACGTGAAGGGCATCGCCTTCACCCAGTTCCAGTCCGAGGACGTGGTGCGTCATCCGCTGGTGCAGCACATCATCAATGCCTACGACCGCTTCCAAAAAGAGCAGGGCGACGCCTGAGCTCTCCCTGTCAGTCCAGTACGCCACCGAAAGCGAGGGCTTGCCCACCCGCGCCCAGGTGCGGCGCTGGGTGAAAGCCGCCGTCGAAGGCGACGCCGCAATCACCGTGCGTTTCGTGGACGAGGCCGAAGGGCGCGCCCTGAACCGCGACTACCGCGGCAAGGACTATGCGACGAATGTGCTAAGCTTCGTATACGAGACGGCGCCCCACGCAGGAAGAATCTGGGGCGATCTGGTCGTCTGTGCGCCGGTGGTGGCGCGCGAAGCCCGGGAACAGGGCAAGGCACTCGAAGCCCACTATGCGCACCTGATCGTCCACGGCAGCCTGCATCTGCAAGGCTACGATCACGAGAACGATGCCGATGCCGCGGTGATGGAAGCGCGCGAATCGGAAGTCGTCACAAGACTGGGTTACCCTGATCCCTATGATGGTGGCCCATACCTTGCCCCCGCCTGAACGGTGTGATGCATGACGAATGGCCATCGCCATTCGCCATTCATTACCCCGCAGGGGTTGGCAAACCACGTATGGACGATGCGAGTACCAAGCCGAGCTGGCTCGAGCGCCTCGGCGCGCTGCTGATGCGCGAACCGGAGGACCGGGACCAGCTCGTGGAACTGCTCCATTCCGCCTATGAGCGGGATCTGCTCGACGCCGATGCGCTCGCCATGATCGAGGGCGTGCTGCAGGTGTCCGAGACCCAGGTGCGGGAAATCATGATCCCGCGCTCGCAGATGGACGTGATCGACATCAACGATCCGCCCGAGAAATTCCTTCCCTTCATCATCGCCACTGCGCACTCGCGCTTTCCCGTCATCGACAAGGACCGCGACGACGTCATCGGCATCCTGCTCGCGAAGGACATGCTGCGCTACTACGCGGGCGAGGAACCCCACGTGCGCGACATGCTGCGCCCGGCGGTGTTCATTCCGGAGTCGAAGCGGGTCAACGTGCTGCTCAAGGAATTCCGCAGCAACCGCAACCACATCGCGATCGTGGTGGACGAGTACGGCGGCGTCGCCGGCCTGGTGACCATCGAGGACGTGCTGGAGCAGATCGTCGGCGACATCGAGGACGAGTTCGATTTCGACGAAGTCGAAGACAACATCATCCGTGACAAGAACAACCGTTACCGCGTGAAGGCGCTGACCGAGATCGAGGACTTCAATGCGGTCATGGGCACCCACTTCAGCGACGAGGACTACGACACTGTGGGTGGCATGGTGATCAGCAAGTTCGGGCGCCTGCCCAAGCGTGGCGAGAGCGTCAGCTTCGATGGCCTGAAGTTCCAGGTGCTGCGCGCCAACAGCCGCCGCCTGCATTCCCTGCTCGTGGAGCGCATGCCCACGCTGGAAACCCAGGGCAGCGCTTGAGCCGGGACGCCATCGTCTTTCGGGCCGGGCGCCTGCGCCTGTTCGCCCTGCCTGCCCTGTTGGGCGCATTGACCGTTCTCGGCTTTGCGCCCTTTTATTTGTTCCCGCTCCCGGTGCTGACCCTGGCCGCCCTGTTTCACCTGTGGCGCCATGCCGGCTCCCACCGCGCCGCGGCATGGATCGGCTTCGCCTTCGGCTGCGGCCTGTTCCTCTTCGGCGTGTCCTGGGTCTATGTCAGCATGCACGACTTCGGCGGCATGCCGCTGCCGATCGCGGTGCTCGCCACCGTGCTGTTCTGCGCCTTTCTCGCCCTGTTCCCGCTGACGGTGGGCTGGCTGCATGCCTGGTTCCGTGCGCCGGCGGCGGTGAGCCTGGTGCTGCTGCTGCCGGCGCTGTGGGCACTGCTGGAGTGGGTGCGCGGCTGGATCTTCACCGGCTTCCCCTGGCTCGCGCTGGGCTACAGCGCCGCGCCCTACGGCCCGCTTGCCGGTTTCGCACCGCTGCTTGGCGTCTATGGCGTTTCCTGGCTCACCGCCCTCAGCGCCGGCCTGCTGGCGCTCGGCTTCGATGCCTGGCGTGGCCGCGGCGCGCGCGGCGCATGGCCCCCCTTGCTGGCGCTGGCGCTGCTGTGGGCCGGCGGCGGCGCGTTGCAGCAGGTGCAGTGGACACAGCCCGCCGGGGCGCCGCTGAGCGTCAGCCTGCTGCAGGGCAACATTCCGCAGGATCTCAAGTGGCGCGAGGACCGGGTGCTGAGCACGCTGGAGACCTACCGGCGCCTGGTGCTGGCCAGCCCGGGGCAGCTGATCGTGCTGCCCGAGACGGCGCTGCCGCTGTTCCTGGACCAGGTGCCGCCGGCCTATCTGACGGAGCTGGCCACCCATGCCCGCGCCCAGGGCGGCGACCTCGTGCTCGGCGTGCCGGAACGCTCCGGCGACGGCAGCCGCTATTACAACAGCGTGGCCAGCCTGGGCAGCAGTCCGAGCCAGATCTACCGCAAGGTGCATCTGGTGCCCTTCGGCGAATTCATTCCGTTCAAGCCGCTGTTTCAGTGGTTCATCGACCTCATGCACATTCCGCTCGGCGATTTCGCCCGCGGCGCGCCGGACCAGCGGCCGCTGGCCGTGGCCGGGCAACAGGTGGCCATGAACATCTGCTACGAGGACGTGTTCGGCGAGGAAATCATCCGCCAGCTGCCGCAGGCCACTCTCCTGGCCAACGTCAGCAACGACGCCTGGTTCGGCGACTCCATCGCGCCCCGCCAGCACCTGCAGATTTCGCAGATGCGCGCCCTGGAAACGGGCCGCACCATGCTGCGCGCGACCAACACCGGCATGACCGCCATCATCGACGCCCGCGGCCGGGTGACCGCACGCCTGGAGCCGTTCCACACCGATGCGCTCAACGGCCTTGCCCAGGGCCGCGTCGGCGCCACGCCCTATGTGCGCTGGGGCAACGCGCCCGCCCTTGCGGCCGCAGTCCTGGCGCTGCTGGCCGGGGCGGTCCTCGCCCGGCGCTCCACCCGGACCAGCGCGGGATGATCCGTGGCCCGGGCGGCGTTGACAGCCGGCCCCCACTAGTCTAAAAAGACCAGTCCCGCGGGCCGCCGTGGCGCTCCGCATCCCTGTAGAACAGAAGGAGGGTTTATGAAGACGGCATGGATTGTTGCACTCGGGCTTCTGCCGGCGGTGGCCGGCGCGCAGGAGACCGGCGCCCTGGACGAGAGCCGCGCCGTGGCGAAGCAGTTCGCCCAGCAGCTGGGCGGCGAACTGAAGCAGGCCCTGGCCGCGGGCGGCCCGGAAAACGCGGTGAAGGTCTGCAAGAACATCGCCCCGGCCATCGCCACCGAGCTGTCCACCCAGCATGGCTGGCAGGTGCGCCGGGTATCGCTCAAGACCCGCAACCCCATGATCGGCATGCCGGATGCGTGGGAGCAGAAGGTGCTGGCCGAGTTTGACCAGCGCGCGGCGAAGGGCGAGAAGGCCGACGCCATGGAGTATTCGGAGATCGTGACCGAGCCCCAGGGCAAATATTTCCGCTACATGAAGGCGCTGGGGGTGCAGCCCCTGTGCCTGGCCTGCCACGGCAAGCCGGAGAACATTGCCGAAGGCACGCGCGCCAAGCTCCAGGCCGAGTATCCCCACGACCGGGCGACCGGCTACCAGGAAGGCCAGATCCGCGGCGCCATCACCATCAAGCGGCCGCTCTGAGCGAGCGGTCGGCGTGCGCTGCGGCGCACGCGCAAGGGGGCGCGAGGCGCCCCCTTGTCATGTCTGAATACTGCCGCTGTGCGGAGAAACTAGAGGAAGCGAAATGAAGAAATGGTGTGCGATCGGCGCCGCGCTGCTGGGGCTGCTCGGTTCGCCCGCGCGGGCGGAAGAAGCCCTGCTGCTGGGCATCAATGAGGGCACCGCAGGTCAGGTGGACTACACGAAAATGCTCGAGCGCTACCAGCCGCTGGCGGATTTCCTGTCCAGGACGCTGAAGAAGCCGGTCAAGCTTGAGTCGTCGCAGAACCTGAAGAGCTCCACCGAGAACCTGATGAAAGGGCGTTACGCGCTGTTCTACAGCAAGCCGAGCAACGTGGCGGCGAAGGCGATGGCTTCGGCCAATTACGATCTGGTGGCGGCGGTGCAGGGCGCGTTCACGGTGAAATTCATCGCGCGCAAGGATTCCGGCTTCCACAAGCCCGAGGACATTCGCGGCCACAAGATCGCCTACGCCGCCGGGACCTTCATGGAGAAGGCGGGCCTGGCGACGCTGCGCGACCTGAACCTGACCCCGCAGCCGCAGCAACTGGTGAAGGCGCGCTACCAGGACGCGATCGCCTTCATGGTGGAGAACAAGTTCGCCGACGTGGGCATGGTCTCGCCAGTGGTGGCCAAGGACTGGGAAGCGAAAGGCGGCGTGACCGTGTTCGAGAGCAAGAAGCTGCCATTCTGGTCGCTGATCGCCTCGCCCAAGCTCTCGCCCAAGGAAGTGGAAACCCTGCGCGCGGCCTTGGTCGGGCTGCAGTCCAACGAGCAGGCCAAGCCGCTGCTCAAGAGCCTGGAGATCAAGGGCTTCGAGGCCGGCAGCAAGCAGCAATACCTCGACATGCTGAAGTGGCTTGGCGCCTGACGCACCAGCCCGCGGAGCGGCCTGCGTCGCGGGCCCGCCGCAAGCTTTCTCTGCCGCGCACTCCCCTGTAAAATCAGCGTTTTCCCCGGCCTGCCCAAGCGCAGGCCGCCAACCAGAAAACGCCTCATGCAAACTTTCCAAGAGCTTATTCTCACCCTGCAGAAGTTCTGGGGTGAGCAGGGCTGCGTCGTGCTCCAGCCCTACGACCTCGAGGTCGGCGCCGGCACCAGCCACACCGCCACCTTCCTGCGCGCCCTCGGCCCCGAGCCGTGGAAGGCCGCCTACGTGCAGCCCTCGCGCCGGCCCAAGGACGGCCGCTATGGCGAGAATCCCAACCGCCTGCAGCACTACTACCAGTTCCAGGTGGTGCTGAAGCCTGCGCCGGAGAACATCCTCGAGCTTTATCTCGGCTCGCTCGAAGCCCTAGGCTTCGACCTGAAGCAGAACGACATCCGCTTCGTCGAGGACGACTGGGAAAACCCCACCCTAGGCGCCTGGGGCCTGGGCTGGGAGGTCTGGCTCAACGGCATGGAAGTCACGCAGTTCACCTATTTCCAGCAGGTGGGCGGCATCGACTGCAAGCCCATCACCGGCGAGATCACCTACGGCCTGGAGCGCC
>CAYUJV010000111.1:0-9162 GCA_964445085.1 uncultured Burkholderiales bacterium
GCACCCGCGCGCCGCTCGCGCCCAGCTCCCGCTCCGCCGCCTCCAGCGCCGCCTGGCCCGCGGCATCGAGGCGGCACAGCGGGCCGATCACGTTGGCCGCACCCTTGACCGCGTGCCAGGCCTTGCCCGCCACCGTATAGATGCCCTCGCTGCGCCGCGTCGTCGGATCGAAGGGATGAAAGCCCACACGTGGCGGCGCATCCCGCAGCAGTCCGCGCTCCCGCGCCGGCACGAGGATGGCGAGGTCGAGCGGGTCCTGGGTGGCGTCGTCGCTGGCCAGAGCGGCCGCGCGCAGCACCGTGGCTTCATCCGTCTCCGGCGCCAGCGGCGCGGCGCCGGCCAGGGTCAGGGTGTTCTGGGTCAGCGTGCCGGTCTTGTCCGAGACCAGGGTGTCCATGGCCGCCGCTTCCTCCACCGCCGGCAGCCGCGTCACCAGCACGCCCTTGCGCGACAGGACGAGGCTGGCGAGCGCGGTCGCCAGCGTGTAGGTGGCGGGCAGCGCGACGGGGACGGAGGCCACCAGCAGCATCAGCGCGAATTCCGCCGTGTCCAGCGGCGGCAGCCGGTGCAGCAGCGCGTAGACCACCACCAGCGCCACCAGCAGCAGATCGAACAGCACCAGCCGCTTGACGATGGCGAAAATGGTGCGCTGCATGTGGCTGGGCGCACTGGAGGTGCGCACCAGCTCGGCCGTGCGCCCGAAATAGGTATGCACCCCGGTGCCGGTGACGTCGCCGCTGGCCTCGCCCTGGCGCACCACCGATCCGGTGTAGGCCGGGTTGCTCGCGCCCGCCTCCACCGGCAGGGATTCGCCGGTGAGCGCGGACTGGTCCAGGGTCACCGCGCCGTCGAACAGCATCAGGTCCGCCGGCACGATGTCACCCGCGCGCACGTGCACGATGTCGCCTGGCACCACCTCCTCCGCGGCAATGAGCCGCCACTGTCCGTCGCGCAGCACCCGCGCATTCACGTGCAGTTGCCGCCGCAGCACCGCCAGCGCATCGCGCGCCCGCCGCTCCTGGAGGAAGGCGACCACGGCATTGAACAGCAGCAGCGCGCCGATCACCGCGGCCTCCACGTGCCGTCCCAGCACCAGCTGCAGCACAATGACCGCTTCCAGCATCCACGGTACAGGGGCCCACAGCTTTCCCAGCAGCTGGCGCCAGGCCGGCACTTTGGACTCGACCACGGCATTCGGGCCGAAGCGCGCGAGCCGGGCCTGCGCTTCCGCCGTGCTCAAGCCCTGGGTACGGTCGGACAAGGATGGAGCGGGAGCATCGGCTGTCATGGAACCTTTCTATCTCAGCGCAACAGCGCCCACGCCAGGGACAGGCCCAGGGTCAGCACCAGCCAAGCCGCGGCCGGCAGCATCGCCTGCTGGCGCGACAGGGCGAGGGCATACACCGCCTTGAGCAGATTGTTGCTGCCGGCGGCAATTAGGATGGCGGCGATGACCGCCGCTTCGGAAACCTGGAAATGGCCCGCCAGCAGCGACAGCACGAACGGGTCGATGTCGGTCATGCCCACCAGGAAACTGAGCACGTGCAGGCCGGGCGCGCCGTACGCGCGGGTCACGAAATCCGTTATCGCTGCGAACAGGATGAACAGTCCGGCGAACAGGAAGGCCACCGGCAGATCCAGCGGATGATGCGGGCCCAGCCTGGCCTGGCCCGCCCCGGCCGCCGCCCGCTGGCCGCGCTGCCGCAGCCACCACGCAACCGCCAGGGATCCGACTGCAAGCGCGCCGAAAGGCAGCGCCAGCTGGAGCGCCGCGGACCAGTGGCCCAGGGCGACAATCACCAGCCACAGGCGCAGGTACATCATCGCCGTGGCGAGCACCGTGGCCGCCGGCGCCAGGTCCGCGACCGAGGCATCGGTCCGCGCCTGGCGCGCGAGGACGACGGTGGCTGCGGTGCTGGAATAGATGCCACCCAGCAGCCCGGTGAGCAGGATGCCGCCACCGGGAAAGACATAGGTGTGGGCCAGATAACCGGCATAGGAAATCGCCGAGATCAGGACCACCGCCAGCCACACCTTGTCGAAGGTGACCCCCGGCAGTCCCGGGATCGGTGTCGCCGGCAGCAGGGGCAGCACGAGGCCAGCCAGGATCAGGAACTTCGCCAGCGTCACCCCTTCCCCCGCCGGCACGGCGTCGGAAAGCCGCCGGATCAGCGGCTTCTCGGCGAGCATGAGGATGGCGACGATGACCACGGCGGCGACCAGCCACTCAGGCTGGGTGAGCACCAGGGGGCCCAGGCTGTAGGCCAGCACCGCGATGAACGCCGGCAGAAAGGCGCCCGTCTCGCGCTGCGGGGCGGCGCGGTCCTGCCGCGCCAGATATACCGCGAACCAGAGCGCGAGGCCGATCAGCCCCACCACATAGACCCCCCGCGGCGGCGAGCCATCGAGCAGCCACAGCACGAAGCCGGCAGCGCCGATCAGGGTGAGGGTCCGCGTCGTTCCGAAGCCGACGCCTTCCGCCTGGATGCGACGGGTGCCGTGCAGCTCGAGCCCCAGCACGAAGCTGAGGGCGACGGTGACGGCGAACTGCACGAGCAGCGCGGGCAGGAGATCGCTCACGGCATCGACCCGCGCCCCGGGGGAAAACGCCGCTTCAGGAACCGTCCCTGGCCAGGGAACCCCTGCAACAGGTAGCGAGCGAGCCCGGCTGGCCGCCGAGAAGCGCACCTGTACAAGCGAGTACAGCGAGCATCGCAGGCGGGCAGACGGGCTGCGCAGTGCTTTTGTAGAGATTTCCTAGCGGCCACGGATCAGCAGAACCGGCTTGGTGGCGACACGCATGACACCTTCCGCCACGCTGCCCAGGAACAGATGACTGAGCCCGCGCCGGCCGTGGGTGCCGATCACGATCAGATCGGCGGGCCAGGATTCCGCCTCTTCGGCGATGGCCTGGGGAATGCGCTGGCCCAGGGTGGTGATTTCGATGAGCTTGGCGTCAGCCTGCAGCCCTGCCCCGGTGGCCCGTGCCACTGCCTTGTCGAGAATGGCGCGGCCGGATTTCGCCATCGCCTCCCAGATCTCGGCCGGATTGGCGTACTCCCCCTCCCAGTTCAGCGTCACCTCGTCCACCGCATGCACCATGCGAAGCTGCGCGCCGCAGCTCTTCGCGAGCGCGATCGCCTCCTGCAGGGCAAGGTCGGAAGTATCGCTGCCGTCGACGGCCACCATGATGCGTTGGTACATGTTTCACCTCCTCTGAGCGTGTTGGTTATGAATAGGGAGAAAACGTTCACTACGTGGCTGCAAAGGCGTCGGTGCGGCGCAGTCGTCTATAGTGAGCATTAAAGCTTTGCGCAGTGCGGCCGCTGTTGAAAACAAGAGCGGCGCAATGCGGCGTTTCCGCTCCGAACCTTTCTCGCCGAAGGAGCCCGCGATGAAACGGTATTCGATCGCCCTGCTGTGCCTGCTCGCTGCGCCCTTCAGCCGCGCGGAAACCCCCGTCACCGACCGGGAGCAGACCCTCGCCTTCAGCAGCGCGGAGCTCCACGCACTGGCCGCGGACGCCTATGCGGACACGCTCGAGCAGGCGCGCCAGCGCCATGAGCTCGACCGCGACGCGGCCCTGCTGCGCAAGTCCCGCGCCATTGCCGCACACCTCATCGCGCAGGCGATCAAACTCAAGCCCGAAGCCGCGCACTGGAACTGGGAGTTGCACCTGAGCGATTCTCCCGACGTGGATGCCTACTCGATGGCGGGCGGCAAGCTGCTGCTGGGCACGTCCTTTCTGCGTCACGCGCAGCTGAGCGACCCCGAACTCGCCATCCTCATCGGCCACGAGATCGGCCATGTCATCGCCGAGCATGTGCGGGAGCAGGCCACCGCGGTGCTGCTGCGCAATCCGAGGAATCCCCACCGCAGCCTGTCGGACATCGTGGCGGAGCTGAACACGGATCTCTCCGTCTCCCTCCAGCTGATGCCCATGTCGCGCATGCAGGAGATCGAAGCGGACCAGATCGGCGTCCGCCTCGCCGCCATGGCCGGCTTCCCGCCGGCCGCCGCGCTCGGGTTCTACGCCAAGCTTGCTCAGCTCGATGCGGGCTCCGGCAGTTCGGTGCTGAACACCCATGCCTCGCCCCGCATGCGCACGCGCATCGCGCCGGCGCTGGCCGCCGATTCGGCGCCCTTCTACCGCCGTGCGCTGCTAGCCAGCGGCGCGCCGGGCTACGCCTTCAGATAGCCCGTCTAGCGCGGCACCACGCGCGCCGTCTCGCCGCTGCCCTCGACGCGGACGTGCATGCCGTCGCGCAGCCGCGTGTCGACCGGCTGCACGATGGTGACCGTGCCACCGGTGGCCATCTTGACGGTCACGCGCTGGGCGTCCTTCTTCTTCATCTTGCTTTCGGCCACGGTGCCGGCGGCGGCGCCGGCCGCCGCGCCCACCACGGTCGCCACCGTGGAGCCGCGGCCCTCGCCGATCTGCGAGCCCAGCAGGCCGCCGGCCACGGCGCCCACGGCGGTGCCGACGCCGAGCTTGTAATCCTCGTCGATCTTGACGATTTCCAGCTGGGTGATGGTGCCGTTGCGGTCGGCCTGGCCGGCCACGCTGCCCGAGGTCTCGCCGTATTTCGGGCCGCCGAACTGCGGCATCTCGGCGCAGCCCGCCGCCAGTGCGGCGGCCGCGACCCAGGCAATTACGATATGCGGTTTCATGCCCGTGCTCCTTTTGCAGTCCGAACCGGGACGTCCGGCTCGTCAATTCAATCTAGACAGCGAAGGAAGCGGGCGCAAGGACGGCGCCCGGGCGGGAGATGGCGGCGGCTACTCGAAGCGCTGCCCGTGTTCGCGGGTGGCGTGGAAGGTGACCTTGGGCCACTTCTCCATCAGGATGTTCAGGTTGTAGCGGTTGGTGGCCAAATACACCAGGTTGCCGTCCACGTCCTTCGCCATGCGGTTGAACTGTTCTTTCTCGAAGTTGCGGCGGGTCGCTTCGTCCGGGAAAGTCAGCCAGCGTGCGGTGTAGATGTCAGCGGCGTCGTAGATTGCATCCACCTTGTATTCGGCCTGCAATCGGGCCGCCACCACCTCGAACTGCAGCTGGCCCACGGCGCCCAGCAGCAGGTCGCCGCCGGACAGCGGCTCGAACACCTGGATCGCGCCCTCCTCGCCCAGCTCGCGCAGGCCCTTCTGCAACTGCTTGGACTTGAGCGGATCGCGCGAGCGCGCGCCGCGGAACTGCTCCGGGGCGAAATAGGGAATGCCCTTGAAGCCCAGGACTTCGCCTTCGGTGAGGGTGTCGCCGATCTGCAGCTGGCCGTGATTGTGGATGCCGATGATGTCGCCGGCCACGCCATCTTCCATATGGACGCGCTCATTGGCCATGAAGGTCAAGGCATTGGCCAGCTTCATCTCGCGCTTCAAGCGCATGTGCTGCACCTTCATCCCCGAACTGTAGCGGCCGGAGCAGATGCGGAAGAAGGCGATGCGGTCGCGGTGCTTGGGGTCCATGTTGGCCTGGATCTTGAACACGAAGCCGGTGAAGGCTTTCTCCGCCGGCTGCACCATGCGCGTGCCGCCGTCCCGCGGCTGCGGCGGCGGCGCCCATTCCACCAGGGCCTGCAGGATTTCCTGCACGCCGAAGTTGTTAATGCCGGAGCCGAAGAACACCGGCGTCTGCCGGCCGGCGAGAAACAAATCGAGATCGAAGGGCGCGCTCGCCCCCTGGATCAGCTCCACGTCCTCGCGCAGGCGCGCCACCTCGTCCGGGAAGGCCGCGTCCAGCGCGGGATTGTCCAGGCCCTCGATCACTTCCTGGTCGGCGCTGATTTTCTCCTCGCCCGGCGTGAAGCGCATCAGGCGCTGGGTGAGCAGGTGATACACGCCGCGGAAATGCTTGCCCATGCCGATGGGCCAGGTGATGGGCGCGCAGTCGATCTTCAGCACCGACTCGATTTCCTCCAGCAGCTCGATGGGCTCGCGCACCTCGCGGTCGAACTTGTTGACGAAGGTGATGATGGGCGTGTTGCGCAGGCGGCACACGTCCAGCAGCTTGATGGTCTGCGCCTCCACGCCCTTGGCCGCGTCGATCACCATCACCGCCGCGTCCACGGCGGTGAGCACGCGGTAGGTATCCTCGGAGAAATCCTCGTGCCCCGGCGTGTC
Organism: uncultured Burkholderiales bacterium; assembly: GCA_964445085.1. Lineage (GTDB taxonomy): Bacteria > Pseudomonadota > Gammaproteobacteria > Burkholderiales > Thiobacteraceae > Thiobacter. The sequence continues at coordinate 6,121 of CAYUJV010000111.1, forward strand.
GAGCAGATTGATGGTGTGGCCGGCGTAGTCGAACTGCATCACCGAACTGGTGACGGAGATGCCGCGCTGCTTCTCCACCTCCATCCAGTCCGAGGTGGCATGGCGCGCGCTCTTGCGCGCCTTGACCGTGCCGGCCATCTGAATCGCGCCGCCGAACAGCAGCAGCTTTTCCGTGAGCGTGGTCTTGCCCGCGTCCGGATGGGAGATGATGGCGAAGGTGCGGCGGCGGGCCACGTCGCGCAGGAGTTCGGGGGGAAAAGCGGTGTCGTTCATGGAAAAAGCGGTTCGAGGCAAACAAAAAACCGCCGGGCTGTTCAGCCGAGCGGCGCAATGCGTTGAATTATAACAGTTCTGCAGCGGCGGCTCGCGGCTCTTTCGCGGCGGCGGCCGGAGCGTCTACCATAGAGCAGGCTCAACCCAGGGAGTTCCCGATGCAAAGACTGTCCGCCATCGTGCTTGTGCTTCTGCTCGCCGGCTGCGGCGCCGACGTGGCCACCACCGCCGCGACCGAGGCGGCGCTCAAGGCCAAGGAAGTGGAGCAGGCACAGAAGACCAAGGAACAGGTGGTGCAGAAGCTCGACGCCGCCAACCAGGAGGCGCAGCAGCGCCTGCAGCAGGCGGACCAGGCCGCGAACCAGTAGCGGCGCCTTCCCCCTAGCCGGGGGGGTCGTTACCGGAATAGCCGACGCCATCCCGGCCGCCCTGCTTCACCGCGTACATCGCCGCATCGGCTGCGCGCAGCAGACCCTCGGCATCCTGCGCATCGCGCGGATAGAATGCGACGCCGGTGCTGGCGGACACCTCCCAGGACACCTCGTGCAAAGTGAACGGCGCCCCCAGCTGCTCGTGGATCTTCGCCATCAGCGCCTGGGCCTCGGCCGGCGCGCCGATGTCGGGGAATATCCCGATGAATTCGTCGCCGGCGTAGCGACCGATGGTGTCGCTCGCGCGCACCGCCCGCCGCAGCCGCGCCGCGACTTCGCGCAGGAAGGCGTCGCCCGCTTCGTGCCCGAAACGATCGTTGACCGCCTTGAAGCGGTCCAGGTCGAACAGCGCGAGGGCGAAGCTGCCGCCCTGCCGCTTCGCCAGGACGATGGCCTGCTGCAGCCGGTCCATGAGCAGCAGCCGGTTGGGCAGGCCGGTGAGGGCATCGAAGTGGGCCATGTCCCAGAGCTGCTGGCGCAGCAGCTGGGCATCGGTCACATCCTGCACCGTGCCGAGCAGGCGCCGCGGCCGGCCGTCCTCGGCCAGGACGACGATCCCTTCCTCGTGCATGTGCCGCACGCTGCCGTCGGGAAGCAGGATGCGGTGGTCCACCCGGTAGGGGGCGTGGGTGTCGAGCGCCGCCTGCACCGCCTCCACGACCCGGTCCCGGTCCTCCGGGTGCACCGCAGCCAGAAATCCTTCGTAGGTCGGCGCCCGTCCGCCCGGCGCGACGCCGAACAGCCGGTACACCTCGTCCGACCACTGCAGCGCGCCGCTGGCGATGTCCCATTCCCAGTGGCCGATGCGGCCGATCTTCTGCGCCTCCTTGAGCCGGTCGGTGATGCGCTGCAGCTCGGCCGTGCGCTCGTCCACCAGCTGTTCCAGGCGCGCGCCGAGCCGGCGCAGCTGCTCCTCGGTCCGGCTGCGGGTGTCGATTTCCGCCAGCAGGGCGCGCCGGTCGCGGGTGCTGCGCCGCACCACGACCACGCTGGTCATCACCGTCAGCACGATGGCCGCCAGCCCCAGACCGATCAGCGCATAGAACGCCTGGTCGTACAGCCGGCGGGCATGGGCCACGCTTTGCCGCCCGTGTTCCTCGTATAGCCGCAGCACCTGCTCGGTCCGATCCATCACCTCCTGCTGGGCAGGAAACGCCTGCTCCAGCAGCACCCGGCGGCCTTCCGCGACCCGCCCCTCCTGCAGCAGCTGCAACGCCGATTCGACGATGGTGGCCGTCTTGACGTTCCCGGCGCGGGATTCCGCCAGCGCACGCCGTTCTTCCTCGTCCTTGGCGAGCGCCTCGACCTGGGCGCGGATGCGGATGAAGCGGTCACCCAGCACCAGAGTGCGCTGATAGTACTCGTCCCGATTGAACGGGTCCGGGTCGAGGAAAATCATGTTCACCCGCAGCATGCGCTCGCGGATGGTGGTGCGCATCTCGTGGATGAGGCTGAGCCGCAGGTTGTCGTCCTGGATGATGCGTTCCAGCTCGGCGCGCAGGATGCGCAGGTGATAGATGCCGACGCCGACCACCAGGCTCGCCAGCACCAGAATGAAGCCGAAGCTCAGGATGAGCCGGCGTGAGAATACCCTGTCAGGCGCTGCGTGCATGAGGCGGTCCAAAGCTGTCCGGGCAAGACAACCGCTCCGGCTTCTTCTTGATCAAAGATCAGTAACGACGTCGCCCGGGGAAAATGAACCCCTGTTGCCAGCTCCGCGGCCTCTTCCCCGCGGCCACGGGCTGTCAGCCCAGACGTGTGCGGCGCACCTCCGCCAGCGCCTCGCCCAGCTGGCGCGTGGTGACCGGCTTGTGGGCATGGCCATGCAGCTCGAATTCGACCCGGCTGCCATCCAGCGCGGTAAAGCGCACGCCGATCTCCGCCAGGGCGGCGCGCAGCCGTTCCAGCCTGTCGTCCGCGGTCTGCGGCGCCAGCAGCAGCCCGATCACGGCCAGCAGCGCGGGCACGTCGCTGCGCCCGGTGTGCGCGACCAGCAGACTCAGCGCCTTCGCCAGCGGCGGCGCGGACTCGTGCCGATGCAGCTGCGGCGCCTCCAGTCTGCCGCGCAGAGAGGCGGCCATGGCTTCGACGTAGCGCGCGCCTGCCTGCGCCGACTCGAACAGCATCATCGGCTCGTAGGCGGCGTGGGCGGCCTCGGCATCGCCGCGCTCGATCGCCGCCAGCACCAGCAGCGCGAAGGCCTGGGCCGGCTTGCGTCCCTGCAGCACGTCGTCCAGCCGCGCGTCCCGGGACGCGTACAAGTCCGCGCACAGATCCGCCGGCGGCGGCGCGATGCCCCACAGGGCACGGGCCAGGGGCGCGACCGGCTCCCGGCCGC
>CAYUJV010000112.1:0-9136 GCA_964445085.1 uncultured Burkholderiales bacterium
TGGATCGACGACAGGCCCAGCAGGAACGCGCCTTCCGGCAGCAGGCGCGGGGCGGCAGGAAGCGCGCAGCGCCGCTCCAGCACATGATCGCGGCTCAGGTAATGGTGCACGCCGTCGGCAACGCCCGCGCAGCCCTGCACCACGACGTAGGCCTCGGTGGGATGGAGGTTGCCGCTGGAGGGATTGCAGCGCAGCGCCCAGCGGGTGTCGCCGTAGGCCTTCCAGGCGGACAGGCCGAAGGCGAGTTCGAGCATGGCGGCGAGCTGGTCGAGGCCGAGCGGCTGCGGTGCGACCCGCCCCGGCGTGTACACATCGACGAAGCGCGCCGCCGGCATGTCCGCCGGCAGCAGCGGCAGGGGCAGTTGCGGGCTGCCGGCAAAGGTGCGAAACGGATCGGGCTGGGTGGCCCAGTCCAGCCCGCCCGGTCCCGCGGCATAGCGTTCGAAGCGGTGTTTGGTGCGTTCGTGGTAGGCGCGGATGATGTCGGGGGCGGGAGGCATGGCGAAGGACCGGGTGCGAGGCGAGCCCCTAAGGTAGCACAGGCGCGGCGCGGGCGACGGCACGGCTTCACGCCGTGGCTCCCGTGCTAGCATGGGAGCCTGCAAGGAATCCTGTCATGAGCGACGAACGCCTGGAAAAGATCGAGTCCAAGATCGCCTTCCTCGAAGACACCGTGGACGATCTCAACAAGACGATTTATGCGCAGCAAAAGCAGATCGATCAGCTGCAGGATCTGGTCACATCCCTTTTGGGCCGCGTGCGCGACCTGTCGGACACCCTGAGCGAGATCGGGCCCGCCAACGAGCGACCGCCGCACTATTAGACGGCGCCACCGCCAGGCGGCGCCAGCGGGCGGGTCCGGCGCCCATGAGCTATCTTTAGGAAGCGGCAGTCGCCTGCCGCGGGTCCGGTGCGCTGGCTGTGCGCCGGAATATCGGCGGCCGCGCACGGCCCGTTTGCTGATTCCTGGAGGTGCTCATCATGTCTGCACACAATTCCCTCATCGCCAGCTTCGCCGATCATCGCCTGGCGATGGTCGAGATCGATCGCCTGCAGCGTGCCGGCTTCGACATCGGCAAGCTGCGCCTCGTGGCCCAGCGCTACCCCGTGGCTGCCGGCGGCGTGCCCGTGGTGGCGAGCCTGGGCGATCTCGATGTCCCGCTGGTCGACTGCATTCCGGAGAAGGATCTGGTCGACTACGAGGCGGAGCTCAAGGCCGGGCGCTGGTTGCTGGTCGCCCACGGCTCGCCGGATGAAATCGCCCTGGTGCAGAACCTGGCGGAAGAAACCCACCCCACCAGCTGGGACGGCGCCGCGGATTCCGCCGTCTATTATGGCTGCGGTGACTAGGGGGTGGCGTGCTACCATCGGCGCTAAGGAAGCTCTGCAAGAGTACTGCGCAGCCCGTCTGGCCGCCTGCGATGCTCGCTGTACTCCCTTGTACAGGTGCGCTTCTCGGCGGCCAGCCGGGCTTGCTCGCGACCTTTTGCAGAGCTTCCCTAATCAAAACCAATCAAGGCTGGCGCGCAGGTAGGCAATTCCCATGAAAGGCCGGCTGCCGGCCACGGGGAGCGCCCCGGCCGCTGCCCGGTTTCCAGCAGGCGTGAAGCGGACGGATGGCATGAAGGGAGCGGTCGACCTCTTCCGGCGCGTGATGCACCTCCGGCGCCGGGTCGCACTGGTGGCGGGCATGGTGCTGTTCGTCGCCATCGCCATCATCGACAGCGCCGCGCCGCTGGAGATGAGCGTCCACTCCCTGTTCCTGCTGCCCATCCTGCTGGTGGCCTGGAACGTCGGCGCATTCTGGGCGGTCACGTTTGCCATCCTTTCCGGCGTGGTGGTGATGGCGAACGGCCTGGTGTTCGGGCATCCCTACGCGAGCACGCTGCTGCTGGTCCTGAGCTCGCTGTTGCGCAGCGGGGTGTATGTGCTGGTGGCGCTGGCCATCGCCAAGCTCATCCGCGAACTGTATGACCGCGAATGCACCCTGTCGCGCACCGATTTCCTCACCGGGCTGCCCAATCGCTTCGCCTTCTACGACGTGGTGGGCTGGGAGCTGGAGCGCCAGCGGCGCTTCGGCCGTCCGCTGTCGGTGATCTATCTCGACTGCGACAACTTCAAGCAGGTGAATGACGAGCTCGGCCATCGCGTCGGCGACCTGCTGCTGAAGACGGTGGGCGAGGAAATTTCCAAAAGCCTGCGCCAGACCGACCTTGCGGCCCGCCTTGGCGGCGACGAATATGCCGTGCTGCTGCCGGAAACCAGCGGCGAGGCGGCGCTGGGCGTGGCGGAGGCGCTGCGCAAGGACCTCGACGAAGTCATGCGCGCCCACGGCTGGGGCGTGACCTTCAGCATTGGCGTGGTGGGCTTCGAGGTGCCGGCGCCCGGGGTGGATCAGCTCATCGAGATCGCGGACCGGCTGATGTACCGGGCGAAGCACGCCGGCAAGGACCGCGTCGCCTACGACGTGTACCGCGGCCCTGCGTGAGCGTCGCCCGGGGGGCGGCCAGAAAAAAGCCCGGCGCGAAGCCGGGCCCGTGCGGTTGGCGCGCGGGCGCCTACAGGATCTGCCACTCGCCGTCGTCGCCGCGGCAGGCGCGGCCCTTGCTGGTGTTCCGCTTCCTGTCGTAATAGCGCTCGGTCGTGAACTCGCGGCACTCGCGTCCATCGAGCTTGAAGCCGCGCGTCGGCGTGACGACGTAATGCACGCCGGTGTGATCGTTGTCCCAGGCCACCGGACGTCCCAGCGGCGCCAGTTCCAGGCTGTGGCCGATGCAGGCGCGGTCGGCAGTATCCATGTCGCGGCCGACGTTGGCGCCGATGGCCGCCCCGAGCACGGTGCCGACGATGATGGCGACGGTGCGGCCATCGCCCTTGCCGACCTGGGAGCCGATGGCGCCACCGACCACGCCGCCGAGCACCGCGCCGACCGCGCTGTAGTCGCAGCGCCCGCTGATCACGCCGTAGTCGTCGGACCATTTCCTGCCGTAGTAACCCACATAGTAGGGGTCATGCTTCTTGCGCCAGCCGTGGGCCGGCGCGAACGGCGGCGGATCGGCGTAGCTCACCGGCGGCAGCGTGAACGCAAGGGCGAGCAGCAGGCCGAGGAAGGATGGCTTGAAGCGTTTGCGTGGGGGCATGAGGCAGTCCTCCGGACGTCTTGTGGGAGTCGGTGTCGGCGTGGCGTCGCGCAATGGCGCGAGCACGCCCGCGCAGTGTAACCCAGGCGGGGCGCGGCCGGCGCGCGGATTACAGTCTGTTCACGCTGCCGAAACGGGCCGCGCTGGGGTATCATGCAAGCCTTCCTGACACCGGAGACAAGGCTGCCGTCCAGGCGACGGGCTTCCGAGCATGCGGATATTGCTGGCTGACGACCATTCCCTGTTTCGCGAGGGCTTGCTGCACGTCCTGAAGGAGCTGGGTACCGAGCCGGACGTGGTGCAGGCTGCCGATTATCCGGGCGCGATCGAAACCGCAGAGCGCAATCCGGACCTCGACCTGGCCCTGCTCGACCTGAACATGCCCGGGATGGACGGACTGACCGGCGTGCGCACCTTCCGCAACAAGTTTCCCCTGCTGCCGGTCATCGTGCTGTCGGCGAGCGAATCGCCGGACGACGTGAAGCACGCCCTGGACTCGGGCGTGCTCGGTTACATTCCCAAGTCGGCCACCGCGCCGGTGATGCTGAGCGCGATCAAGCTGGTGCTCGCGGGCGGCGTGTATCTGCCGTCACTGCTGCTCGGCCACGAGGCGGTCATCGGCGACCATGCGCCCGCGCGCGCGCCCGCGGAGGCGCACCGGAGCAACACGCGCGGGCTCACCGAGCGCCAGCTGCAAGTGCTGGCGCTGCTGGCGGAGGGCAAGCCGAACAAGCTGATCGCGCGCACCCTCGACATCACCGAGGGCACCGTCAAGATTCACCTGGCCGCGATTTTTCAGGCGCTGGGGGTGCGCAACCGCACCGAGGCGGTGATCGTCGCGCAGGACATGGACCTGTCGTCCTATCGTTCCGCGGGCTGAGGCGCCACCGTCAGGCGCACCTGCCTGGCGTGCTCGCGGCCATGCCGCTCCTGCTTGTTCACCGCAGTGATCAGGGCCAGCGACAGGGCGCGCGCCTGGGCGATGCTCAGGACGACCTCGCCCTCGGCTGTTGGCTGCAGCTTCAGGCGCACCGCGGGGTCCGCCGTGGGCTCGCACACCGCGGTTTCGACGTGGATGGGTGGGTGGGTGTCCCGCTGGCTTGCCGCAGGGGCAGGCTGTTGGGTGGGATTTGCAGGGGTGCCGGATTTTTCTGCAGCGTTCTTCATCTGGGTTCTCGCTCTCTCCTGGCTGCCGGAATACGGGGTTCCGGCTGACGCTTCCCTGTCACCGGAACGGCCCTTATTTGGCGCCTTTCATGTTACCGGGGGATGACCCCGGGGTATCTAGGGCATCGGCCATATACCGAAAGGCATAGCCCGGGCGGGTTCCAAAAAAAAAGCCAGGCAGTGTCTGGCTTTTTTGCGTGCTGTGGGGACGCGTCTAGGCGGTCACGCGGCGGCGATACTCGTGGGTGCGGGTGTCGATCTCGATCTTGTCGCCGGTCTCGCAGAAGGCGGGCACCTGGATTTCGAAACCGGTGGAGATCTTGGCGGGCTTCATCACTTTGCCCGAGGTGTCGCCGCGCACGGCCGGCTCGGTGGTGATTTCGCGCACCACGGAGGTCGGCAGTTCCACGGAGATGGCCTTGCCGTTGTAGAACACCACTTCCACCGGCATGCCGTCTTCCAGGTAGTTGATGGCATCGCCCATGTTGTCGGCCTCGACCTCGTGCTGCTCGTAGTCGGCGTCCATGAACACGTACATGGGATCGGCGAAGTAGGAGTAGGTGGCTTCCTTGCGGTCGAGCACCACCGTCTCGAACTTGTCGTCGGCCTTGTACACGGTTTCGGCGCCTGCCCCGGTGAGCAGGTTCTTCATCTTCAGTTTCACCACGGCGGCATTGCGGCCGGAGCGGTTGTATTCGGCCTTCTGGATGACCATCGGATCCTTGCCGATCATCACCACGTTGCCTGCGCGGAGTTCCTGTGCGGTTTTCATAATCTCTAAGATACCTAAGCTGGGTTCGGAAAACCCTCAATTATATCGGGTTTTTGCAAAATTGCACCAGACTCGAAGCCAGGTCGCCATGGGCCCCGAGCCGCTCCGCCCACTCCCGGGCGTGGCGCGCAAGCGCGGCCAGGTGGGGCCGGCAGTCGCGCCACGCCCCGGCGGCCCCGGCTTGCCGGTTCCAGGCCTGCCACAGCCCGGTCAGCGCCGCGGCGGCGTCCGATGCAAGTTGCGCCGAATAGATTGCGAGGAACGCATTTAGTTTCGTCCAGTGCGCCTCGTCGCTCTGAGGGTAGATGTGCCAGGCAAACGGGCGCCCCGCCCATTGGGCGCGCACGAAGGAATCCTCGCCGCGGACGAAGTTGAAGTCGCAGGCCCACAGCAGCTGGTCGTAGCGCTCCTGGGCGAGAAAGGGCAGGGCGTGGACCGTCAGCCGTCCGCGCCGGGCCGGCTGCCCGGGGAGGAGGGTTTGCGCCCCGAAGAACGCGGCGACCTGCGGCAGCACGCGCCCTTCCGGCACCACGCAGCAGACCGGGCGCCCCTCTTCCGCCCAGGCTTGCAGCAGTTCGCCTGCCGCGGCGTTCTCGTAGGCGAAGAGGGAGATGCACAACTCGTCCGCTGCCGGCGGCGGCAGCCCGAGCTGCTCCCAGAAGGCGGCGAGCGCCGCCGGGTCCGCCTGAAAGGCGGCGCGCCGACGCAGCAGATCCCGTTCCCGCAGCAGGCCGCCGGTGTCGACGCCGAAGCCCGGAAAGAAGAAATGCTTGAGCAGGGGCAGGCTGGGGTGGGGCGACGTCAGGCCGTGATGCCCTGCCACCCAGTCCTCCGCGCTCAGGTATTCCAGGTTGATCCACAGCGGCGCCGGGGCGCGCCGCGCCATGGCGTGGACGAAGGACTGCGGAAGGTGGCAGGCGAAAGCCTCCACCACCGCTTCATGGGGCGCGACCTCGGGGAACGGCGTGGTCCAGCGGCGGATGTCCACGCCGGCGTGCCGCTGCGCATCGCGGTGGTGGTCAACCTCCGGCGCGATGCGGGCCAGTGCTTCCAGCCGGTCGACCCACAGCCGCACCACGCAGCCGTGCTCGTCGGCGAGCTGGCGGGCGAGGCGCCAGCAGACGCCGATGTCGCCGTAGTTGTCGACGACGGTGCAGAAAATGTCCCAGCTGTGGCAGGCGCGCATCGGCTACGTTCTCGCCGGCAGGGTGATGCGCGCCTCGAGGCCGCCGCCGGCGCGGGCGAGGAGGTCCAGCCTTCCGCCGTGCAGCTGGGCGATGTGCTCGACGATGGCCAGCCCCAGCCCCGCGCCGCTGGTCTCGCCGCGCGCGGCATTGAGGCGGGCGAAGGGCTGCACGGCAGCGGCGGTCGATTCGGCGGCGATGCCGGGGCCGCGATCGAGCACGCTCAGCAGGACTTCCCCTCCCGCCTGCCAGGTGCAGACCGTCACCTCCGGGCCGCCGTGCTTCAGGGCGTTGTCGATGAGATTGCCGACCAGCCGCTGCATGGCGAGGGGGCGCAGGCGCAATTCCGGCAGAGGCTGGAGTTCGGCGCGCACGTTCCGGCCCGAACGGGCGTAGCGCTCGCACACCTCTGACAGCAGGCGGTTTAGGTCGGTGGCTTGCGGCGCCTCCTCCTCGGCGCCGCGCGCGAAGGCGAGGAACTGGCCGACGATGGCATCCAGGTCGGCGATGTCTTCGACCATGCCGCGCTGGGTGGCCGGGTCGACCTTGCCTTCGAGCAGCTCCGCCGCGAGGCGCAGCCGCGCCAGCGGCGTGCGCAGGTCGTGGGAGATGCCGGCCAGCATCACCGTGCGCTCGCGGTTGAGACGGGCAAGGTCGCTGTTCATCTGGTTGAACCGGCGGGTGAGGGCGGCGACCTCCTCCGGTCCTTCCTCGGGCAGCGCCGGCGGGTGTTCGCCCCGGCCCAGCCGTTCGGCGCTGCGGGCCAGCACCTGGAGCGGACGGCTGACGCGCCACAGGATGAGCCAGGCGGCGAGCACCGCCATGCCGACGGTGAATGCGCTCCACAGCAGCCACTGCAGGGGGAATGTGCGTTCCGCTTCCAGCCGGGGGATCGCCACCCAGTAATCGTGGCCATCCATGCGAAAGCTGACCCACAGGCCGGGCACGCCGCGCAGGCCGAAGGCGACGCGGGTGTCGTCGCCGAGCTCGCGTCGCAGCTCGCCCGCGAGCAGGCGCACCGCCGGCCGCATCGGCATGCGCGGCGCGGCGTCCTCGGGCAGGGTGGGGTAGACGCGGATGCCTTCCTCGCGCTGCAGCTCGGTCAGGAAATCGCGCCGGTTTTGCGGCGGCACCGACAGCAGCGAGGCGCGGGTGAAGTGCACCACGCCGGCCGCATAGCGTGCGATCTGCTGCGCCCGCGGCGCGCGCTCGGACTGGCGCGCGAAGGCCAGCCAGGCGAGCTGGCTCGCGAGAATGACCAGCGCCATCAGCAGCGCGGTGCGCCACAGCAGGGAGCGCGGCAGCAGCGTCACGGCCGCGCCGCTCCGTCCGGCACGAACACGTAGCCAAAGCCCCAGACGGTCTGGATGTAGCGCGGGCTGGCGGGGTCGCTCTCCAGGAGCTTGCGCAGGCGCGAGACCTGCACGTCGATGCTGCGGTCGTAGGCCTCGTGCTCGCGCCCGCGCGCGAGCGCCAGCAGCTTCTCCCGCGACAGTGGCTGGCGCGGATGCCGGACCAGCACCTTGAGCAGGGCGAATTCGCCGCTGGTGAGGGGAATCGCCTCCCCGCCCTTGCTCAGCTGGCGGGTGGAGAGGTCGAGCTGGTAGGGGCCGAACGCGACGCTTTCCTCCGCGGTCCCGGGCGCGGCGGGCGGCAGCTGGCTCCTGCGTCGCAGCACGGCGTTGATGCGCGCGAGCAGTTCGCGCGGGTTAAAGGGCTTGGGCAGATAGTCGTCGGCGCCCATCTCGAGGCCGATGATGCGGTCCACTTCGTCCCCGCGCGCGGTGAGCATGATGATGGGGATGTGCTCGCCGCGGGCGCGCAGGCGGCGGCAGATGGCCAGCCCGTCCTCGCCGGGCAGCATCAGGTCGAGCACGATCAGGTCGTAGCGCTTGCGTGCCAGGCGCGCGTCCATGCCGCCGCCGTCGCTGGCGGTATCCACCGCGAAGCCCTGCTCCGTGAGATAGCGGCCGAGCAGGTCGCGCAGGCGCAGATCGTCGTCGATCACCAGCAGTTTGCCGGGTGCGGATTTCATGGCCGTAATGCTAGCGGCAACAGGGCAGGGAGAGAAGCCGCGCGTAAGCATTTGTTGCGGCGCGGACGGCTTGAAACAGCTTGTTACAACTGTCCCAGTGCCCGAAACAGCCTGCTTACACCGGGCGCCTAGGATGCGAGTCGTCCGGGGACACACTCCGGCCCATCAACCATCCAGAAGGAGATCATCATGAAAATGCTGTCGAGCCTTGCCGCCGCCGGCCTGCTGCTGGCATCCGTCCCGTCCTTTGCCGAACAACCCTACCAGCGACCACACCCCCTGCGCGATCCGGGGGTGAACGCGCGCCAGCACCTGCAGGGCGATCGCATCCGCCAGGGCGCGCGCTCCGGTGCGCTGACGGGCCAGGAAGCGCGCGGCCTGATGCAGGAGCGTCGCGGCATCCGCCAGGAGGAGGCCGCCTACAAGTCCGACGGCCGCCTCACGAAGGACGAGCGCAAGGACCTGCATCAGGACCTGAACGATCTGTCCCGCGACATCTACAGCGAGAAGCACGATGCCGAAACGCGTGCACGCTGAACCGATCGAACCTCGCGGAAAGGACCACAGAATGACCAAACTCACGCTCGGCCTCATGCTGGGCATGGCCGTCGCTTCCGCCGCCGCGGCCGCCGCGGAGTCGGCGCCGTCCCCGCGCCCCGATCCCCAGCAGCGCGCGGAACGTTTCCAGGCGCGCTGGGAGCAGGCGGATGCGAACCATGACGGCGCCTTGAGCCGGGCCGAGATGGAGCGCGCCATGCCGCGCCTCGCCCGCCGTTTCGAGCAGCTGGATCGCGACGGCGACGGCCGGGTGACGCTGCAGGAGCTGCGCGCGGCCTTC
>CAYUJV010000113.1:0-1686 GCA_964445085.1 uncultured Burkholderiales bacterium
CGCCGCCCACGGTGCTGCCGGCGATGCCGCCGACGGCGGCGCCGGCGGCGGGGCCGACCGGGGTCTTGGTGCCTTCGATCATCACTTCGCGCACGCTTTCCACGGTGCCCATCTGCACCGTCTGCACCTGACGCGCCTGGTCGCGGCTGTAGGCCGCGCCGGACATGCTGGCCGGGCAGCCGGTGAGCACGAGCGCGGCGGCCGCCGCGGCGGATAGGGCCAACAGGGTTTTCATCATCGACTCCTCAACTATCGGATCAGGTTAGCTATTGTCTCAGGCAGCCAGTTCGATCGCCAGTTCCCGGCGCAGGCGGTCGGCCAGCTCGTCGCGGCCGATGCTGTGGTTCTGCGCGCCGCGGCTGGCGATCTTGAGCGCCCCCATGAAGGCGGCGAGCCGCCCCGTGTCCTCCCAGTCCCAGCCGCGGCTGATGCCGTACAGCAGGCCGGAACGGTAGGCGTCGCCGCAGCCGGTGGGGTCGACCACATTGTTCACCGGGACGCAGGGGATGGCGATCTGCCTGCCGCCGCTGTAGATGACCGAGCCCTTGGCGCCGAGGGTCACGATCAGCGCCTTCACCCGCGTCGCCAGCTCCTCGAGCCGCTTGCCGGTGCGCTCCTGCATCAGCTCCGCCTCGTAGTCGTTCAGCGTCACGTAGTCGGCGAGCTCGACGAAGCGCAGCAGCTCCTCGCCGTTGAACATGGGCATGCCCTGGCCCGGGTCGAAAATGAAGGGAATCCCCGCCGCGTGGAAGTCGCTGGCGTGCTGCATCATGCCGGCGCGCCCGTCCGGGGCGACGATGCCCAGGCCGATGTTCTTCGCGTCGCCCACCCGGTTCTCGTGGGAGTGGTTCATCGCGCCCGGATGGAAGGCGGTGATCTGGTTGTCGTCCAGGTCGGTGGTGATGAAGGCCTGGGCGGTGTAGGTGCCGGGCACGTGGCGCACGTGGCTGGTGTCCAGGCCGAAGCGGTTGAGCCGGTCCTGGTAGGGCGCGAAATCGTCGCCGACCGCGGCCATGATCACCGGCTCGCCGCCGAGCAGGTGCAGGTTGTAGGCGATGTTGCCGGCGCAGCCGCCGAACTCGCGCCGCATGTCCGGCACGAGGAAGGACACGTTCAGGATGTGGATCTTGTCCGGCAGGATGTGGTGCTTGAAGTGGTCGCGGAACACCATGATGTTGTCGTAGGCGAGCGAGCCGCAGATCAGCGTGCGCATTGTCTTTCCTTGGATTGCGGGAGGGACACGGCTGCAGAGTTTAGCCTATTCGGCCCCCGCGCTGTCACGGAAAAATCATGCGGCGTTCATGGATGCTTCGCATTGCCGCGGCAGAGTGCGCCCCATGGCACGCTACGCTTGGCTGTACTGGTTGCTTCCGCTGCTGGCCCACAGCGCCGATGCCCATGCCTGGGGGCTGGCCACCCACGTGTATTTTTCCCAGCTGCTGCTGTGGTCGGTGCCGCTGCTCGACCCGCGCCTGCGTGACGCGGCGCGGTCGTTTCCGCGCCTGGTGCTCGCCGGCGCCTGCCTGCCCGACCTGGCCCTGTTCGGGCGCAGCGCCGGCACCGCGGCTTTCGCGCAGTCCCACGACTGGACGCGCGCCGCCGCGCTGCTGGATGGCGCGGGCACGCCGGAGGAGCGCGCGCTGGCGCTCGGCTATGCCAGCCATCTGTTCGTGGACATCATCGCCC
>CAYUJV010000113.1:1799-9124 GCA_964445085.1 uncultured Burkholderiales bacterium
CTGTTCGCGCGGCCGCAGGTCGTGCTGGCGGCGGAGCGCGCCGCGCTCGCGGCCTATGTGGTGCAGCACTTCGACTGCGACGCGGCGCAGGCGGGGCGGGCGCTGGATCAACTCGGGCGCGCGACGGCGCTGCTCTACGGCAGCGGCCTGCCCCGGCTCCTGGCCGCAAGCGCGCGCCTGCTCGATGGCGACACCCGCGGGCGCTGCGATTACTACGCGCGGGAGACCGCGAGGCGCCTGCCGGAGATCAACCGCCTGGTCATCGGCGAGGCGCCGGACTGGCGTGCCGACCTGCCCTGCCCGGAGCGGACCGGGCATCTCAAGCAACTCAGCTTCGACGAGTTGCGCGGACCGCTTCCGCTGCCAGCAAGCCTGTTTCGCTGAGGCCGGCGGCGTCCCCCGCCCGGCCGGCAAGCGTGTGCTCATACAGGCGCGCCAGGCGTGCGGTCATCTCCGCCGCGGTCCATTCCTGCACGTAGTCGCGTGCGCTGGCGGCAAGACGCTCGCGTTCGGCGGGCTGGGACAGCAGATGGGCGACGCGCGCGGCGAACTGCTTGGGATCGTCCTCGGCGATGTGCGCGCCGCGCCCCTCCTGCAGGATGTCCGCCGTGCCCATGATCGCCAGTCCCACCACCGGCACGCCCAGCGCCATGGCCTCCAGCAGCACCAGGCCCTGGGTCTCGGTGCGCGAACTGAACACGAACAGGTCCGCGGCGCGGTAGCAGTCCAGCAGCCCACTCTTGCGGTCGAGATAGCCGATGAAGCGGGTGTGGTGCTCCAGCCCGAGCTCGGCCGCCTGGCGGCGCAGGCTGGGCAGGGCCGGGCCTTCGCCGGCGATCACCAGCATCGCGTCGGCATGGTCGCGGCGCAGGTGCGCCAGGGCTTCGAGCAGGAAGCCGATGTTCTTCTCGTGGGCGACGCGGCCGACGAACAGCAGCAGCGGCTGTTCCGCCGGGATCGCATGCCGCGCGCGGAAGGCCGCGCCGTCGCCGCCGGCGAAATCCGCCATTTCGATGCCGGTGGGGATGATCTCGGCCGGGGTGTGGATGCCGTAGGCGCGCAGGGCGTCCAGCATGGGGCGCGAGGGCACGACCAGCCTGTCCGCCGCGGCGCACTGGCTGCGCGAAAAGGCGCGCGCGAGGTAGCGCATGACCGGCCGCGGCACCAGCGGGACGTAATGGAACAGATATTCCTCGAAGAAGGTATGGTAGGTCTCCACCGCGGGAACCTTCAGCGCCTTGGCCAGCTGCAGGCCGGCGTAGTGGGCGACGAAGGGCGTGTGGATGTGCACGATGTCGAAGCCTGCCTGCTGCAGGTCGGGGAGCAGCGACAGCACCGCGCTCCTGACCATCATGCGGTCCTCGGGGTCGCCCCAGACCCGGCGCGAGCGGACGCGATAGATGCCCGTTTCCTCCCCGCCGCAGGCGGCCCCTGTCTGCACGCCGTAATCCGGCGCGATGAGAATGACCTCATGACCTTGCCGCGTGAGTTCGCGCCGCAGGGTCATGATGGCCGTGGACACGCCGTTGATGCGCGGGAAATAGACGTCGGAGATCATCAGGATGCGCATGGGCTCAAGCGTTCCGGTGGGGAAGATGGGGGTTCAAATCAGGAAGGACAGCGTGGCCAGCGCATAACCGATGGCGGCACCGGCCAGCACGTCCGTCGGGTAGTGCAGGCCGAGGATGACGCGGGACAGGGCCACCAGCAGCGCGAACGGCACCAGGATCGGGGCGAGCCACGGGAAGTAGGCCAGCGCCACCAGGGTGAAGGCGACGGCATGCAGGGTGTGGCCGGACGGGAAGCTGAATTCGTCCAGCGGCGCCGTGCCGCGCAGGATCGCCGGGTGCAGATCGCAGGGGCGCGGCCGCAGGGTCTTGCGCTTGAGCCACTTGTAGATGAGAAGCCCGACCAGGCCGACCGCGATCATGTGCAGCACCGGTTTGATCGCCGCCTCCAGCTGCGTCAGCAGCAGCAGCGCCATCAGGGTGTACCAGAACACGCCATTGCCCAGCCGGCTGACGGCGCCAAAGAAGCGGGTGACGCCGCGCCGGCGCGAGACACGGTTCATGCGCACGCACAGCCGCGCGTCGTAGTCGTTAAGCCGGACCAGAACCGAATGCAATCCCTGTTGCATAGCCGCTCCTTTCCTGTTCCTGAACGATGCCGGTCAGCGTGCGTTCGAACTGGTCGTAGATGGCCGACCAGTCCCTGGCGCGCGCCGTGCGCTGGGCCGACTGGCCGAGCAGGCGGACGTGCTCCGGGTTCGCCAGCTGCGGCGCCAGCGCGCAGAACTCCTCGGCGGCGCCAAAGGGCGCGAGCAGGCCGTTCTCGCCGTGGCTGATCAGCTCGTGCGCCGCGGCGTAGTCGTAGGCCAGCACCGCCAGGCCGCTTGCCATGGCTTCCAGGGTGACGTTGCCGAAGGTCTCGGTCAGGCTGGGAAACAGGAACACGTCGCCGGAGGCATAGTGGGTCGCGAGGTCGATGCCGCCGCGCATGCCGGCGAAAACCGCGTCGGGATGGGCGCGCTCCAGTTCCGGCCGCAGCGGGCCGTCGCCCACCAGGACCAGCCTGGCCGCGGCGTGGCGTGCGCGCAAGGCGGCGTAGGCCTGCAGCACCAGGCGCAGGTTCTTCTCCGGCGCGATGCGGCCGACGTACAGCACGACCAGGTCCTGCGGCCCGGCGCCCCACGCGGCGCGCAGCGCCTCGCTGCGGCGGCCCGGGTTGAACAGCTCCGTGTCCACGCCGCGCGCCACCACCTGCAGGTTGCGGAAACCATCCCGCGCCAGCTGCTCGCCCATGGCGTGGGTCGGCACCATGGTCAGCCGGGTGCGGTTATGGAACTTGCGCAGGTAGCTTTCGATCGGGGTCTTGAGCCAGCCCAGCCCGTAGTGGCCGCTGTAGGAATGGAAATTGGTGTGGAAGTCGGACGTGACGGGAATGTTGAGCTTGAGCGCGGCGGACAGCGCCGACCAGCCGAGCGGGCCCTCGGTGACGAGGTGCACCACGTCCGGACGCTTTTCCTTCCACAGGCGCATGAGCGAGGCGCGCACTGGCAGGCCCATGCGCAGGTTGGCGTAGCGCGGGATGGGGATGCCCGGCTTCAGCACCTGTTCGAGGTTGGGCTGCTGCTCGGCCATGTCCGCCTGCCCCTGGCGCGGGCGCACCAGCTGGATGTGATGGTCGCGCTCGCGCAGCGCGCCGACGATGCGGCCGATGGTCATGGCCACCCCGTTCACCTCCGGCGGATAGGTTTCCGTCACCACCGCGATGCGCAGCGCGCGGCGCTGGGGAATGAACTCCTCGATCGAAATGGGCGTGGCAAGCGGCGCTTCCATGGCCGCCATGCTGGGCGCGCCAGACGACAGGGTTGTGACGCGAGTGTGACGTTCTCGTGAAACCCCGGAAGGAGAAAGCTGCGGCGGCTCAGCCGCAGTGGGTACCGAGGATCGCCTCTTCGGCGCGCAGATTCTCGAGTAGCTCCAGACCCCCGGCGATGACGGCTTCCGGCGCCGGGTGCCCGAGTTCTTGCGCGATCTGCTGCAGGGCCTCGCGCCCGGTGAGCCTGCCCTCTCCCAGCAGGGCGAGCAGGCGCGCGGCAACGGCATTGAGGTGGATGAAGCGCACCGCGTAGTCCGCGTTGCGGAACACCAGCAGGCGGGTGGGCTCGGGGGAGGGCGAGACGGGCTTGAAGCGCGGCCCGATGCGGTGCACGGGGTAGACGTATTCGAGCAGGGACAGAACGGGATTGAGGGCCGGCACGCCGCCCAGCAGGTCGCCCTGGGGGTCGATGGCGGCGGGTGTTTCCTGATTTGAGACGGACAGCACCAGCTCGATCCACTCGTAATGGGCGAGTTCGAGCAGGAAGGGCGGGTCGCCCGCGCGGACGCCGCGCGCGGATTGCAGGTAGGCGATGAATTCGTCCGGAATCTGGCGGAAGAACGGCGTGCGGCAGCGGTGCTCGGCAAAGAAGTCGCGCGCCAGGGCGGTCCATCTGCGCTGGCCGAGAACCTGCCGCAGCACGGGGAAGCAGGCGAGCAGGAAGCCCTCGATGTTGCGGAACAGCAGCTCGTTGTAGACCTTCATCCGTCGCGCCGGCACGCCCGCCGGCCGCGGGTGGGTCTTGGGGTCGCGGATGTGGCGCGCGAACTCGAACTGGAAGGCCTGGAAGTCAGGCAGCTCAGGCGCGGCGGCTTTGGCGCCCATGGCCGTGTTTCCGTTGCAACTGCGCGATCCGTTCCACTTCGTGGACCAGCTCGTTCAATGGCGGGAGGTTGAAGTCGCGCTCCAGCAGCGTCGGATGGACGCCGTGGCTGGCATAGGTCTGGTCGAGCAGATCCCACACCGGGTCGATGACGTCGGCGCCGTGGGTGTCCACGATCAGATCGTCGGCCTCGTTGTAGTGCCCGGCCATGTGCAGGTAGACGATGCGTTCCGGCGGCATGGCGCGGATGAACGCCAGCGGATCGTAGCGGTGGTTGACGCCGTTGACGTAGACGTTGTTCACGTCCAGGTGCAGCAGGCAGTCCGCCTCCGCCACCACTGCGCGGATGAATTCGATCTCGCTCATCTCCGCGATCGGCGCGGCGACGTAGAACGAGGCGTTTTCCAGGGCGATGCGCCGCTCCAGGATGTCCTGCGCGCGCCGCACGCGCTGCGCCACGTATTTCACCGCGTCCGCGGTGAAGGGAATGGGCAGCAGGTCATACAGGTGGCCGTCGTCCGAGCAGTAGGACAGGTGTTCGGTATAGAGGCGGATGCCGTGGTCGTGCATGAAGGACTTGATGCGCTTGAGCAGCATCTCGTCCAGTGGACCCGGGCCGCCGATGGACAGCGACAGGCCGTGGCAGACGAAGGGATAGCGTTCGGTCAGGGCGCGCAGGTCGCGCGCGGACGCGCCGCCGAAGTCGATCCAGTTCTCCGGCGCGAGCTCAAAAAAGTCGATGGCGTCCGGCACCCCGGCCTTCAGCGCGGGCAGCAGTTCGCGCCGAAGGCCGAGGCCCGCGCCGTGGATTCCGAAGGAATTCACGTTGCGGAGAGCGGCTTACTTCTTCTCGGGCTTCTTGCCGCCGCACTTGCCCTCGCCGCACTTGCCTTCGGGCATCTTCTTGTCGGTGGCCTTCATGTTGTCCTTGCTCTTCTCGGACATGTCGCCGCACTTGCCTTCTTTCGCCTTGCCGGCCTGGGCCTGGGTGCCGCCGCACTTGCCCTCCTTGGCCTTGCCGTCCTTGGCTAGGTCGGCATCGGCCAGCAGGTAGCCGCTTTTCAGCGCCTGCATGCCAAAGGGGTTCCCTGCGGCCCTGGCCGCCGGTGCAACCGCCAGGGACACGGCGAAGGCGGAACCGATGGCGAGGGAGAGGGCAGTTTTCTTGCTGTTCATGGTGACTCCTCGAGTGTGATGTTTGAAGACAGATGCGTTCGATACCAGTGAAACCCCCCATTGGGCGCCGTCGCGGCCGGGATTCATTCCCGCGGATCCTGCTGCCGCGTCGCCAGTTCCTTCAGGATGCGTGCCTTCGCGTCGGGGCCAAGCCCTTCACGGTCGGCTCCCAGCCGGTCGGATGCGCCGGCCTGTCGGCATGCCTCGCGGATCAGGCGCAACTGCCGCGAAAAGCGCCGGCAGTTGTCGCAGATCAGCAAATGCAGCCGCAGTCCGAAACGCTCGGCGAAGCTCAAGCGCCGGTCCTGGGCCTGGGATTGCAGACGGCTGGCGTCCTTGCATGTCAGCAATTTCTTCTCCTACGCCGACCGACCGCCCCAGCGGGTTTCCAGGCATTGCTGCAAGCCCAAACGGGCGCGATGCAGCATCACCCAGCAGTTGGTCGAGCTGATATTGAGTTCCTTACAAATTGCCTCGGTGGAGAATCCGTCCAGCTCGCGCAGGTGGAACGCCCGGGCCTGCACCGGGGACAGGGCCTCCAGGCAGGCGATGAAGGCCTCCCAGAAGCGCTGCTGCTCGAGGCTGGACTCGGGGTCGCCCCAGCTCTGCACCGGGCTGGTCCAATGCCCGGTCGCGTCGAACAGCGCCTGCTCCAGCATGGCCAGCTCCGTTTCCGGATCGTCGGTGTGGGCGGAAAAGGACGGTTCCCGGGCCTGGCGGCGAAAGCTGTCGAGTATCTTGTGCTTGAGGATCCCGGTGAGCCAGGTGCGCACCGAGGACTGGCCGGAAAACCGTTCCCACGCACCCAGCGCCGCGAGCAGGGTCTCCTGCACCGCATCCTCCGCCGCGGCCTCGTTGCGCAGCTGCAGCAGCGCATAGCGGAAGAGGTAGTCGCCGTGGTCGGCAAGCCAGACTTCGGGATTCGCAGTGGCGGGACGGGCGGGCATGGGAACCGGCAATCTACGGCTTTTGGCCAGTGGTGACAACCGGCGCCCCCGGGGCGCCCTTGAAAATGTTCCGCCGTCGCCCATATCTAATGCACACGGCAATCCGTGCCGAGTCTTCAACGAACAAGGAGGTCATGATGGCAAATTTGACGCGTTACGATCCGTTCGACGTCGACAGAGTGTTCGATGATTTCTTCAAGGGTTTCCTGGTGCGGCCGATGCGCATGGAAGGCATGCCGAGGGCGCCGGAGATCAAGATGGACGTGCACGAGAGCGACAAGAGCTACACGGTCAAGGCGGAAATCCCCGGCGTGAAGAAGGAGGACATCCAGGTTTCCATCGATGGCAACACGGTGTCCATCAGCGCCGAGGTGAAGAAGGAATCGGAACAGAAGGAAGGCGAGAAGGTCATCCGCTCCGAGCGCTACTACGGCCAGGTGGCGCGCAGCTTCAGTCTCGCCTCGGACATCGACGAGGGCGGCGCCCAGGCCAAGTACACCGACGGTGTGCTGGAGCTGACCCTGCCGAAGAAGGCTGCGGCAAGTGCCAAGCGCCTGACCATCAGCTAGGCGGCGCGTCGGCCCATGGAAAAAGGCGGCCCGGGACGGCGGTTCCGGCCCGCCTTTTTTGTTGCTTCCCGCGCGTTGTAAAATGGCGCCCATCTCACAGTCCTAGCCAAAGGAAAGCGATGTCCACCCCCGCCGCCGTCAAGGCCGAACTGCTGTCCGAAGCGCTGCCGTTCATCCAGAACTTCTTCGACAAGACCATCGTCATCAAGTATGGCGGCAACGCCATGACCGAGGAGCGGCTGAAGGAGAGCTTCGCCCGCGACGTGGTGCTGCTGAAGCTGGTGGGCATGAACCCGGTGATCGTGCATGGCGGCGGACCCCAGATCGGCGACATGCTCAAGCGCGTGGGCAAGCAGAGCGAATTCATCCAGGGCATGCGCGTCACCGACGCCGAGACCATGGACATCGTGGAGATGGTGCTGGGCGGGC
>CAYUJV010000114.1:0-9103 GCA_964445085.1 uncultured Burkholderiales bacterium
CGGGGAGGACATCTTGGCGTTGATCGGGCCCTTGCCGTCGATGGGCTGGCCCAGCGCGTTCACCACGCGGCCGAGCAGCTCGGGGCCGACCGGCACTTCCAGAATGCGGCCGGTGCATTTCACGGTGTCGCCTTCGGTGATGTGCTCGTAGTCGCCCAGCACCACCGCGCCGACGGAGTCGCGCTCGAGGTTCAGGGCGAGGCCGAAGGTGTTGCCGGGGAATTCCAGCATCTCCATGGCCATCACGTCGGACAGGCCGTGGATGCGCACGATACCGTCGGTCACGGACACGATGGTGCCCTGGGTACGGGTATCCGCGCCGGTTTCCAGGCCCTGGATCTTGTTCTTGATCAGTTCACTGATTTCAGAGGGATTGAGTTGCATAGCTACTCCTAAGATTTGAGCGCGGACGCCATTTTTTGCAGCTGACCGGCCACCGAGCCGTCGATCACCACGTCACCCACCGCGATGCGGGCACCGCCGATGAGGCTTTCGTCCACCTGGGTGGTCGCCTTCACCTTGCGCCCGAAGCGCTTTTCCAGACCGGCCACGAGCTCTTGGGTCTGCGCGTCGGTCAAGGGCTGCGCGGAGGAGATCACGGCTTCCAGTTCGTTCTGGTGCTCGCGCTTGAGCTCTTCGTAGAGCGCGGCGATCTGCGGCAGGACGGAGAGGCGATCGTTTTCGATCAGCAGCTTGACGAAATTCTTGCCGGCCTCGTTGAGCTCCGCATCGCACACACCGAGGAACACGCGGGCGAGGTCGGCGGATTTCAGGTTGGGATCGGCAATCAGCGCCGCCATTTGCGCATCCTGCGCGACAGCGGCGGCCACCTGCAGCATGCGCGACCAATCGGCAAAGGCGTTGCCGTCTTTGGCGATGCGGAACACCGCTTCCGCGTAGGGGCGCGCGATGGTGACGAGTTCAGCCATTAGAGTTCCTTCTTGATGGCTTCGAGCAGATCGGCGTGGGCTTTCGCATCAATTTCGCGGCGGAGGATCTTTTCGGCACCGGCAACCGCCAGCGCGGCGACCTGCTCGCGCAGCGCCTCGCGCGCGCGGGTCGCTTCCTGGTCGATTTCGGCCTTGGCGCCGGCGATCATGCGATCACCCTCGGCCTTGGCGGCACCCTTGGCTTCTTCGACGATCTGCGCAGCGCGTTTTTCCGCCTGCGCGATCACTTCCGCGGCTTGGGCTTTGGCGTCGCGCATTTCGTCGGCGGCACGCTTGGAAGCCAGTTCCAGTTCGTGCTTGCCGCGCTCGCCGGCGGCGAGGCCGTCGGCGATCTGCTTCTTGCGCTCGGCCAGAGCGTTCATGATGGGAGGCCACACGAACTTCATGCAGAACCAGACGAACACCAGGAAGGTGATGGTCTGGCCGATCAGGGTTGCATTGATGTTCATGGATTACCTTCTTTTGGTTGGCGTTCGGGGATTACTTGACCACCGCGAACAGCACGTACATGGCCAGACCGACGGCGATCATCGGCACCGCGTCCACCAGACCCATCACGATGAAGAACTGGGTGCGCAGCATCGGGATCAGCTCGGGCTGACGCGCGGCGCCTTCCAGGAAGCGGCCACCGAGGATGCCGATGCCGACCGCGGCGCCAAGAGCACCGAGACCCATCATCAGAGCACCGGCGATAAAGAGCAGAGCGTTTGCCATTTCCATTTGTGTTTCTCCTGTTGAAGAGTGAAGTTGCTTGTAACCAAAACCCAAAACTTAGTGATGCTCGGCCTGCGCCATGTCGAGGTAGACGATGGTCAGGGTCATGAAGATGAAGGCCTGCAGCGTGATGATCAGGATGTGGAACACCGCCCACGCCCACTGCAGCACGCCGGCGAACACGCCCAGCACCGCGCCGGCGCCGAACATGAGCGCGATCAGGATGAAGATCATCTCGCCGGCGTACATGTTGCCGAACAGACGCAGGGCGAGGGAGACCGGCTTGGCGATCAGGTTCACGCCTTCGAGCAGCAGGTTGGCGGGCATGCCCCACTTGCCGAAGGGCTGGAACGCCAGCTCACTGAAAAAGCCGCCGATGCCCTTGAACTTGATGCTGTAGAAAATCACCATGGCGAACACCGCGATGGACATGCCAAAGGTGATGTTGGGGTCGGTGGTGGGCACGACCTTGAAGAACACGTGGTGCGGATCCATGTGGAAGAGGTTGACGCCGATGAGCTGGGCCAGCTTGGGGCCGTGGTCGACCGCCAGCAGGTCCATCAGGTTCATCAGGAAGATCCAGACGAAGATGGTCAGGGCCAGAGGCGCCACCAGGTTGCTCTTGCCGGAGAACGAGCCGCGCACGCTGTTGTCGATGAACTCCACGATCCATTCGACGAAGTTCTGCGCGCCGGAGGGCACGCCGGCGCTGGCCTTCTTGGCGATGCTGCGGAAGAACCAGAGGAACAGCACGCCCAGCACGATCGCGACGCCCAGGGAGTCGACGTGAAAGGCCCAGAAGCCCATGTCCTTGGCTTCCTGGCTGGATTGCGCCAGGGTCCAGGTGTCCTGCTGCAGCACGACTTTTTCGCCGTGCATCTCGCGCGCGTAACCCGCCGGCAGCTTGCCGTAGGTCAGGTTCTGCAGGTGGTGCTTGATATACTCGGATGAAGTCAGGTTCTCGGAAGACATTGTCAACGCTTCTTAAAAGTCAGGTATCCGTTCTCTGCACCAGGAGAGCCACGATCCAGGCCAGCTGCCCGAGGGCGAAGCCGACCATCATCACGAGGGGCTGCAGCTTCAGCAGCCCCATCCCCACCCCGAACAGGACGGCGACGAGCAGATAGCGCTCTGCGCTGGACCGGTAAAACCCCTTGAGCTCTTGGCGCGCGCTCAACTCCCCTTGCGCGCCCCGGCGCAGCCGCCACATCAGCAAACCGGTGTTCGCGAGGGCGGTCAGCACGCCGTACAGGGCTGCCTCGGCCACCGCCTGTCCCCACACTTGCGAGCTGGTCACCCCTGCGAGGATCAGCACCACGAGTTGCAGGTTCAGCACCTGCCGGAGCTGTCGCGCTCCCTGGGGGTCGTTCATGGACGGCGGGCCGAGAAAAGACCGCGATTATAGCTATGGGGCCATAAAGAGGTCAAATGCCGCGTCGGAAGCCCCGCCAGTGCTGGAGTTTCAGCGAACGCTAATGCGCTTTGGGCCGGGGTTCAGCCGGCGCCGAGGCGGGCAATGATGGCGTCGAGCTGCTCCAGATTGGCATAGGCGATGGTGAGGGTGCCGGCGCCCTTGCGGTTGTGCTTGATGCTCACGTCGGCGCCGATTTTTTCCGCGAGCTCCTCCTGCAGCCGCAGGGTGTCGCGGTCGGGGCCGAGGCGCTTCTTGCCCTCGCCCGGCTTGAGCAGCTTGGCGACGAGACGCTCGGCTTCGCGCACCGACAGGCCCTTGCGCACGATCTCGTGGGCGGCTTCGAGCTGCTTGTTCGGGGCGAGCGGCAGCAGCGCGCGGGCGTGGCCCATGTCCAGGGTGCCGTGCATCACCATGTCCTGCACGGCGTTGGGCAGGTTGCGCAGGCGCAGGAGGTTGGTCACCGCCGAGCGCGAGCGCCCCACCGCCTCCGCCGCGCCTTCGTGGGTCATGCCGAACTCGTCGATCAGCCGCTGGATGCCGTGGGCTTCCTCGATCGGATTGAGATCCTCGCGCTGGATGTTTTCGATCAGGGCCATGGCGAGCGCGGCTTCGTCCGGCACCTCGCGGATCACCACCGGCACCTGCTTCAGCCCGGCCATCTGCGACGCGCGCCAGCGGCGCTCGCCGGCGATGATTTCGTAGCGGCCGGAGTCGAGCTTGCGCACCAGGATCGGCTGCATCACGCCCTGGCTCTTGATGGAAGCGGCAAGCTCCGCCAGGTGCTCCTGGTCCATGTGGGCGCGCGGCTGGTACTTGCCGGGCTGCAGCAGCGTGATGTCCAGTTCGCGCAGGTGCTCCTTCGATTCCGCAACGGCGCCTGCCTCGTCGCCGCCTCCCAGCAGGGCGTCGAGACCGCGCCCCAGTCCTTTCATTTTTGCCATGGCTACTCGTCTGGTTATGCCGGCAGGCGTACGCCTTCACGCCGCTTGAGAAATTCCACCGCCAGGGCCAGGTAGGCCAGCGCGCCCTTGGAGGTCTTGTCGTGGTAGATCACGGGCAGGCCGTAGCTGGGAGCCTCCGCCAGCCGCACGTTGCGCGGGATGACGGTGCTGTAGACCTTTTCCCCGAAGTGCTGCTGGAGCTGGTCCGACACCTGCTGCGCCAACGCATTGCGCGGATCGAACATCGTACGCAGCAGGCCCTCGATCTCCAGCTCGGGATTGAGATGGGCGCGCACCTTCTTTACGGTGTTGACCAGGTCGCTCAGGCCCTCGAGCGCGTAGTACTCGCACTGCATGGGGATCATGACCGAATTCGCGGCAACCAGGCCATTGAGGGTGAGCAGGTTCAGCGCCGGCGGACAGTCGATGAGGATGTAGTCGTAATCGGCCGCGACCGGCTCCAGCGCCGCGCGCAGCCGGCGCTCGCGCCGCTCCTCGTCCACCAGCTCCACTTCGGCGCCGGCCAGCTCGCGGTTGGCGGGAATGAGGTCGTATTTGCCCTGGGGCGCGCTGACGCGCACCTCGGCGACGGAATGCTCCTCCAGCAGCACATGGTAGACCGTCTTGCCCAGGCCACCCTTGGCGATGCCGCTGCCCGTGGTGGCGTTGCCCTGGGGGTCGAGGTCCACCAGCAGCACGCGCCGCTTGGCCGCCGCCAGTCCCGCCGCCAGGTTGACGCTGGTGGTGGTCTTGCCGACGCCGCCTTTCTGGTTTGCAACCGCGAGTATCTTCGCCATGTCACTGCACCTCCATCACCACCAGATGCCGATTGGCCTCCAGTCCGGGAACGGTTAACGGAATGACCTGCTGCACTTTCACATTCGCCGGGAGCTGGGCCAGCTCCTCGTGCGGATAGATGCCCTTCATCGCCAGCAGCCGGCCGCCCGGGGCCAGCAGATGCCCGGCGAGGCGCGCGAATTCCTTCAGGTCGGAGAAGGCGCGGGAAATGACCGCCTCCGCCTTGGTCGGCAATTCCACCCGCTCCACCCGTTCGCACACCACGCTGGCGTTGGCGAGGCCCAGCTCCACGCAGGCCTGCTGCATGAAGGTGGTCTTCTTGTGGTTGGAGTCGGTGAGGATGACGCGCAGATCCGGCCGCGCAATGGCGAGCGGAATGCCGGGCAGGCCGGCGCCGGCGCCGACGTCCACCAGGGTTCTGGCCGCGGCGAGATGGGGCAGCACGGCCAGGCTGTCGAGCAGGTGCTGCGTCACCATGGCTTCGGGTTCGCGCACGGCGGTGAGGTTGTAGACCTTGTTCCACTTGTCGAGCAAGGCGACGTAGGCCAGCAGCTGCTGTTCCTGGCGGGGGTCGAGGTCGAGGCCGAGCGCCGTGACGCCGGCGTGAAGGGTGTCTTCGAGGGTCGCGGCCATCATGCGCTCTGCTTTTCCTTGCGTTTGAGGTGGACCAGGAGCATGGAAATCGCCGCCGGGGTCACCCCCGAAATCCGCGCGGCCTGGCCCAGCGTCTCCGGCTTGTGCTGGTTGAGCTTCTGCTGGACTTCGATCGACAGGCCATGCACCTCGCGGTAATCCAGGTCGGCCGGCAGGCGCAGGGTTTCGGTGTGGCGCTGGCGCTCCACTTCCTCCTTCTGGCGCTCGATGTAGCCGTGGTACTTGGCCTGGATTTCCAGCTGCTCCACCACCTGGGGGTCGGTCAGCGCCTCGCCCGCGCCCGGCAGGGTCATCAGGGCGGCATAACTCACCTCGGGACGGCGCAGCAGGTCGAGCAGATTGTGTTCGCGTTCGATCGGCTGGCCCAGCACCCGCACCGCCTCCTGCTCGGGCAGCGTGCGCGGATTGACCCAGATGGACTTGAGCCGCTCCTGTTCGCGGGCGATGGCATCGCGCTTGCGGTTGAAATGCTCCCAGCGGACATCGTCCACCACCCCGAGCCGGCGGCCGATTTCGGTCAGGCGCAGGTCGGCGTTGTCCTCGCGCAGGGAAAGCCGATATTCGGCGCGGCTGGTGAACATGCGGTAGGGCTCCATCACGCCGCGGGTGATGAGGTCATCGACCATGACGCCGATGTAGGCCTCGCCGCGGCCGGGGCACCACGCTTCCCTTTCCTGCACGTAGAGGCCGGCGTTGATGCCGGCGAGGATGCCCTGCGCCGCCGCTTCCTCATAGCCGGTGGTGCCGTTGATCTGGCCGGCGAAAAACAGGCCGCGGATCGCCTTGGTTTCGAGGGAGCTCTTCAGGCCGCGCGGATCGAAATAATCGTACTCGATGGCGTAGCCGGGGCGGGTGATGTGGGCGTGTTCGAAGCCCCTGATGGAGCGCACCAGCGCCAGCTGCACGTCGAAGGGCAGGCTGGTGGAAATCCCGTTCGGATAGATCTCGTGGGTGGTGAGCCCTTCCGGCTCGACGAAGATCTGGTGGCTTTCCTTGTCCGCGAAGCGATGGATCTTGTCCTCGATGGACGGGCAGTAGCGGGGGCCCACGCCTTCGATCACGCCGGTATACATGGGCGAGCGGTCGAGGCCGCCGCGGATGATTTCGTGCGTCCGTTCGTTGGTGTGGGTGATCCAGCACGGCAGCTGGCGCGGGTGCTGGCCGGCGTGACCGAGGAAGGAAAACATCGGCGCGGGATCATCCCCCGGCTGCATGGTCATGACCGAGTAGTCCAGGGTCCGGCCGTCGATGCGCGGCGGAGTGCCGGTCTTGAGGCGCCCCACCGGCAGCTTGAGCTCGCGCAGGCGCGCGGCCAGACTGATCGACGCGGGATCGCCGGCGCGCCCGGCGCGATAGTTGGACAGGCCCACGTGCACCAGCCCGCCGAGGAACGTCCCCGCCGTCAGCACGACGGCGCGCGCCTGGAATTTGAGGCCGAGCTGGGTCACGGCACCGACCACCGCGTCGCCGTGTAGAATGAGATCGTCCACGGCCTGCTGGAACAGCCAGAGATTGGGCTGGCTTTCCAGGCGGCTGCGGATGGCTTGTTTGTAGAGGACGCGATCCGCTTGAGCGCGGGTCGCGCGCACCGCCGGACCCTTGCTGGAATTGAGGATGCGAAACTGGATGCCGCCTTCATCCGTCGCAGCGGCCATGGCGCCGCCCAGGGCATCCACCTCCTTCACCAGATGGCCCTTGCCGATGCCACCGATGGACGGATTGCAGGACATTTGCCCCAAGGTTTCGATGTTGTGGGTCAGCAGCAGGGTCTTCCTGCCCATGCGGGCGGCCGCGAGCGCAGCCTCGGTCCCAGCATGGCCGCCACCAATCACAATTACATCAAAGACTTGCGGGAATTCCATTGGGTTCCGGGTTTATTGTGCGAACGGCGGCCATGATACGCCAAAACTGCCCAGGAAGTAAGCAGCGCCGCGATGTTTCACGTGAAACAACGCCATGTTACTGATAACACAAGCGATAGTGATCTAGCATAGCGCACGAACCATGCCCAACACTCGACTTCTGAATCTGGCGCGTGCGGCGCGCCTCGTCGGCACCAGCCGCGGCATCCTGCAGCAAAAGATCCAGGCCGGCGAACTGGTGTCCTTCGACGGCCAGGTCACGCTCGAGGAACTGCAGCGCGTGTTCCCCCAGGCGGCGCTGGAGGACAACACCGTGCTGGAGCATGTGGAAAGCATCAAGGAGCGCGCCTTCGGTCGCCGCATCGCCGAGCGCGCCCTGCCCAGCGCCGAGGTGCTGGCGGCGCGCGTGCACGAGATGGGCAAAGAACTCGCCGAATCCAAGGCCTTGCTCGCCCACAGCACCGGCGTGTTCGAGCGCCTCGGCAAGCTGCTGGAGGAGGCGCGCGCCGCCGGCGGCGCACAGGCCGCGCTGGCCGCCAATCTCAAGGACTGGCTCCATCAGCAGATGCTTCACAGCCCCGCCACGGACAACCGCGCCTACGGCCTGCTGCTGCGCGACAGCCTGCTGCGGGTAATGGCGGCACAGGTCAAGGTGCTGCCCAGCGGCGAGGAGTTCTTCGTCGAAGGCGGCGACAGCATCCTCGAAGCGGCCTTGCGCGCCGGCATCCCCCTCGCCTATGGCTGCTCCAGCGGCAACTGCGGCAGCTGCAAGGCGCGGGTGGTTTCCGGGGAGATCACCCAGATCCGGCCGCACGAGTTCAAGCTCTCGGCCGAGGCGCGGGCGCGGGGCGAAGCCCTCATGTGCTCCTGCACGGCGGTGACCGATCTGGTGATCGAAGCCGACGTGGCCCAGCGACCGGCCGACATTCCGGCCCAGTCGATCACGGCGGAAGTGCGTTCGGTCGAGTTTCCCACCTCCGAAGTGGCCGTGCTTCACCTCAAGACGCCCCGCCGCAGCCGCCTGCGCTTCATGGCCGGACAGCGGGTGCGCCTCACGTTCGGCCACTCCCTCTCCGCCGAGCTGCCCATCGCCAGCTGCCCGTGCGAGGACCGCCACCTCGAGTTTCACCTGCGGCGGATGCCCGGCAACGCCTTCTCCGACCACGTGTTCCGAGGCCTGCCCGCCGGGGAAGAAGTGCGCGTGGAGGGGCCGCACGGGGATTTCGTGCTCGACCCCAGGTCGACCCGGCCCCTGCTGCTGGTGGCGTTCTGCACGGGCTTTGCGCCGATCAAGAGCCTGATGGAGCATGCCATGGCCCTGGAGAACGCGCCGGCGATTCACCTGATCTGGCTGGCTTCCCGCGACAGCGCCCTCTACCTCCCCAACCTGGCGCGCGCGTGGGCCGATGCGCTGGACAATTTCGACTACGCGCCGGTGATCGCCGGCAGCGATCTGGAAGCGACGCCCCAGCGCCAGGAGGCCGTCGTCGCCAGGCTGCTGGGGCGGGAACTGGAGCGCTTCGCCGACCTGGCGCAGATGGATGCCTATCTTGCCGGCCCGAGTCTGGCGGTGGGCGCGGCGCGCAGCGTCCTGCTGGCGCGGGGCATGCCGGAGGCGCAGATCCGCGCGGATTACGAAGGGTGAGCGCGTCTGCCGCCTGGGGCGGCGCTCGAGGTGCCTCGATGCAGAAGCTAGCGAACAGGCGCAAAGCCGCGCCGTTGCTTGGTTGTTCTGGTTCCAGTCTGGGACATGGGCACAATCTTGGGCAC
>CAYUJV010000115.1:0-9095 GCA_964445085.1 uncultured Burkholderiales bacterium
CCTAACCACATGTCGGCCTGGTTTCCCGCGGCGAAATCTCCCCTGTCCCCTCTTTTGCAAAGAGGGGAACCTGCTGCGCAGGGGTTTGGCAGGTTCCTCCCTTTGAAAAAAGGGAGCACAGGAGGGATTTCGGCGGTGTCGCTCGATTAGGACATTGCCAGTCGAAGCAGCCGGGGCTCTTCGACCGCACAGGGGGAAAGGCGGGGCGCCGCCCGGCCCGGCGCATCGGCGACCGCACAGGGATTGGGCGGCGAACCGACGCCGCGCACCATGGAACGTCACGGGACGTCAGCGGACGTCAGCGCGCCGGCGGACGACGATCAGGACGCCGGCGGCCGCAAGAGTCGGCGCTCCGCGTCGCGCAGGCCGACCAGCACCACCTCGCCGTCCCGCGCCACCTTGAGCTCGCCGTACTTCGCCGGCGCATACACGGCGGCGCGGCCTTCCTGGAAGAAGCAGGCTTCGGCGCCGATGCGCACCACGTTGCCGCGCTTGCGGAAGCGGATCAGGGCCTGGTCCGGCTGCAGGGCTTCGCCCGCCTGGTGGATGTGGTCGAAGGCGGCCAACCCGCCCCCGTCCAGCTTCACCACCGCCAGGCCGTCGGCGGAGCGCTCGCGCAGCCGGTCGCGGATGTCGTTGGCAAGGCGATAGTTGAGAACCATGTAGTCGCCCTGCATCAGCGAGCGCGGGTCGCGCGGCGCGAGCTCCAGCAGCACGGTGCGCCCGGTGGCCAGCACCTGCTCCTTCTGCCAC
The DNA here is from genome assembly GCA_964445085.1 of uncultured Burkholderiales bacterium. Lineage (GTDB taxonomy): Bacteria > Pseudomonadota > Gammaproteobacteria > Burkholderiales > Thiobacteraceae > Thiobacter. The sequence goes on from CAYUJV010000115.1 coordinate 754, forward strand.
ACGGCAAAGTTGACGACGGCCAGGACCACCAGGGCCATGCCCCACAGCAGCTTAGTGCGCATGACGGGTCTCCCCTTGCGGAAGCTGCTTGAGCAATACCCAGCGCAGGGCGAGCAGCACCGCGCCGCTGCCGGCGAGCGCCGCCGATTTCAGCAGCAAGGACAGCGACAGGTTGTAGTAGTAGGCCCCAAGGAATACCGCCAGAAACAGCAGCGCGATGCCCATGAGCAGCCGGTTGCCGCGGCGGAAGCCGAGCAGCAGCACGATCAGCGCGGCGACGAGCCCCGGCGCGCGCTGCGCCGGCCACATCAGCAGCAGCACGGCGGCGTAACCGGACAGGGCCAGCGCGCCGAAGGGCGGCAGGCCGCGCTCGCTGATCAGTTCCCGCACCAGATACAGCAAGCCCGCACCGAGGAGCGCCGTGCTCAGCCACAGGGAGCGTATGTGCACGCTGAGCGGATTGTGCTCGTCGAAGAACGGCGGAAAGATCGACGGCAGCAGCAGGCCGAACAGCGCGATCACCAGGCCATAGGCGATGGGCCGCATCACCCGCTCCAGCCCAAGGCCGACGAAGGCGGTCTCCTTCAGCCACAGGCGGATGGAGACGATCCCGAGCACGCCCGCCAGCAGCGCCGAGCCGTGGTTCCACTTCCAGTCGAAGAACAGCAGCTCGATGGCGGCGACGGCGACCAGCGTGGACAGCAGTCGATGGGTCTGGTCGGGGTAGAAGGTGATGAGGAAGATCTGCATCAGCAGCACCAGCAGCGCGCCGGCGGTCACGCTGTGGAGGTCCGCGCCGAACACCACCAGCGCCTGCCCCGCCAGACTCGCCGCCAGCGCCAGTTGGTTGAGGAAATCGCCCCGCTCCAGGCGCCGCAGCAGGATCGCCCCCACCACCAGCACTGCGCCGAAAAACAGCGCCGCCGGTCTCGAGTGGGTGAGCAGGGAGAAGAAGCCCATGAAGAACATCGCCGCCCACCAGGCGCCGAAGCCCACCATCACCCGCAGGTACCACGGCGTGGGCGTGCCCGTCCCTGCCAGGGCCTCCGCCGCCGCGGCCGCACCCGCCGCATCGAGCCGGCCCTCCTCGGCCAGCGCATCCAGGACTTGCTTCAGGCTGCGCGTGCTCATGCCTGGTCCTCCCAGCCACGCGCCGTCTGCCGCAGCCACCAGGCCGCGGCGCCGAACATCAGCACGACCAGCAGCGTCAGGAACAGCATGCCGCCCGCGTCGTCGAAGCGCATGCGCTCGCCGAGGAAGGCGGTGATGACGGCGATGGCCTCCAGCGACAGCGCGGCCAGCATGAACAGGTCATGGCGCACGCTGCGATACACCCACACGCCGAGCGCGGTGACGCCCAGCCAGACCAGCGGCGCCAGGCGCACCGACAGCATCGCGGGATGGGACTCGACGATCGCGCGCAGCACCGGCACGATGAGGGTGCCGAGGACCAGCAGCGCAACCAGCCGTGGCATCCAGCGTCCGGACAGCCACGGCGTGCGGCCCGCCATCAGCTCGTAGAGCACCAGCGCCGCGATATTCAGCGCCACCACCAGCAGCCCGAGATCGGCATCGAGGAAGGCGAAGCCCAAACCGAACAGCGGCATGATCTCCCGGGCGAAACCCATCCACTCCGGCGGGCGATACACGCCGGTCCACCACAGCATCAGCGACAGGTTGGCGAGCGCCAGCAACAGCAGCCACAGCGCGGCGGAGCGGCCGATGAGCACCCACGGCGCGATCAGCAGCCCCCAGGTGAGGAACAGCCCGTAGGGATCGGCGCCGGTCTGATAGGTCTGTCCGTCGAGCGCCAGCAGCACGCCCGGCAGCACCGCCGCGCCCAGCAGCGCCGCGCGCCCGCCCTGGGAATCCGGCCCCAGGCGCCAGGCCAGCGCGACCGCGACGAGCAGCGCCGCCTCCAGCACCGCAAACTTGGCGAAGCGATGCATGTCGGCCCAGTTGTAGGCGAAGAAGAACACGATGCCGGCGAGCACCAGCACCGCCCCCAGCCCGGCCAGCAGCCAGTCGAGGAAACGGCGCCAGGCGGCCGCGTCGGGGGTGATGCCGGCGAGCGCGAGGGCGCGCTCAAAGGCTTCCGCGTCGAGCACGCCGGCGCGGTGCAGATGCCGCAGACGGCGCGCCGTCGCGGGCTGGTCGAGTGCTTGCACGAGGCTCCTCCCTGTATCCGCCCGTCATGAAGTGGGGCGGTGGGGGGAATGTACGTCAGACGGGGGCGGAATGCCAGCGGGGGGGAGCGGACCGGCCGGGATCAGCCACGGAGGGGTGTGTGGTCCAAGGGAAGAAAGGCCCGGGAGAACCAGGCCGAGCGTTGCATTGCCATCCTTTTCCTCAGGCCGCGATCGGCTGGATCGCCGACAGCGCGTCTTTTCCGATTTCATCCAGGGCGCAGTCCAGATCGTAGCGCGCCTGCAGATTGAGCCAGTACTGTGCCGACTGGCCGAAGTAGCGCCCCAGGCGCAGGGCGATATCCGCCGTGACGGGGCGCGTGCCTTTTACGATGTGCGAGATGCGCATGGGCGACACGCCGATCTCGCGCGCGAGCCTGGCCTGGCTGATGTTCAGTTCGCCGAGCAGTTCGGAAAGGAATGCGCCGGGGTGGATGGGAGGGTGTTTTTTCGCCATGCTCGACCTCATTCAGTGGTAATCGACGATTTCGACGTCGAACGCGTCGCTGCCCTCGAATCGGAAACATATGCGCCACTGATCGTTGATACGTATGCTCCACGGGCCTTTCCGGTTCCCCTTGGGGGGCTCCAGGCGGTTCGACGGCGGCAGCCGCAAGTCCTCGATCCGCACTGCCGCATCGATCTGCATCAGGCGCATCAGCGCACGTGGCTGGATCTCACGCGGCAGCTTGCGAACCCTCCCCCGATGAAAGACCTTCTCGGTTTCACGACAGGCGAACGACTTGATCATTGGGCGACAATATAAGCATTTCGTTTACATTGTCGAGCGCACGGCGGAGCATTCCTGCCCCGTGCAGGCGGGAATGCAAATGTCAACCGCTGCAAGCCATTTGCATGGATGCGCGGGATTCGCTCAGCGCCGATTTGGAGAGATACACCACCCCACCCTCCACCTTCACCCCGTGCCGCCCCGCGCACCCCACATCCGGCGCCACCGCCTCGCCGCTTTCGAGCTGGATCTTCCAGCCGTGCAGCGGGCAGGTGACGGTGGTGCCGGCCACGATGCCCTGTGACAGCGGGCCGCCCTTGTGCGGGCAGCGGTCGTTGACGGCGAAGACCTGGTCGTCCGCGGTGCGGAAGATGGCGATGTCGCCGCCGGCGGTGCGCACCACGCGCGCGCCGAGCCTGGGGATGTCTTCCAGGCTGGCGATCCGGATCCATTCGTTCATGGCGCTCTCCTATACCGTCAATGCTTCGAATTCGTGCTTTGCCACGCCATGGCGGGCGCGCTCCAGCCAGGGGTCGCGCTCGGCCTGCAGGGCATACATCAGCCGGCCGTAGGCGGCCTTGCGACCTTCCTCGTCCTCCAGCACGCGCTGCTTCACGTAGTCCATGCCCACGCGCTGCACCCAGTGCACCGTGCGCTCCAGGTACCAGGCCTCCTCGCGATAGATCTGCAGGAAGGCGCCGGAATACTCCAGCACCTCCTCCGCCGTCTTCACCTTCACCAGGAACTCGGCGATCTCGGTCTTGATGCCGCCGTTGCCGGCGACGTAGATCTCCCAGCCGGAATCGACGCCGATGATGCCCACGTCCTTGATCGCCGCCTCGGCGCAGTTGCGCGGGCAGCCGGACACCGCGAGCTTGACCTTGTGCGGCGCCCACATCTTCCAGAACGCCTGTTCCAGGTCGATGCCCATCCGGGTCGAATCCTGGGTGCCAAAGCGGCACCACTCGGAGCCGACGCAGGTCTTCACCGTGCGCAGCGCCTTGCCGTATGCATGGCCGGAAGGCATGTCGAGCTCGGCCCACACCTTGGGCAGGTCTTCCTTCTTCACCCCCAGCAGGTCGATGCGCTGGCCGCCGGTGACCTTCACCGTCGGGATGTGGAACTTCTCCGCCACGGTGGCGATGCGCTTGAGCTCGCTGGGAGTGGTGATGCCGCCCCACATGCGCGGCACCACCGAATAGGTGCCGTCCTTCTGGATGTTGGCATGCGCCCGCTCGTTGATGAAACGCGACTGCGGATCGTCCTTCGCCTCGTGCGGCCAGGTGGAGATGAGGTAGTAGTTGAGCGCCGGGCGGCAGGTGGCGCAGCCATTGGGGGTGCGCCATTCCAGGAATTTCATCGCCTGGGGGATGGACAGCAGCTTGTGCTCGCGAATGGCCTGGCGCACCGCTTCGTGGGTGTGCTCGGTGCAGCCGCACATCGCCTTGGTCTTGGGCTGGGCCGAGTAGTCGCCGCCCAGGGTGAAGGCGAGGATCTGCTCCACCAGGCCGGTGCAGGAGCCGCAGGAGGACGAGGCCTTGGTGTGCTTGCGCACGTCCTCCACGGTGAACAGGCCCTTTTCCTTGATGGCCTTGACGATCTCGCCCTTGCACACGCCGTTGCAGCCGCACACCTCCATCTCGTCACCCATGGCGGCGGCCTTGTTCTGGCCCTGGTGGCCGGTGTCGCCGAGGTGGCTCTGGCCGAACATCAGGCTGTCGCGGATGTCGGCGATGTTGCGCCCTTCGCGCAGCAGCTGGAAATACCAGGCGCCGTCCACCGTGTCGCCGTAGAGCACGGCGCCGGCGAGCTTGTCGTCCCTGATCACCAGCTTCTTGTACACGCCGCCCATGGGGTCGGACAGCACGATCTCCTCGCTGTCCTCGCCGCCCATGAAGTCGCCGGCGGAGAACAGGTCGATGCCGGTGACCTTGAGCTTGGTGGAGATGACCGAGCCGACGTAGCGGCCGATGCCCATCTCCGCCAGGTGGTTCGCGCACACCTTGGCCATCTCGAACAGCGGCGCCACCAAGCCGTAGGCCACGCCGCGGTGGCTGACGCACTCGCCCACGGCGTAGATGCGCGGATCGTAGGTCTGCAGCGTGTCGTTCACCACCACGCCGCGGTTGACGTACAGGCCGGCGCGCTCGGCCAACTCGGTGTTGGGGCGGATGCCCACGGCCATCACCACCAGGTCGGCGGGGACCTCGGAGCCGTCCTTGAACTTCACGGCGGTGACGCGGCCGTCGTGCCCGACCAGCTCCGCGGTGTTCTTGCCGAGCAGAAACTTCAGCCCGCGCCCCTCCAGCGATTTCTGCAGCATGCCGGCGGCCACCGGATCGAGCTGGCGCTCCATCAGGTAATCCGGCAGGTGCACCACGCTCACGTCCATGCCGCGCTGCTTGAGGCCGTTCGCCGCCTCCAGCCCGAGCAGGCCGCCGCCGATGACCACGGCGTGCCTGAACTTGCCCGAGGCGTCGATCATGGCATCCACGTCGTGGATGTCGCGGAAGCTGATCACGCCATCGAGCTCCCTGCCCGGCACCGGCAGCATGAACGGCCTGGAGCCGGTGGCCAGGATCAGCCGGTCGTACTCGGCGCTGGTGCCGTCGTCGGCGATCACCGTGCGCGTGGCGCGGTTGATGTGCTCGACCTTCTTGCCGAGGTGCAGCCTGATGCCGTTCTGCTCGTACCAGTCCACGTCGTTGAGCATGATGTCGCGGATGGTCTGCTCCCCCGCCAGCACCGGCGACAGCAGGATGCGGTTGTAGTTGGCGTAGGGCTCGGCCCCGAACACCGTGATGTCGTACAGGTCCGGCGCCAGCTTCAGCAGCTCCTCCAGGGTGCGCACCCCGGCCATGCCGTTGCCCACCATCACCAATTTCATGCGCTTCATGGTTCTTCTCCAATAAACTCACCACAGAGGCACAGAGACACAGAGAAGCTCAAAGGCAAGAACCGTACATGGACGGTGAAGTTTCGGGATGAATCTTCCCGACAAGAAATAGTTTGCATTTCTCTGTGCCTCTGTGCCTCTGTGGTAAAAAAAATTAAAGATCACGCCGCCGCCAGGCTGCCGGTCTCCACCGCCGCGATCGCCTTGGCCTGGTTGAAGTCCTGGGTGTAGCCCGATGCGTACAGGCAGCACGCCAGCTGGTTCACCAGCGGCTGCGGCGCGAATACCTCCCGCGCCAGCACGCGCTTGATCCAGGCCGCGGTGCTCACCGCGTCGGCGGCGTCCGGCAGGGTGGGCAGGCTGGCGATGGGCCCGGTCTCGGCCTCGAACAGCAGGCTTTCCTCGCCGTTGTGGAAATGCAGGATGTCCGGCCGGCGCTTGGGGTTGGCGAAGGGCTCGCCCTCGGTGCCGCGCATCAGCAGCGCGTCGGTGCCGGTGGCGGCGAGGAAGTCCGACACCAGGCGCACGTAGTCCGGGTGGCTGACGCTGATCATGCGCAGGCCGGCCCCTTCGAACGGGTCGATCAGCTTCACCAGGGTGTGCGCGGTGTTGCGCAGGCCGAGCCGGCTGCGTACGTTGAGCAGGGCCGTCAGTCCCGGCGACAGCACGCTGGTCGGCACGAAGGCGATGCGCTCGGTGGCGAGCTGCGCCGCCGCCTGCGACACCGTGGTGCAGGGCAGCATCCCCAGCTCGCGCAGGATGTAGGCGGTCGCCACGCGGCCGTGACCCTCCAGCGTGCCGTGCAGCAGCACCGGGATGCCGAACTGCCGCAGCCAGAGCGCGATCAGCGGCGTGAGGTTGGCCTGCCGCCGCGCGCCGTTGTAGGTCGGAATGACGATGGGCCGCGGAGTGCTGCCGGCGAGCGCAATCCGGTTGAGGCGCTCGTCCATCGCCTCGTAGAAGCCAAGCAGCTCGTCCAGGGTCTCGCCCTTCATGCGCAGGGCGGTCAGGATCGCGCCCAGCTCCAGGTCGGGCACGCCGCCGTCCAGCATGGCGCTCATCAGCTGGTGGGCATCCGCCTCGCTCAGCGGGCGCGCACCCTGGGCGCCGCGCCCGATTTCCTTCAGATAGTTGGCATAGCCCATTTCCGCTCCTTCATGCTGCTCGTGATTCGCTGTCGGGACGCCCGCGCTCGCCCACCAGGCGACGCAGCTCCGGCACGCAGGACCCGCACTGGGTCCCGCACTTCAATTCGGCCTGCAGGGCGGCGAGGTCGGCGCCGCGCTCGACGGCGGCGCGGATGCTCGCCTCGGATACGTCGAGGCAGTTGCACACGACGCGCCCCCGCGGCTTGACGCCCGCCGGCGCAGTCGCGGTGGGGGCGAACACCCAGGACCGCAGCGCGGCGATGGGCATGCCGCTGAGCACGGCGTCCCTGAGCCAGGCGACGGACTGGGTTTCGCCGGTGAGGCGGATGCCGTGGATGCTGCCCGCCTCCACCCAGGCGCGCTTGGAGATGCCGCGCCGGTCGTCGCGGTAGCTCAACGCAGCCGCGTCGTCGCCCATGCCGAGCAGGTGGTCGAGCGCGCGCAGGACACTTTCCTGCGGGGCTTCGGCCGCCGCCGCCTGCAGCAGCAGCACCGGCTCGTCGCGGCCCACCAGGGTGAGGCTGGCGAAGGGAAACTGCTGCATGAACTGCGCCACTGCCTGGCGCGCGACGAAGTCACGGCCGCGGCGCAGCGCCACCATGCGCCAGGGCAGCTTCGCCTTCTCCACCTGCACCGCCGCGTGCTTGAGCTCGGGCTGCATGGAGTGCGGGTCGGTGGCAGCGACGGTGAGGGCATTCACGCCGAAGCCGCTGAGGGAGGCGCCGCCCCAGTGCATGGGCAGGAAGAGCTGGCCGGGGCTGACCTCGTCCGCGGCGCGCACCTTGAGCACGACTTCGCCGCGCCGGCTTTTCACGCGCACCAGGTCGTCGTCGCGCAGGCCGCGCCGCGCCAGGTCCTGCGCGTTCATGGACAGCACCGGCTCCTCCACGTGGCTGAACAGGCGCGGCACCTTGCCGGTGCGGCTCATGCCGTGCCACTGGTCGCGCAGGCGGCCGGTGGTGAGGCGCAGCGGGAAGCGCGCGTCGGCCGGCTCGGCCACCGGACGGTAGGCTGCGGCCACGAACCGCGCCCTGCCGTTCGCGGTTTGGAAACGGCCGTCTTCGTACAGGCGGGCGCGGCCGCTGGCGGCGCCTTCGGGAAAGGGCCACTGCTGCGGCCCGCATTCGTCCAGCAGGCGATAGCTGAGGCCGGTGATGTCCAGGTCGCGGCCGCGGGTGGATGCGCGATGCTCCTCGAACACCTGTTCCACGTGCGCGTAGGGGAACAGGCGCGCGGCGTCGCGGTGCAGCAGCGGGCCGAGGCGGCGGGCGAAGTCCACGGCGATGGCCCAGTCCGGCCGCGCCTCGCCCGGCGGCGGCACCGCGGCGCGCACATGGCTGATGCGGCGCTCGGAGTTGGTGACCGTGCCCTCGCGCTCGCCC
>CAYUJV010000116.1:0-253 GCA_964445085.1 uncultured Burkholderiales bacterium
GATCCCCTCGATGGCCTTCTCGCGCACCAGCTCGCCGATCTTGGCGCACAGGTTGGCCTTGTTCACCTGGTAGGGCAGCTCGTCGATGATGATGGCCTGGCGGTTGCCGGCCTTGTCCAGATCCTCGAAGTGGGTGCGCGCACGCATCACCACCCGGCCGCGGCCGGTGCGGTAGCCTTCCTTGATGCCGGCGACGCCGAAGATGATGCCGGCGGTGGGGAAGTCCGGCGCCGGCACGATGTCGATCAGGTCG
>CAYUJV010000116.1:274-8670 GCA_964445085.1 uncultured Burkholderiales bacterium
AGGCAGGCGTCCACCACCTCGTTCAGGTTGTGCGGCGGGATGTTGGTCGCCATGCCCACCGCGATGCCCGAGGAGCCATTGATCAGCAGGTTCGGCACCTTGGTCGGCAGGACCGTCGGCTCCATCTCCTTGCCGTCGTAGTTGGGAACGAAATCGACAGTTTCCTTGTCGATATCGGCGAGCATCTCGGAGCTGATGCGTTCCAGGCGGGATTCGGTGTAGCGGTAGGCCGCAGGCGAGTCGCCGTCGACGGAACCGAAGTTGCCCTGGCCGTCGATCAGCGTGTAGCGCATGGAGAAGTCCTGCGCCATGCGCACCAGGGCTTCGTAGGTTGCCGTGTCGCCGTGGGGGTGATACTTACCGAGCACGTCACCGACCACGCGGGCGCACTTCACGTACGGGCGGTTCCACACGTTGTTCGATTCGTGCATGGCGAACAGCACGCGGCGATGCACCGGCTTCAGGCCATCGCGCACGTCCGGAAGCGCGCGGCCCACGATCACGCTCATGGCGTAATCGAGATAGGAATTGCGCATCTCCTCTTCAAGGCTGACGGGAAGCGTTTCTTTGGCGAATTGATCCATGTTTTTCAGCTAGTTATGTTGCGCCCGCAGCGGGCGCGAGGCGGAAAAAAATACTCTCAAGTGTAACACGCGGCCGACACCCAGGCCACTGGAGCAAACCGGATGCCGCGCACCCCGGACGAGGGCCTGCGCGCGGCGCCTCAACCTTGTATTTCCCTAACTTTATGTTTATTATCGAAAGGAGCTTCCTGATGGCTTTCCCCCGTCTATCATCAAAAGACCCACAGTTAAAGAAGAAAGGTTTCAACATGGCGATTATTGCAAAGCGAATTTCCGGTGTCCTGGTTGCACTGACCTTTGCGCTCACCGGCGCGGCCGCGCTGGCGCACACCGAACCGGCCCAGCGCTCCGCCGGCTACTGGTATGACAGCAACGGTCATGTGTGGAAGAACAACTATGGCCAGTGCTGGCGCGCCGGCTACTGGACCCCGTCCATGGCCACCGAGGAATGCGATCCGGATCTGGTGAAGAAAGCCGCCCCGGCCGCCGCCGCCAAGCAGGACACCGTGCCGGCCGCGCCGCTGGTTCCGCCCACCGGCCCCGCCAAGCCCGCGTTCGAGAAGGTCACCATCCAGGCCGAAGCCCTGTTCGACTTCGACAAGGCGGTGGTGCGCCCGGACGGCAAGAAAGTGTTGGACGACGAGGTCGTCGGCAAGATGAAGCAGTACCCGCAGGTGGAAGTGCTGCTCATCACCGGCCACGCGGATCGCATCGGTAGCGACAAGTACAACATGAATCTGTCCGAGCGCCGCGCCGAAGCGGTCAAGAACTACTTGGTCTCCCAGGGCATCGAGGCCAACCGCCTGGAAACCGCCGCCAAAGGCAAGTCCGAGCCGGTCGTGTCCTGCGACAACATCAAGGGCCCCGCCAACCGCCACAACAAGAAGCTGATCGAATGTCTGCAGCCGAACCGCCGCGTCGTGGTGGAAATCAAGGTGCAGAAATCCTCTGCCGACTGAGCTGGCAACGCTCCAGAGAGCCCCGCCCCGCGCGGGGCTTTTTTTTGACGTCCGATGAGAAAAGAAGCTGAATTCCTGCTGAGCGCGCGCTGGATCATTCCAGTCGAGCCCGCCGGCATCGTGCTGGAAGATCACAGCATTCTCGTCCGTGGCGGCATCATCGCCGAGCTGCTGCCCACGCCGGAGGCGCAGGCGCGCCATTCCGCCGTGGCCAGTTACGATCTGGGGCAGCGGGTGCTGCTGCCCGGCCTGATCAACCTGCACACCCATGCGGCGATGACCCTCATGCGCGGGCTGGCGGACGACCTGCCGCTGATGGACTGGCTCAAGCAGCACATCTGGCCGGCGGAGGCGAAGCACGTATCGCGGGAATTCGTGCGCGACGGCTCGCTGCTGGCGTGCGCGGAAATGCTGCGCAGCGGTATCACCTGTTTCAACGACATGTATTTCTTCCCGGAGGCAAGCGCGCAGGCCGTGCTCGACAGCGGCATGCGCGCGGCCGTGGGCATCATTGCCGTCGAGTTCCCGAGCGCCTATGCCGCGGATGCCGAGGACTACCTGCGCAAGGGGCTGGAAGTGCGCGACCGCTTCCGCACCGAGCAGCGGCTGTCCTTCTGCATGGCGCCCCATGCCCCGTACACGGTCAGCGACCGCAGCTTCGAGAAGATCCTGACGCTGGCCGACCAGCTGGAGCTTCCGCTCCACGTCCACCTGCACGAAACCGAGGACGAGATCCGCGAGAGCCTCGCCCAGCACAAGCTCCGGCCGCTGGCGCGCATGCAGGCCCTGGGCCTGCTCGGCCCGAGTCTGATCGCGGTGCACATGGTGCACCTGACCGACGAGGAGATCGAACTCGTGGCCGAACGCGGCATCCACGTGGCGCATTGCCCCAGCTCCAACCTCAAGCTGGCGAGCGGCATCGCGCCCGTCGCCCGACTCGCCGGCAAGGGCGTGAACATCGGGCTCGGCACCGACAGCGCCGCCAGCAACAACCGGCTCGACATCCTCAACGAGGCGCGCACCGCCGCGCTGCTGGCCAAGGGCGCAAGCGGCGACCCCACGGCGCTCGGCGCCCACCACGCGCTTGCCCTGGCCACGATCAATGCCGCCCGCGCCCTCGGCCTGGACGAGCGCATCGGCTCGCTCGTCCCGGGCAAGGCCGCCGACATGATCGCGTTGGACCTCTCCGGCGCGGAAACCTCGCCCTGCTATGATGTCGCCTCGCACCTCGTCTACGCCGCCGGCCGCGAGCATGTCAGCCATGTGTGGGTGGGCGGGGAACTGCTGGTGGAAAACCGCACTCTGAAAACTTTGGACAGCCAGGAGCTCGCCGCCAAGGCCGGCCACTGGCAACGGGTATTGAGCAATGGTCACTGAGCAATGGTTACTGGCATGAACGCCGACGAAGCCGAACTGCAGAAGTTTTCCGCCCTCGCCCACCGCTGGTGGGACCCCAACAGCGAATTCAAGCCGCTGCATGAGATCAATCCGCTGCGCCTGGATTACATCGACGGGATCGTGGGGCTCGCCGGCAAGCAGGTGGTGGACGTGGGCTGCGGCGGCGGCATCCTGTCCGAGAGCATGGCCGCGCGCGGCGCCGAGGTCACCGGCATCGATCTGGGCGAGAAGGCGCTCAAGGTCGCCCGGCTGCATCTGCTCGAATCCGGGCGCAAGGTGGACTACCGCCTGGTTTCGGCGGAAGCCCTGGCGGCGGAGATGCCCGGCCGGTTCGACGCGGTCACCTGCATGGAAATGCTGGAGCACGTGCCGGACCCGGCCAGCATCGTGCGCGCCTGCGCGACACTGGTGAAGCCCGGCGGCCACGTGTTCCTGTCGACCATCAACCGCAACCCGAAGTCCTATCTGTTCGCGGTCATCGGCGCCGAATACGTGCTCAGTCTGCTGCCGCGCGGCACTCACGACTACGCCAAGTTCATCAAGCCGTCCGAACTCGCGCGCTACTGCCGGGAGGCGGGCCTGAACGTGAGCGAGGTCATCGGCATGAGCTACAACCCCTTCACCAAGGTCTACTCGCTCGGCCGCGACACCGACGTCAACTACATCGTCGCCTGCCGGAAAAATGCCTGATCCCATCCGTGCCGTCCTGTTCGACCTGGACGGCACCCTCGCCGACACCGCGCGCGACCTCGGCTTCGCCCTCAACGAGCAGCGCCGCCTGCATGGCCTCGCGCCCCTGCCCTTCGAGGCCATCCGGCCGCAGGCTTCCCACGGCGCGCGCGGCCTGCTCCGGCTCGGCTTCAACATCACGCCGGACGCCCCCGACTTCGGCGCCATGCGCAGCCAATACCTGGACCTGTACGAGCGCCACATCTGCGACCACACCGTGCTGTTTCCGCGCATGGACGAAGTGCTGCGCACACTGGAGCAGCGCGGCCTGAAGTGGGGCGTGGTCACCAACAAGCCGGCGCGCTTCACCCTGCCCCTGATGCGCGCCCTCGCCCTGGACTCCCGCGCCGCCTGCATCGTCAGCGGCGACACCACGGCCAACGCCAAGCCCCACCCGGAACCGCTGCTGACGGCCGCACGCCAGATCGGCGTCGCAGCGCAGGCCTGCCTGTACGTGGGTGACGCGGAGCGCGACGTGCAAGCCGCGATCGCCGCCGGGATGAAGGTGTTGATCGCCGACTACGGCTATCTGGCCGCGGAAGACCGGCCGGAAACTTGGGGCGCCCACGGCCGCATCGCCGCGCCGCAGGATTTGCTGGGATTTCTGGAATAGGACGGCAAGGAAGGAGCGGCCGGACAGCCGCTCCGGAACGTCAGCTCATGCCGCTTTCTTCGGCACGACCCAGCCCTCGATCTTGGGCAGCATCTGGTCATCCAGCGCCTTCACCCGCTGCCGGTAGCTTTCATACCAGCTGCCGGCGGGCGGCGCACAGTACTCGGCGTAATTGAAGCCGTTGTGCTTGATGTACTCCCGCAGCTCCTGGTCGAGCTTCAGCTTCTCGGCGATGAGTTGGGATTGATCCATGATTTCCTCCGTAAACAAAGTTGAGCCGATTTAAAGAGAAAAGCATCTAGCAATGCCGGCGCGGATTATAGCCAAAAACACGCCGGCTGACAGCCCGCAAAGCCAATACCCATGCGGCTTCCGGCGGTTTTTGGGGGAGGCCGCGGCATCGCCTATACTGGTGGCATTCCCTAACCAGGAGGCACCATGATCACCCTGACCGTGAATGGCAAGACGCACAAGGTCGATGCCGCCCCCGACACGCCCCTGCTGTGGGTGCTGCGGGACCACCTCGGATTGACCGGAACCAAGTACGGCTGCGGCATCGCCCAGTGCGGCGCGTGCACCGTCCATGTGGGCGCCAATCCGATCCGCGCCTGCGTCACCCCGGTGTCGGCGGTCGCCGGCCAGAAGATCACCACCATCGAGGGGCTCGACTCCAAGGTCGGCCGCGCCGTGCAGAACGCCTGGCAGAAGCTCGACGTGGTGCAGTGCGGCTACTGCCAGTCGGGGCAGATCATGTCGGCAGTCGCCCTGCTGTCCGGCAACAAGCAGCCCAGCGACGCGGACATCGATGACGCCATGTCCGGCAACCTGTGCCGCTGCGCCACCTACCAGCGCATTCGTGCCGCGATCCATCTCGCGGCGAAATCCCTGAAGTGAGGAGACCGGCATGAGCGACATCGAAATCGTGAACGAAAGCCGCCGCCGTTTCCTGCAGGCGGGCGCCGGCCTCACCCTCGCCGTCTACCTGCGCGCCGGCCACGCCGCCGTGGAATCGGGCCCCGGCAAGACCGTCACCACCACCGCCCCGGCTGCGGTGCTCGAACCCAATGCCTTCGTGCGCATCGCCCCGGACGACAGCGTCACCGTCATCGCCAAGCATCTGGAGATGGGCCAGGGCACCTACACCGGCCTGGCCACCCTGGTGGCGGAGGAACTGGACGCGGCGTGGAGCCAGATCCGGGTGGAAGGCGCGCCGGCGGATGCCAAGCGCTACAACAACCTGCTGTGGGGCCCGATGCAGGGCACCGGCGGCAGCACCGCCATGGCCAATTCCTACGAGCAGATGCGGCGCGCCGGCGCGGCCGCGCGCTTCATGCTGGTGGCCGCCGCGGCCGCGGAGTGGGGCGTGCCGGCAAGTGAAATCACCGTGAAGGCCGGGGTGCTGTCCCACGCCGCCTCCAAGCGCAGCGCCAGGTTCGGCGAGCTCGCGGCCAAGGCGGCCGAGCAGCCGGTGCCGGAACCGGAGGAAATCCGCCTCAAGGATCCGAAGGACTTCGTCTACATCGGCAAGGCCGCGCCGCGCAAGGACAGCAAGCCCAAGACCAATGGCAGCGCCCTGTTCACCAGCGACGTGAAGCTGCCCGGCATGCTCACCGCCGTGGTCGCCCACGCGCCGCGCTTCGGCGCGAAGGTGAAATCCTTCGACGCGGCCGGCGCGAAAGCGGTGCCCGGGGTGGTGGAGGTGGTGGCGATCCCGACCGGCGTCGCGGTGCTGGCCAGGGATTTCTGGTCGGCGAAGAAGGGCCGCGACGCCCTCAAGGTGGAGTGGGACGAGAGCAACGCCTTCAGGCTCGGCAGCGATGCCATGTTCGACCGCTATCGGAACCTCGCGCGCTCGCCGGGCATGGTCGCGCGCCAGGTCGGCGACGCCGAGAAGGCCATGGGCCGCGCGGCGAAGCGGCTGGAGGCGGCGTTCGAGTTTCCCTACCTGGCCCATGCCGCGATGGAGCCCCTGGACTGCGTGGTGAAGCTCGACGGCAACCAGTGCGAAATCTGGAACGGCGAGCAGTCCCAGACCGGCGACCAGATCAGCGTCGGCAAGCTGCTCGGCATCCCGGTCGAGAACGTGAAGATCAACATGCTCTACGCCGGCGGCAGCTTCGGCCGCCGCGCCAATCCCCACTCCGACTATGTGCTGGAAGCGGTGCAGATCGCCAAGGCCATCAACGGCCGCGCGCCGGTGAAAATGGTGTGGACGCGGGAGGACGACATGCGCGCCGGCCAGTATCGCCCGATGTTCTACCACACGCTGCGCGCAGGCCTGGACGCCGACGGCAAGCTGGCGGCCTGGCAGCACCGGCTGGTGGGCCAATCCATCATCGCCGGCACCGCTTTTGCGGCCGGCATGCTGAAGAACGGCATCGACGTCACCTCGGTCGAGGGCGCCGCGAACCTGCCCTACGCCATTCCCAACCTGCTGGTGGACCTGCACACGACTACCTATCCGGTGCCGGTGCAGTGGTGGCGCTCGGTGGGCTCGACGCACACCGCCTTCTCCACCGAGGTGTTCGTGGACGAAGTCGCCCACGCCGCCGGCAAGGACCCGGTGGCCTTCCGGCGCGAGCTGCTCAAGGGTCAGCCGCGCCATCTCGCGGCGCTGGACCTCGCCGCCGCCAAGGCCGGCTGGGGCAAGCCGCTGGCCGCCGTGCAAGGCGTGCGCCGCGGGCGCGGCGTCGCGGTGCACGAATCCTTCGGCACCGTGGTGGCGGAGATCGCCGACGTGAGCGTCCGGCCGGACGGCAGCTTCAAGGTGGACCGCGTGGTGTGCGCCGTCGAGTGCGGCATCGCCATCAACCCGGACATCGTGCGTGCCCAGATGGAGGGCGGCATCGGCTTCGGCCTGTCCGCCGCGCTCTACAGTGCCATCACCCTCAAGGACGGCCAGGTGGAGCAGTCCAACTTCCACGACTACCCGCTGCTGCGCATCGGCGAGATGCCCCAGGTGGAGGTGTACATCGTGCCGTCCACGGCCAACCCCAGCGGCGTGGGCGAGCCCGGCGTGCCGCCCATCGCGCCGGCGGTGTCCAACGCGCTGTTTGCGGCGACCGGCAAACGCCTGCGCACCCTGCCCTTCCGCACTCAGGAACTCGCCTAGTGCCCGCCCCGGACCTGGAGCTGTTCTCCACCCTGCGCGACTGGCTCGCCCAGGGCCACCGGGCCGCGCTGGCCACGGTCGTGCGCACCTATGGCTCTAGCCCGCGCCCGGCGGGCTCGATGGTGCTGGTTCGCGGTGACGGCGCGGTGTTCGGCTCGGTCTCCGGCGGCTGCATCGAGCAGGACCTGATCGAGCGCGTGCGCGCTGGGCTGCCGAAGCTGCCGCAGATTTTGAGCTACGGCGGCACGGCGGAGGAAAACCAGCGCATCGGCCTGCCCTGCGGCGGCAGGCTCGAACTGGTGTTGGAGCCTGCCCCGGATGCCGCCAGCGTGGATGCCCTGTGCGGCGCGCTGGAAGCGGCGGAGCCCGTCGCGCGCCGCCTCGATCTCGCCAGCGGCCGCTCGGCGCCGTTCACGCCGTCGCCGACGGAAGGCTTTTCCTGGGACGGCGCCACGCTGGTCAGCGTGCACCGCCCGCAGTTGCGCCTGCTGATCGTCGGCGCGGTGCACACCGCGCGCCACCTCGCCGAGATGGCCCAGGCGCTGGACTACGCCGTGCTGGTGTGCGACCCGCGCGAGGAATACCGCGCCACCTGGAACGTGCCGGGCACCACCCTGGTGGAAGGCATGCCCGACGACGCGGTGCTGGCCTTGCGTCCGGACGCGCGCACCGCCATCGTCGCCCTCACCCACGACCCCAAGCTCGACGACATGGCTCTGCTCGAAGCCTTGCGCTCCGACGCCTTCTACGTCGGCGCCCTCGGCTCGCGCCGCAACAACGCCCGACGCCGCGAGCGCCTGGCGCTGTTCGACCTGGCCGCGGACCAGATCGCCCGCCTGCGCGGCCCGGTCGGGCTGCCCATCGGCTCCCACACGCCGGCGGAGATTGCCGTGGCGATCCTGGCCGACCTGATCGCGGCGCGCAACGGCGTGCGGCTCGTCGCCGCCGCGGAACGGCAAGCCGCAGCGCACTGCGCCGACTTCAGCGCGTGATCGCCGGCA
>CAYUJV010000116.1:8700-8950 GCA_964445085.1 uncultured Burkholderiales bacterium
GAGCATCCGCTTCGGCTCCAACAAGCTGCTGCATCCCCTCCCCGACGGCACGCCCCTGGTCCTGGCCGCCCTGCGCCAGCTTCAGCCCGCGGTGGATCAGGTGGTCGTGGTCGTGCGCCCGGCGGATGCCGAACTGGCGCGGATCCTGGCGCCGGAGGCGGTGCGGCTCGTGCCCTGCCCGGAAGCGGTCCGGGGCATGGGCGCAAGCCTCGCCTGCGGCGTGCGCGCGACGCCGGAGGCGCGGGGCTGG
>CAYUJV010000117.1:0-8886 GCA_964445085.1 uncultured Burkholderiales bacterium
ACCCAGCGCCGCCCCATGCGGCGCACGCGCAGGGCGGCGCCGGCGCCAAGCAGGGCCAGCTGCGGGGTGTCGAAGTAGAGGCTGGCGAGCTTGCTCTCGCGCGCACGCGCGCCGCCGCCCAGGCGGGTCAGGGTGGCGCGCAGCAGCGGCACATCCGCCGCCTGCACCCGCAGCTTGAGTTCAATCTCCCGGGCCACCTTCGGGCGCAGTCCGGGCCAGGTCGGCCAGCAGGGCGAGCTGCGCGCTGTACGGCTTGCCGCGCCGCGGCGTGCGGCGCAGGTACTCGCCGTCGGCGCTCATCTCCCAGGCCTGGGTGTTGTCCTTGAGGTAGGGTTCGAGGCCTTCCTTGATCACGCGCTTTTTCAGCTTGCGGTCGAGCACGGGAAAGGCGACCTCGATGCGACGGAACAGGTTGCGGTGCATCCAGTCGGCGCTGGCCAGGTACACGTCGTCGGCGCCGTCGTTACGGAACCAGAAGATGCGTGTGTGCTCGAGGAAGCGGCCGATGACGGAGCGCACGCGGATGTGGTCGGACACGCCTGGGACGCCGGGCCTGAGCGCGCACACGCCGCGCACGATCAGGTCGATCTTCACGCCGGCCTGGGATGCCGCGTATAGCGCCTGGATCACCTGCGGCTCGACCAGGGCGTTCATCTTGGCCACGATGCGCGCGGGGCGCCCCTGCTGCGCGTGTTCGGCCTCGCGCCGGATGGCGGCGAGCAGCCGGTCGTGCAGGGTGAAGGGCGCCTGCCACAGGTAGGACAGTTCGCCCGCCTGGCCCAGGCCGGTGAGCTGCATGAACACGTCGGCGACGTCGGTACAGATGCCCTCGTGGCAGGTGAACAGGCCGAAGTCGGTGTATAGCTTGGTGGTGCGCGGATGGTAGTTGCCCGTGCCCAGGTGCACGTAGCGGCGCAGGCTGTCGCCCTCGCGCCGCACCACCAGGGCCATCTTGGCGTGGGTCTTGTAGCCCACCACGCCGTAGACCACGTGCGCGCCCGCCTCTTCCAGGCGCTGCGCCCAGTTGATGTTGGCCTCCTCGTCGAAGCGCGCCAGCAGCTCCACCACCACCGTGACCTCCTTGCCGCTCTTCGCGGCGCCCATCAGCGCTTCCATCATCTCCGAGTCGGTGCCGGTGCGGTACACCGTCTGGCGGATGGACAGCACCAGCGGGTCCCGCGCCGCCTGCTGGATGAATTCGATCACCGGGTTGAACGACTGGAACGGGTGATGCAGCAGGATGTCGCCACGGCGGATGAGCCGGAACAGGTCCGCCTCGGGCGCCAGCGGCGGCGGGAGGCCGGGAACGAAAGGCGAAAACTTCAGGTCGGGCCGGTCCACCCAGTCCGGCACCTGCATCAGCCGCACCAGGTTGACCAGGCCGGTGACCTGGTAAAAGTCTTCCGGCTCCAGATGAAACTGGGTCAGCAGGAATTTCGCCATCGCCGGCGAGCAGTTGTCGGCCACCTCCAGCCGCACCGCATCGCCGAACTGGCGGTGGGGCAGCTCGCCCTGCAGCGCCTCGCGCAGGTTGGTGATCTCCTCCTCGTCGACGAAGAGATCGCTGTTGCGGGTGACGCGGAACTGGTAGCAGCCCTTCACCTGCATGCCCGCGAACAGCTCGCCCACGTGGGCATGCAGAATGGAGGACAGGAACACGAAGCCGTGCTCGCAGCCGGCGATCTCGCGCGGCATGCGGATCACCCGCGGCAGCACCCGCGGCGCCTGCACCACCGCCGTGCCGGAGCTGCGGCCGAAGGCGTCCTTGCCCTCCAGTTCCACCGCGAAGTTGAGCGACTTGTTCAGCACCCGCGGGAAGGGGTGGGCCGGGTCGAGGCCGATGGGCGTGAGCACCGGCATCACGTGGTCGAAGAAGTAGGCGCGCACCCACTGCTGCTGCGTCTCGTTCCAGTGGGTGCGCCGCAGGAAGCGGATGCCCTCGCGCGCCAGGGACGGCAGGATGGTCTCGTTCAGCAGCCGGTACTGGCGGTCGATCAGCTCGTGCGCCGCCGCGCTCACCGCCCGGAACACGTCGCGGGCGGCGAGCCCGTCGGGGCCGGCAATGCCGCCGTACTTGATCTGCTCCTTCAGCCCCGCCACGCGGATTTCGAAGAACTCGTCGAGATTGCTGCTGACGATGCACAGGAAGCGCAGGCGCTCCAGCAGCGGCGTGTGCGCATCCTCGGCCTGGGCCAGCACGCGGCGATTGAAGGCCAGCTGCGACAGCTCGCGGTTCAGGAACAGGTCGGTGCGGGCAAGCGCGTTCATCTGGGATGCGACAAAACTTTTATTCTAGCGGCTCGTCCGGGGCGGCTTGTGACAGTTCTGTGACAGCGCCGACAAAAAAGCCGCCCGGAGGCGGCCTGATGCGGGCGGGCGGCGCCTACTTGCCGCGCGGCGGGACGAAGCCGGACGGCGCGTCGGCGCCGCCGCCGAAGAAATAGGCCTCCATCTGCTCGGCGAGGTACTTGCGCGCGCGCGCATCGGCCAGGTTCAGGCGGTTCTCGTTCACGAGCATGGTCTGGAGGCGGATCCAGCCCTGCCAGGCCTCCTTCGACACGCTGTCGAAGATCCGCTTGCCCAGTTCGCCCGGATAGGGCGGGAAATCGAGCCCTTCCGCTTCGCGGCCGAGCTTCACGCAATGCACCATTCTTGCCATCGGGGTTTCCTCAATGCTGCGGTCAAAGCGCCAATGATAGCGCAAAAGACCCGGATCAACCCGCCAGCACCTTCAGCGAGGGATGGTCGGCGGCGGGCATGTCGAGGTGGTAGCCCTGCACCAGGTCGACCCCGAACTGCCGGAGCATGGCGAGGGTTTCCGCGTCCTCGACGAACTCGGCGATGGTGATCTTGCGCATGCCGCGCGCCACGTCGACGATGGATTTCACGAACACCTGGTTGTCGTGGTCGTTGGGCAGGTCGCGGATGAAGAGGCCGTCGATCTTGAGGATGTCCGCCTTGAGGTGCTTGAGGTAGGCGAAGGACGAGAAGCCGCTGCCGAAGTCGTCGAGGCAGATGCGGCAGCCGGTGACGTGCAGCGCCTCGATGAAGCGCTGGGCGTCGTGCAGGTCGGACACGGCCGAGGTCTCGGTCAGCTCCACCAGCAGCCGATAGGGTTCGACCCGGTATTGCTCCAGGCGGTCGCCGATGAACTGGGGCAGCGCCGGGTCGTCGAAGGAGCGGCCGGAAATGTTCACCGCCAGCGACGGCACGTCCGGCGAGCGGGCGAGCAGCTTGATGCTTTCCTCGATCACCCAGCGGTCGATGTCGAGGATCTTGCCACTCTGTTCCGCCAGGGTGATGAAGTGGCCGGGCATGATCAGTCGCTCCGGGTCGGCCTCGTCCACCATGCGCACCAGCACCTCCAGGTGCGACAGGACATTGTTGCGGGCGCCGTACACGCCCTGGAAGTGCAGGCGCAGCAGCCCTTTCTCCAGCGCGTTGGTGATGCGCTCGTTCCAGGTCAGGCGCGACAGCATCTGGCGCGAAGCGTCCAGGTCGGAGCGGTAGACGCGCCAGGCGTTCTTGCCCGCCTCCTTCGCCTGGTACATGGCCGCGTCGGCGTGGGCGATCAGCTCCTCGGCGTTGGTGCCCTGGGCCGGATACAGGGCGATGCCGAGGCTGGTGGTCAGGCGGATGTTCTGGCCCTCGAAGCGGAACGGGATCTGGGAAATGGCGCGCACGATGCGCTCGCCGAGCATGGTGGCCTCCTTCTCGCCGGCGTCCGGCAGCAGCACCGCGAACTCGTCGCCCCCCAGACGGCTGAAGATCTCGTTGCGGCGGATGAGCGCGCTCACCTCCCCTGCCACGCGGATGAGCATGGCATCGCCGGCGCGGTGGCCGAAGGTGTCGTTGACGTACTTGAACTCGTCGAGATCGAAGAACAGCAGCGCGCCGAAGGAATTGCGCCGGTCCACGTCCACCATCATGCGCGCGAGTTCCTCCTGGAAGCGGTGGCGGTTGTAGAGGCCAGTGAGCGAATCGCGCTCCGCCAGGTAGATGAGCTGCTCCGCGGTCTGGCGCTCGCGCGTGACGTCCTCGTAGATCCACAGCCGGCCGATGAAGCGGCCTTCCGAGTCGCGCACCGGATAGGACAGCTGGGTCACCACGCGTCCGTCGGCCATGACGATCTCGAAGGTCTCGCTGACTTCATGCGTGTCCATCACGTATAGCACGTGCTTGGAGAAATGATCGGGGCGCGCCAGCACGTTCGCCGAGTAGCTCAGCACCTCCTGGGTCAGGCGCCCGGCAAGCTCGACATTGTCGCGGATCAGCCAGATGCGGCGGAACGCGGCGTTGACGTAGATCACGCGGTTCTCGGCATTCTCGAACAGGATGCCGATGTTCATCGCCGACAGCAGCGACGACATGCGCGCCTGCTCCTGGCGCGACTGCTCCAGCAGGCGACGCTGCACGTCCTCGGATTGCCTGAGCTCGTCGATCGCCTCCTGCAGCACGACCTGCGCTTCCTTCAGCTCGGTGATGTCGCGGATGCCGGCGCGGATGCCGAGATATTCGCCCTGGGGCCCGTAGATCGGCTGCCAGGCCGCCGAGCACCAGACCACGCCGCCGTCCTTGCGCAACACGCGCATTTCGAAGTTCTCGCCCGAGGTGCCGCCGATGGCACGCTTGAACTCGGCATACACCCGCTCCCGTTCCTCGGGCACCACGATCGAGACCGGGAAGTCACGCATGGCGACGACCTCCGCCGGGGTGTAGCCGGTGACCCGCTGCACCGAAGGGTTCACCCACAGCAGCTTCCCGTCGGGCGCGATCCACGATTCCCAGTCGTAGGTGTAGTCGGCGATGGCATGGAAGCGGCGCTCGCTTTCCTGCAACTCCTGCATCCGGTCGCGCACCGCCGCGGACATCTGGTTGAAGCTGCGGGTGAGCACGCCCACCTCGTCGTGGCCGCGCACCGGCAGCTTGAAGTCGAAGCGGCCGGAGGCCACCTGCTGGCTGGCCTCCGTCAGCAGCACGAGGTGGCGGGTGAGCCAGTAGCCGAGCAGGGTGAGCAGCATGATCGACAGCACGATCTCGGTGGCCGCGATCACCAGGCTCTGGTTCAGCAGCCGCTGCTTCGCCAGCGTCAGGAAGTCGGTGTCCAGCCCGTAGCGCAGTTCGCCGTACACCGTGCCGGCGAGCTGGATCGGCATGCGCGTGTGGAAGATCTTGCCGGTGCTGCCGAACTCGGACGCGACTTCGGGCAGCGGCAGCGGCTTGCCGCGCTCCCAGCCGGAGGACGCCACCAGCCGGCCGTAGTTGTCGAACAGGACCAGGTAAGGGACGCCGCGCTCGCTGCGCAGCTCGTCCAGGATTTCCTGCAGCGTGGCATAGTCGCGCTGCGCCAGCGGACCGACCAGGGCCGCGCCGAACAGCGGCTGGAATTCCTCGTTCTTCTCCAGCGCCTGGGTGGTGAGGCTTTCCTCCACCAGGCGCACGCCATTGGCCACCAGCAGGGTGAGCATGACGATTTCGACCAGCACGCTGGCGAGGACGATCTTGAGACGGAGCGAAGGGAAACGGCCGGAGCTCATAGCCAGGCACCCCGCGGGGGCGGCAGGCGGTGAACGACGTCAGCGGCTGGGGTCGGCGGGCGACACGACGGAGCTTCGTTCCAGATGAGACCTTGCCTTGTACCCATCATCCAGATGGCAAACCCCGCCACGTCCGCGCTCCCCCGTATTCAAGGCGGGCCGGTCATCCGCTCGTGCCCGCAAGTCTGTTGTTATGTCCGGAATCCTAACACGCCGGGGCGAAACCCACTAGCCGCAGCCGGCAGGGGTCAGGGCAGCGCCGGCGCGAGCAGGCGCCTGGTTTCGGCCAGATAGACATCCACGGCGCGCAGATCCTGCGCGCGAACCTCGACCAGTCCGCCAAAGCCGGTGTCGGCAAGGAAGCGCTGGCCCGCCGCCGTCTCATGGGCGAAGCGCAGCAATGCCGCCTTGATGTTTGCGCGCGTGTCCGGCGCCAGCCGCGGATGGGCCACGTATACCAGGTTGGGGAACTCGCCGGCATCTGCGAGCACGCGCACGTCGTCGACGGTCGCGATGGTGCTCGCGTGGCGCGGCACCACCAGGCCGCGTCCGCCCGAGGTGTAGCGCACCAGCGGCAGAAAACCGTGCTCGCTGTGGGCCAGCCGCGCCAGATGCGCCGGCATGATCGCCAGGTCGTAGTCGCCGCCCACCGTGCTGGCGTAGAACGCACGAAAATCCGACGCCGTGAACATCTCGACCTGTGCGCCCAGCTGCCCTTGAACGGACAGCTGCAGCGGGCGGTGCACCGACAGCAGGGCGCGGGTGCTGAGGTAGGGAGCGACCCCCACGGTCAAGCGCGGCGGCGCATCCGAGGCCCGGGCCGGCAGCCACCCGGCCAGCATCACCGCCGCGGCGGCCGCGGCCAGCAGGCGCAGCAGCGTCTCCAGGGCACCGGGAAGGGTTCGATTCGAACTGAGCGGCCGCATCTGCTTGCCGAAGGTGAATGCCGCGGCGGCGAAACCGGGGCTAGGGCCGGGAGGCCCCGGCCAGCGCCGCCTTCAGGGATGACGCATAGGCGGCATAGGGCTTGAGGTCCTCGGCCTTCATCGGCACCAGGCGGCCGTAGCCGAGATGCTTCATCACCTCCTGCCCCTCCGCGGTGGCGAAGAAGTCGAGCACCGCGCGCGCGAACTGCTCCGCTTCCGCATGCGACACGCGCGGGCTGGCCAGATAGACCGTGCCGGGGGCCGCCCCTTCATGCCAGGTGCCCGCGATGCGGACCCCGGCCTGGGTGGCGGCCGGCATCTGCTCCAGCGCGCGGTTGGAAACGATGGCGGCGGCGGCCTCGCCCGACAGGACATGGCCGACCGCCGCGCCGTGGTTCGGAAAATACCTGAGCTCCACGTCGCGCTGCGGGTCCAGGCCGGCCTCGCGCAGCATGGCCAGGGCCTGCATCGACACGATGGCGAGCGGGTCCGACAGGGCGATGGTCTTGCCGCGCAGATCGGCGACCCGGGCCAGGGGATCGTTCCTGGCGACCACCAGCGTCGGCTCGGTGAAGTTGGTCGGCCGCAGCAATGGCACGTAGCCGGCATCGGTCTCCGCCAGGTAGGCCGCGTGGGCCACGGTCATCAGGTAGGCGTAGTCGCGGTGCAGGGTGCGCTCGGTAAAGGTCTTGTAGTCCGGCGCGCTGATGAAGATCACCGGACGGTGCAGGCGTTTCTCCAGATACACCCGCATCGGTTCGTAGTTCTGCACCAGCGTGCGCACCGGCAGGAAAGGCGCGATGCCGATCTCGACCGCCTGCTTCGGCTCTGCCGCGCCGCCGCGCGCGTGGGCGCCGAGCGAGGCAAGCGCCAGCAGGCAGCAGACGAACAACTTGACGATGGGGCTCGGCACGACGTCCTCCCGGGAACCGTCCCTAGATTCGCTTCACGAACACCTTGGACCGGCGCGAATAGTTGTAGAGCGCCTGCTTCTGCTTCGGCAGCTCCTCCACGCCGGTTTCGGCGAAGCCGTGCTCCACGAACCAGTGCGCGGTGCGGGTGGTGAGCACGAACAGGCGCCGGAACTTCTTTTTCCTCGCCACTTCCTGCATGCGCTCGAGCAGCGAGGCGCCGCGTCCGGCATCGCGGTAGTCCGGATGCACGGCGAGGCAGGCCAGCTCGCCCGCCTTCTCCTCCGGGAAGGGATAGAGCGCCGCGCAGCCGATGATGATGCCGTCGTAGTCGAGCACGTAGAAGCGGTCGATCTCCATCTCCAGCAGTTCGCGCGAGCGCCGCACCAGGATGCCCTCCGCCTCCAGCGGCTCGATCAGGGCGAGGATGCCGCCGACGTCGTCGATGGTGGCCTGGCGCAGCTTTTCCACCGGGTCCTTGGTGATCATGGTGCCCACGCCCTCGCGCGTGAACAGCTCCTGCACGATGGCGCCGTCCACATGGCGGCTGATCAGGTGGGCGCGGCCCACGCCGTTGCGGCAGGCCCGGATTGCGCACGGCAGGTAGAACGACACGTCGGAAGTCGGATCCTTCAGGCTGCGCAGCGCCTGCTCCGCCTCCTGCGCCGTGAGCTCCTTGAGCAGCTTGCCCTTGCGGTCGGTGACGCCGGGCGTCTCCATCAGGAAGATCAGCTTCTCCGCCTTGAGCGCGATGGCCGCGGCGGTGGCCACGTCCTCCAGGCTGAGGTTGAACACCTCGCCCGTGGGCGAATAGCCGACCGGCGACAGCAGCACGATCTCGTTCTGGTCGAGCCGGCGCTGGATGGCGACCGCATCGATCTTGCGCACCTCGCCGGTGTGCTGCAGGTCCACGCCCTCGCGCACGCCCATGGGCTGGGCGGTGACGAAGTTGCCGCTGGCGACGCGGATGTCGGCCCCCGCCATGGGCGAGTTGGGCAGGCCCATGGACAGCAGCGCCTCGATCTCCACCCGCACCGAGCCCGCCGCCTCCTTCACGCAGGCGAGCGCATCGGCGTCGGTCACACGCAGCCCGCCGACGTACCTGAGCGCGACGCCCCGCTCGTTGAGCTCCTCCTCGATCTGCGGGCGCGCGCCATGCACCAGCACCACGCGCACGTCGAGCGAATTGAGCAGGTTGATGTCGTGGGCCAGCGCGACGAAGGCGCCCTCGCTCACCACCTCGCCGCCGAAGGCGACGACGAAGGTGCGCCCGCCGAAGGCGTGGATGTAGGATGCCGCCGAGCGGAACCAGTTCACGAAGCTGTGGCTCTTCGGTTTCGGCGTCGTCGCAGTCGAATTGGCTTTTTTGTTCATGGGTTTAGCAGCGTGGATGCGGGTCCCGCTAGTGTAACCGAATCCGTGCCGGTCACAACGGTAGGGAACCTCGGCACAAGGTAGCGAGCAAGCCCGGCTGGCCGCCGAGAAGCGCACCTGTACGAGGAAGTACAGCGA
>CAYUJV010000118.1:0-8869 GCA_964445085.1 uncultured Burkholderiales bacterium
GGTGCCGGTGGGGAAGGTCTGGGCGAAGGTGTAGTCGCGCGACTCCTTCTTGATCAGCGCGGCGAGGGAGGGGCCGTCCTTCACGCCTTTTTCCAGCAGCTGCTTGGAGAGGGTGATGGCCTGGCCGTTGTGGTTGAGGGTCATGAGCACGGCCATGTCCTTCTTCGGGCCGCCCACGCCGAGCTGCACGCCGTAGATCAGGCCGTAGAGCACATGGGACGCGTCCAGCTCCCCGTTCACCAGCTTGTCGCGCACGCCGGCCCAGGACGCCTCCTTGCTCGGCGTGATCTTGATGCCGTACTTCTTGTCGAAGCCCATGGCGGAGGCGATGACCACCGAGGCGCAGTCGGTCAGGGGGATGAAGCCGATCTTGACCTCGGCTTTTTCCGGGGCGTCGGAGCCGGCGGCCCAGGCGGTGTTGCGGACGGCATCCGGCACCAGGCTCATCAGCGCGGCGGCTCCGGTCATCGCGGTGGTCCTCTTGAGAAAATCGCGGCGGTCGGGGTTGACGACAGCGCCGGCGGCGGGTGTTTCAGGCTTCTTTTCCATGTGCTTCTCCTGGACAGATATCAAGGTTCAATAAAAAAGGCGTCAGCCGGTGCTTCGCACACCGAGACCAGACGCCGTTGTCCAGTTCGAGCGTAACGCGGTTCGCATCGACCGCGGCCGCCGTTGGCCGCGGAAAAAAACATTCAGCCGAGCAGGTCGGCCATCCCGATCAATTGGTTCGCGACATCCGCCAGCCGCAGCCGGCGGTCCATGGCGAGGCGCCGCAGCAGCGCGTAGGCCTCGTCTTCCGTGCAGCCCTTGCGGCGCATGACCATCCCTTTCGCGCGCTCGATCAGCTTGCGTTCGCTGAGCTGGACGCGCGCGCTTTCCAGATCGCGCCGCAGCGCCTGCTCGGCGTCGAAGCGCGCCATCGCCACCTGCACCACGGGACGCACATGCTCCGGCGCGATGCCCTCCACCACGTAGGAGGTGACGCCGGAGCGGATCGCCTCGCGGATGCTCGCCTCGCTGTCGTCGTCGGTGAACATCACCACCGGCCGCGGCTGGTTGCGCGACATCGTGCACAGGTGCTCCAGCATGTCGCGGTCAGGCGATTCGGTCTCGATGATGATCACGTCCGGCGCCAGCGCGCCCAGGCGATCCATGAGCCCGAGGCTGAGGGCGCTCTTCTCGATCACCTCGTACCCGCCGCTGCGCAGGCTGAGGGCCAGGGCCTCGCGGCGATCCCGGTTTTCGTCCACCAGCATGACTTTCAACATGATTGGCCGCACCTATTCGTCTGCTTCTGCATAAGCAATCGATGTGCCATGGCTGCGCGGCACGCACGGACGGCTGTTGCCGGGCCGGATTCGGGCGATTTGCGCGAGGGGGCGGGGGTGCCGGCGCACGGGGAATGGGCGCAACGGATGAGCGCGCACCGCGCTGGTGCGCAGTCCTGCCCATGAAAAAGGGCCGCGCTAGCGGCCCCTGATCTGCCGGTGGCGCGGCGCCGTCAGTCAGCCACCCACGCCCGGGCTTCGTCGTAGTCCTCGAACACCTCGATGTCGGCATCGACCAGCAGCCGCTGCACCCACGCGCTCCACGCGATCCACTGGTTGCTGGTCACCACCGCGACCTTGTCGAAGTCGTACTGGTGCTGGTGGGAGAACTTGATCTCCTCCCACACCACGTCGACGCTGTAGCCGATCATGTCGCGCAGGTCGATGAGCAGGTTGACCGGCCCGAGCTTCGAGGCGTACAGGATGTGCTCCTCGAACTGCGTGAAGTCGGCGATGGTGAATTCGCCCAGCACGGACAGGGTGACGATGTTCTTGTCGACGGAGAGATTGATCATGGCGGCGGCGCTTGGTTAGGAAGTGGTTTCAATATAGAGGAATCCGCCCCGGCGCGCAAAATCGCAGCCGCGTCAGGCGGGCTTGACGCGCATCGTGGCGCGGGTGCTGATCACGCCGCTGGCGACGATGAGCCCGATCGCCACCCAGGACGAGGGCGCAAGCGTCTCGTCCCACAGCACGATGCCGAACAGGCTGGCGAAGACCACCGTGCTGTAGGCGAGGCTGCCCACCACCAGGGTGTTGCCGATGCGATAGGCGCGGGTCATGGCGAGTTGCGCCAGGGTCGCGGTCGTGCCGACGCCCAGCAGGATCGGAACCGTCTCCCAGCTCAGCGCGTGAAACTCGTGCACCAGCATCCACAGTCCGGCACCGATGGTGCACACCAGCGTGAAGTAGAACACCACGCGCCATTCGGGCTCGCCCGCCTGGCCGAGCTGCTTGACGTTGAGGTAGGCCACGCCGGCGAGCAGGCCCGAGCCGAGGCCGAGCAGGCGCGGGGTGAAGTCCGCGCCATCGAAGCGGGGGTTGAGCAGCAGCACCACGCCAATGAAGCCGATGACCAAGGCACCGATCAGCCACCATTCCGGTTTCTGCCTGAGCACCACCGTCAGCAGCAGCGCCAGGAACAGCGGCGAGGTGTAGTTGAGGGTGATGGCGCTGGCCAGTGGCAGCGCGCTGATGGCGTAGAAGAACAACATCAGCGCGAAGAAGCCGGACAGGCTGCGCCACAGGTGCATGCGCAGGTGCGGCGTGGCCAGGCGCAGCTTCTGCTGGCGCCCGATGACGTAGATGACGACGAGGCCGATCAGGGAGCGGTAGAACACCAGCTCGGCCGCGGAGAAGTGCCTGGCGCCGAGCTTCACGAACACGCCCATGAGGGCGAACAGGAATCCGGCGACGATCATCCAGCCGGATTTCATGAGGATTCACCACAGAGACACAGAGGCACGGAGAAATGCGTTTCCCGTTCGGGAAGGCGTTGATGCAAGTTAACCCGAAATCTCTGCGTCTCTGTGCCTCTGTGGTGGAGAGACTTTATAAATGCGGCCCGATCTGGCGCCGCAGGAATTCGTGGAAGTGGACCATGCCGTCTTCCATCGGCGACTGGTAGGGCCCGACCTCGTTGTCGCCGCGCAGGTACAGCGCTTTTCTGCCGTCCTGCATGCGCTGGCAGATTTCCTCGTCCTCGATCGCGGTTTCCTCGTAGGCGGCCTGCTCGGCCTCGACGAACTCGCGCTCGAACAGGGCGATGTCCTCGGGGTAGTAAAACTCCACCACGTTGACGCAGGACTCGATGCCGGTGGGCCAGACGGTGCTCACCACGAGCACGTGGGGATACCACTCCACCATGATGTTCGGGTAGTAGGTGAGCCAGATCGCGCCGTGGCGCGGCATCCTGCCTTCGCCGTAGCGCAGCACCTGCTCGTGCCACTTGCGGTACACCGGCGAGCCGGGCTTGCCGAGCTGGTTGGCGATGCCCACGGTCTGCACGCTGTACCAGTCGCCGTACTCCCACTTCAGCTCGTCGCAGTTGACGAAGTGCCCGAGGCCGGGGTGGAAGGGCACCACGTGGTAGTCCTCCAGGTACACCTCGATGAAGGTCTTCCAGCTGAAGTTGTAGGGCTGGATGTGCACCCGGTCGAGCATGTAGCCGTCGAAATCCAGGTCCTTCAGCACGCCGAGATTGGCGAGATCCTTGGCGATGTCGCGCGGCCCGGTGAACAGCAGGCCGTTCCAGTTTTGTAAGGCTGTCTTGCCCAGGTCGAGGCAGGGGTTGCCCGGGAAGTGGGGCGCGCCCAGCAGCTTGCCGGACATGTCGTAGGTCCAGCGGTGCAGCGGGCACACGATGTTGCGCGCGTTGCCGCGGCCATCGAGCATCCGCGCCTGGCGGTGGCGGCAGATGTTGGACAGCAGGTCGATGCCGTTCTGGTTGCGCACGAGGGCCTTGCCCTTGTTCATCCAGTCGAGGACGTGATAGTCGCCGACGTTGGGCACCATCAGTTCGTGGCCGACGTAGCCCGGTCCCTGGTCGAACAGGATCCGCTTCTCGAGTTCGTAGATCTTCGGATCGAAATACCAGTCGATGGAAAGCTGGGTCGGGTTGCGGTCGAGCGCAGTGGTATGGGAGAGATCAGACATAGGCCCCTGAGTGGTTAAACGCCCCTGGCGGCCGGCGGAGCCGGATGCTGTAGCCCTGCTTGAGTCCGGTTAATGAAAAGGTAAGGCGACGATTATGTCCGAATTGGCCGGCCGGGGCAAGCTCGATATGGCGGATAATGGTTCAAAATCAAGACCAAAGCCACATGCTCGACAGGTTTTTCCGCCGCCAAGGCCCGCCCTTTGGGCATCTCGGCCGGGTCTGGGCTTCATTGACCGGGAGGCGTCAGATACGGTACTTTAGCCCTTTTCTCTGCAGGGCTCGGCATGAGCAAAACCCCCAAGGCGCCGACTTTCGAGACCGCGCTGGCCGAACTGGAAAAAATCGTCGCCAGCATGGAAGGCGGCCAGCTTCCCCTGGAAGAGTCCCTGGCCGCCTACAAGCGCGGCACCGAACTCCTGAAGCTGTGCCAGCAGCAGTTGCAGGATGCGGAGCAGCAGGTGCGCATCTTGACCGACGCCGCCCAGCTCGAGAATTTCCCCACTGAAGCCCCTAAGTGACCGTCCTGCCTGAGTTTGAGGACTGGGCCCACGGCATCCAGTCGCGCATGGAGGAGGAGCTGGCCAGGCAGCTTCCCGCCCCCGAGATCGCCCCGCAGCGCCTGCATGCGGCGATGCGTTACGCGGTGCTGGGCGGCGGCAAACGCGTGCGGCCGCTGCTGGCCTTCGCCGCCGGCGAGGTGGCCGGCGCCCATGCCGACCGCGTCGCGGTCGCGGCGTCGGCGGTCGAGCTGATCCACGCCTATTCCCTGGTGCACGACGACATGCCGTGCATGGACGACGATGTGCTGCGCCGCGGCAAGCCCACGGTGCATGTGGAGTTCGACGAAGCCACCGCGCTCTTGGTGGGCGACAGCCTGCAGAGCTTGGCTTTCCAGCTGCTGGCGCAGTATCCCCTCGCGGACGATGCCCACAAGCAGCTGGAGATGGTCACGCTGCTGGCGGTCGCCGCCGGCTCGCGCGGCATGGCCGGCGGGCAGGCCATCGACCTGGCCAGCGTGGGCCAGGCGCTGACGCTGCCGGAGCTGGAGTTCATGCACGTGCACAAGACCGGCGCCCTGATCCGCGCCTCGGTCATGCTCGGGGCGCTGTGCGGGCGCTTGCCCGAGGACGGCATTGCCCGTCTCGACCACTTCGCCAAGTTCATCGGCCTCGCCTTCCAGGTGGTGGACGACGTGCTCGATGCCGAGGCCAGCACCGCGACCCTGGGCAAGACCGCCGGCAAGGACGCGGAGCAGAACAAGCCGACCTACGTCAGCCTGCTCGGCCTGGAAAAGGCGCGTACACTGGCCATGGAGATGCGCGCGGACGCGGTCTCCGCGCTGGAACCCTTCGGCGACAAGGCGCGCCGCCTGCGCGAGATCGCCGACTTCATCGTCCTGCGCAAGTTTTGATCATGCCCAATATTCCGCTGCTTCGACGCATCAGCGATCCGCACCAGCTGCGCGAACTGGACCGGCGCGAGCTGCCGCAGCTCGCCGCCGAGCTGCGCGCCTTCCTGGTGGAGAGCGTGTCGAAAACCGGCGGCCATCTGTCCTCGAACCTGGGGGCGGTGGAGCTGACCATCGCGCTGCACTATGTGTTCAACACGCCGGACGACCGGCTGGTGTGGGACGTCGGCCACCAGAGCTACGCCCACAAGATCCTCACCGGCCGGCGCGAGGCCATGGCGACGCTGCGCATGCTGGGCGGCATCGCCGGCTTCCCGAAGCGCGAGGAGAGCCCCTACGACACCTTCGGCACTGGCCACTCCAGCACCTCGATCTCGGCGGCGCTGGGCATGGCGGTGGCGGCGAAGCGCGCGGGCCTCGACCGGCGCGCGGTGGCGATCATCGGCGACGGCGCCATGACCGGCGGCATGGCGTTCGAGGCGCTGAACAATGCCGGCGCGACCGATGCCAACCTGCTGGTGATCCTCAACGACAACGAGATGTCGATCTCCCCCAACGTCGGCGCGCTCAACAACTACTTCGCCAGGCTGCTGTCCGGCCGCTTCTACACCACGGTGAAGAAGCGGGGCGGCAAGGTGCTGGAGGCCATCCCGCCGATCAAGGAGCTGGCGAAGCGCGCCGAGGAGCACTTCAAGGGCATGGTCACGCCCAGCACCCTGTTCGAGGAGTTCGGCTTCAATTATGTCGGCCCCATCGACGGCCACGATCTGGACACCCTGATCGACACGCTGAAGAACATCCGCCGCCTGGAAGGCCCGCAGTTCCTGCACATCGTCACCAAGAAGGGCCAGGGCTACAAACTGGCCGAGGACGATCCCTGTCTCTACCACGGCGTGGCCAGGTTCAACCCGCAGGACGGGGTGGCCCAAAAAAATGGTGCGGCCAAGACCTACACCCAGGTGTTCGGCGACTGGCTGTGCGACATGGCGGAGCAGGACTGGCGCCTGGTGGGCATCACCCCGGCCATGCGCGAAGGCTCGGGCATGGTCGAGTTCTCGGAAAAATATCCGGACCGCTATTTCGACGTGGGCATCGCCGAGCAGCACGCGCTCACCTTCGCCGCCGGCCTGGCCTGCGAGGGGGTGAAGCCGGTGGTGGCGATCTATTCCACCTTCCTGCAGCGCGCCTACGACCAGCTGATCCACGACGTGGCGCTGCAGAACCTGCCGGTCATGCTGGCCATCGACCGCGCCGGGCTGGTGGGCGCGGACGGCCCAACCCACGCCGGCGCCTTCGATCTCTCTTTCCTGCGCTGCATCCCCAATATGACCATCCTCGCGCCCTCGGACGAGAACGAGTGCCGGCAGATGCTCTACACCGCCTTCATGGTGGACGGCCCCACGGCGGTGCGCTACCCGCGCGGCGCCGGCATCGGCGCCGCCATCCAGCCGGAGATGCGGGCGCTGCCGGTCGGCAGGGGCGAAATCCGCCGCCGCGGCGAAAAGATCGCCATCCTCGCCTTCGGCAGCATGCTGCACCCGGCGCTGAAGGCGGCCGAGGAACTGAACGCGACGGTGGCCAACATGCGCTTCGTGAAGCCCCTGGACGAGGCCCTGGTCAAGGAACTGGCCCAGGGCCACGAGCTGCTGGTGACCATCGAGGAAAACGTCATCCAGGGCGGCGCCGGCAGTGCCGTGCTGGAATCCCTGGAAAAGCAGGGACTTACCAACCGGGTGCTGCAGCTGGGCCTGCCCGACCGCTTCGTGGAGCACGGCGACCCCGCCGCGCTGCTGGCAGGCTGCGGCCTGGATGCCGCCGGGGTGATCGCCGCGGTAAAAAAACATACCCGAGCTATTTACTCAGGTATTGAGCTCGCTTATACTGTGAACTCGTGAGCACGTCAGACCGTCCCACAGAGCATCAGCGAGCAGAGAAGGATTCCCCCATGAACCAGTGCGAAGTCCTCCCCATTGAGGACGTCCAGTCTTCGGCCGACACCCGCCAGATCGCCATCGACAAGGTGGGCATCAAGTCCGTCCGCCACCCGATCAAGGTGGCCGACAAGAGCGACGGCGTCCAGCACACGGTGGCCAATTTCAACATGTACGTGTACCTGCCCCATCACTTCAAGGGCACGCACATGTCGCGTTTCCTCGAAATCCTGAACGGCTACGAGCGCGAAATCTCCGTGGAGAATTTCGAAGCCATGCTGCGCCAGATGGTCAAGCGCCTGGAGGCCGAGTCCGGCCACGTGGAGATGAGCTTCCCCTATTTCGTCAACAAGACCGCCCCCATGTCCGGCGTGAAAAGCCTGATGGACTACGAGGTGACCTTCATCGGCGAGATCGACAAGGGCAAGTACCGCCAGACCATGAAGGTCGTGGTGCCGGTCACCAGCCTGTGCCCGTGCTCGAAGAAGATCTCCGACTACGGCGCGCACAACCAGCGCTCCCACGTGACCATCACCGCCCGCGCCAACACCTTCGTCTGGATCGAGGACCTGATCCGCATCGCGGAGGAACAGGCCTCCTGCGAGGTGTTTGGCCTGCTCAAGCGCACCGACGAGAAATACGTCACCGAGCGCGCCTACGACAACCCCAAGTTCGTGGAAGACATGGTGCGCGACGTGGCGGCGGCGCTCAATCGCGACGAGCGCATCGATGCCTATATCGTGGAATCGGAAAATTTCGAGTCGATCCACAACCACTCGGCTTACGCGCTGATCGAGCGCGACAAGACCAAGCACTGATCGCGCTCATCCCCTGACTAGAAAGGCCAGGCTTTCCTGGCCTTTTTCTTTTGGTGCACCGGATTCGCTTCGGCACCAAGCTGGCGCAGCGGCCTTTCGCCCGTCACCAAGATGGTGCGCGACGGCGCCAACTTCGGTACGGCGACGCCGCCCGTCGCTCGGCTTCCCGCTCTTGCGCGGCCCTTTGTTTTGATGACGTTTTTGTGGCGCAGCCGGCAGGCTGGCAATGCCCCTGGCACGCCCGGTGCTAAGTCGGGGGTGGAGCGATCCATCCATCATTCACTTATCACGGGGGAACATTTCATGAAAAGAAGGGGCTTTCTCAAGGCGGTGACCGCCGCCGTCGCGCTCACGGGGACATTCATCTCCGTGCCCAGCTTCGCTGCCGACACCATCAAGGTCGGCATCCTGCACTCCCTGTCCGGCACCATGGCCATTTCCGAGACGGCGCTGAAGGAAACCGCGCTGATGACCATCGCCGACATCAACGCCCACGGCGGCGTGATGGGCAAGAAGCTGGAGCCGGTGGTGGTGGATCCTGCTTCCAACTGGCCGCTGTTCGCGGAGAAGGCGCGCCAGCTGCTGACCAAGGACAAGGTGGCCGTGGTGTTCGGCTGCTGGACTTCCGTCTCGCGCAAATCCGTGCTGCCGGTGTTCAAGGAGCTGAATGGCCTGCTGTTCTACCCGGTGCAGTATGAAGGCGAAGAACTGGAGAAGAACGTGTTCTA
>CAYUJV010000119.1:0-3804 GCA_964445085.1 uncultured Burkholderiales bacterium
CGAACACGCCGTTCATGAGGCCGGACATGATGAGGAAGGCCGCCATGTACTGGGCGACTTTCTTCTCGATGACCTTCCATCCCGCCAGCACCACCAGCACGGTGGTGAAGGCGGTGAGCAGGATGAACAGCACCGATATGCCGTCCACGCCCAGGTGGTAGTTGACCCTGAAGGTCTCGATCCAGGGGCGCAGCTCCACGAACTGCATCGCGGCCGTGGAGGTGTCGAACCGGGTATAGAGCGGGATGGCCACGGCGAAGCCGAGCCCTGCGCCGATCAGCGCCAGCCAGCGGGCAGCGGGAGCGTTGCGGTCGGAGCCGGTGGCGAGCACCAGCAGGCCGAACAGGATCGGCACCCAGATGGCCAGACTCAGGAGGGGCATTCCCAGCAGCATGCGTGTCCTTGTTCTTTTGTTTCTTCTCTAGACCTTGACGAACCAGGTGATCAGCACGAACACGCCGATCAGCATGGCGAAAGCGTAGTGGTAGATGTAGCCGGACTGAAACCGGCGGATGATGCCGGAGAACCAGCCCACGAGGCGCGCCGCCCCATTCACCAGCCAGCCGTCGATCACCGTCACGTCGCCGCCCTTCCACAGGCCGGTGCCGATCTTGCGCGCGCCGCCGGCGAAGAACCAGTCGTTGAACTGGTCGAAGCCGTACTTGTTCTCGAGGATCCTGTAGATGAGCGAGAAGCGCGCGGCGATCTTCGCCGGCACCTCGGTGAACACCATGTACAGCAGGTAAGCTGCGACCACGCCCGCCACCGCCAGCCAGAACACCAGCGTGCCCACGGCGTGGGTGGCCATGGCGGCAGCGCTGTGGAAATGCTCAGCCAGGTCCTTCATGGCCGGGTGCGCCGCTTCGTCCACGGCGATCGCGCTGCCGAACCAGTCGCCGCCGATGATCGGGCCCACGGCGTAGTAGCCGATCGCCACCGACGGAATCGCCAGCAGCACCAGGGGCAGCCACACCACCCATGGGGTTTCATGCGGCGTGTGGCCATGCCCGCCATGCCCGTGTTCCTCCTCATGGCCGTGGGCAAGATGCTCATGGAAGCGCTCCTTGCCATGGAACACCAGGAAGTACATGCGGAAGGAGTAGAAAGCCGTGACGAACACGCCCGCCACCACCGCGAAGTAGGCGAAGCCGGAGCCGGCGATATTGGAAGCGTGCACCGCCTCGATGATGGAATCCTTGGAGTAGAAGCCGGAGAAGAACGGCGTGCCGATCAGCGCCAGCGAGCCGACGAGCGAGGTGATCCAGGTGATGGGCATGTACTTGCGCAGGCCGCCCATGTGGCGGATGTCCTGGTCGTGGTGCATGCCGATGATGACCGAGCCCGCCGCCAGGAACAGCAGCGCCTTGAAGAAGGCGTGGGTCATGAGGTGGAACACCGCCACCGAGTAGGCGGAGGCGCCCAGGGCCACGGTCATGTAGCCGAGCTGGGACAGCGTCGAATAGGCGATCACGCGCTTGATGTCGTTCTGGACGACGCCCAGGAAGCCCATGAACAGCGCGGTGATGGCGCCGATGACCAGCACCACCGACAGCGCGGTGTCGGACAGCTCGAACAGCGGCGACATGCGCGCCACCATGAAGATGCCCGCGGTCACCATGGTTGCCGCATGGATCAGCGCGGAGATCGGGGTCGGGCCTTCCATGGAGTCCGGCAGCCACACGTGCAGCGGGAACTGGGCCGACTTGCCCATGGCGCCAATGAAAAGCAGAATGCAGATCACCGTCACCAGCGACCATTCGCTGCCGGGGATCAGCTGGATGGTCTGCGCGGACAACTCGCCGGCCTTGCCGAACACCGCGGCATAGTCCAGCGTGCCGGCATAGGCCAGCACCAGACCGATGCCGAGCAGGAAGCCGAAGTCACCCACGCGGTTGACCAGGAAGGCTTTCAGGTTGGCGTAGATCGCCGTCGGCCGGGTGTACCAGAAGCCGATCAGCAGGTAGGACACCAGGCCCACCGCTTCCCAGCCGAAGAACAGTTGCAGAAAGTTGTTCGACATCACCAGCATCAGCATGGAGAAGGTGAACAGGGAAATGTAGGCGAAGAAACGCTGGTAGCCTGGATCGTCGCTCATGTAGCCGATGGTGTAGATGTGCACCATGAGCGAGACGAAGGTCACCACCAGCATCATCAGGGCCGACAGCTTGTCGATCAGGAAGCCGATCTCGAAGGACATGCCGCCGCTGCTGAGCCAGGTATACACCGTGCCGTTGAACGTATGTCCGGCCTGCACGTCCTGGAACACCTGCCACGAGGCGAGGCAGGAAATCGCCACCCCCAGGATGGTGACGCGGTGCGACCAGGTCCGGCCGATGAACCAGCCGAACAGGCCGGCGATGAGCGCCCCCGCCAGCGGCGCCAGCGGCACGATCAGATACAGGGTGTGCATGTCGAGATTGAACATCGCCCTACCCTTTCAACTTGTCCAGGTCATCGACATTGATCGTTCTGAGATTCCGGAACAGCACCACCAGGATCGCCAGCCCAATGGCCGATTCGGCCGCCGCCACGGTGAGGATGAAGAACACGAATACCTGCCCCGCCGTGTCGCCCAGGTAATGGGAGAAGGCGACGAAGTTCATGTTCACCGCCAGCAGCATGAGCTCGATGGCCATGAGCAGCACGATGACATTCTTGCGGTTCAGGAAAATGCCCAACACGCTGATGGCGAACAGGATGCCGCTCAGGATCAGGAAATGGGACAGGGAAAGCACGTGGGATTTTCCTTATTCTTGTTCTGCGTCCGGCGCAGGCTTCTCGGCCGGCATCGACACCAGGCGGACCCGGTCCGCCCGCTTCACCCGCACCTGCTGCGCCGGGTTCTGGTACTTGGTGGTCTTGCGCCGGCGCATGGTCAGGGCGATGGCGGCAATGATGGCCACCAGCAGGATCACCGCCGCGATCTCGAACGGGTAGACATATTCCGTATAAAGCACGCGCCCCAGTTCCCGGGTGTTGCTGTAATCGGCAGCATGGGGAATGGGCGCGGGAAACTTGCCCAGGCCGAAATACCTGCCGCCCAGCACCACCACCATCTCGATCACCATCAGCACGGCCACCGCCGCGGCCAGCGGCAGGTAATCCCAGAAGCCCTCGCGCAGCTTCGCGACATTGATGTCCAGCATCATCACCACGAACAGGAACAGCACCATCACTGCGCCCACGTAGACCAGCACCAGCGTGATGGCGAGAAACTCCGCCTCCAGCAGCAGCCAGATGCCGGCCGCGGTGAAAAAGGCCAGCACCAGGAACAGCGCCGCATGCACCGGGTTGCGCGCGGTGATCACGCGCAGGCCGGCGAACAGCAGGATGGCTGCAAGAAAATAGAAAACGAAGGTCTCGAAGTTCATGGCTTTCTTTTTTTACCACAGAGACACAGAGACACAGAGAGGAATACCAAACGACTCGGAGCGGTGCTTCTCTGTGTCTCTGTGGTGCATGTTCTCAACGGTATTTCGCATCCGCCGCCCTGTCCGCCGCGATCATTTCTTCGTACTTGTCGCCCACCGCCAGCAGCATGGGCTTGGTGTAATACAGGTCGCCGCGCTTCTCGCCGTGGTATTCGAAAATCCGCGTCTCGACGATGGAATCCACCGGGCAGGACTCCTCGCAGAAGCCGCAGAAGATGCATTTGGTCAGGTCGATGTCGTAGCGGGTGGTGCGGCGTGTTCCGTCAGCGCGCTGCTCGGATTCGATGGTGATCGCCAGCGCCGGGCATACTGCTTCGCACAGCTTGCAGGCGATGCAGCGTTCCTCGCCATTGGGATAGCGGCGCAGCGCGTG
>CAYUJV010000119.1:3814-4064 GCA_964445085.1 uncultured Burkholderiales bacterium
AGGCCGCGGAAGCGCGGGCTGAGCGGCGTCTTCTCGTCCGGGAACTGCACCGTGATCTTGCGCGCGAACAGATGGCGCCCGGTCAGCATCATGCCGCGCAGCAGTTCCAGCAGCAGGAAGCTTTTCGCGAAATCCTTGATACGGGTCATCATCGCGTGCGCCTCAATGGAACAGGTGGCCGTAGGCGGTCTGCATGGCCCCGCCGATGACGACGATCCAAACCAGGGTCACCGGGATGAACACCTTCCAG
>CAYUJV010000119.1:4100-8858 GCA_964445085.1 uncultured Burkholderiales bacterium
CGGGAAGGTGGCGCGGAACCACAGGAACAGCAGCAGGACGAACATCACCTTGAACACGAGCCAGTGGAAGCCGTCCGGGATCCAGCTCACCGGCGACAGCCAGCCGCCCAGGAACATGAGCGTGGTGAGCATGGCCACCAGGATCATGTTGGCGTATTCGGCGAGGAAGAAGACGGCGAAGGCCATGCCCGAGTATTCCACGTGGAAGCCGGCGACGATCTCCGACTCGCCCTCGGCCACGTCGAAGGGCGCGCGGTTGGTTTCCGCCACGCCGGCGACCAGGTACACCACGAACAGCGGCAGCAGCGGCAGCCAGTACCAGTGGAAGAAGCCGCCTTCCTGGCCCTTCACGATCTCCACCAGGTTCAGGCTCTGCGCCGCCATCAGCACGCCCACCAGGGCGAAACCCATGGCGATCTCGTAGGACACGATCTGCGCCGCCGAGCGCATGGCGCCGA
Organism: uncultured Burkholderiales bacterium; assembly: GCA_964445085.1. Lineage (GTDB taxonomy): Bacteria > Pseudomonadota > Gammaproteobacteria > Burkholderiales > Thiobacteraceae > Thiobacter. The sequence goes on from CAYUJV010000119.1 coordinate 4,559, forward strand.
GGAAGGCGTACTTCGAATTGGACGCCCAGCCGGCGAGGATCACGCCGTACACGCCCATGGAGGTGATGGCCATGATGTACAGCAGGCTGGCGTCGATGTTGGCCAGCACCAGTTCCGGCGAAAAGGGGATCACCGCCCACGCCGCCAGCGCCGGCCCGATGGCCAGCACCGGCGCGAGCAGGAACAGGAATTTGTTCGCGCCGGCCGGGATGATGATTTCCTTGAACAGCAGCTTCAGGGCATCGGCAATGGGCTGGCCCAGCCCCCACAGGCGGAAGCCGAAGAATCCGACACGGTTGGGGCCGATGCGGACCTGCATGAAGCCGATGACCTTGCGCTCGGCGTAGGTCAGGTAGGCCACGCACACCAGCAGCGGCAGCACGATGGCCACGATCAGCAGCAGGGTCTTCACGAAGGTGAAGATCAGCGAGCCCCACACGCTGCCGAACCAGCTTTGCGAGAGCGCGAGAAAGTCCATCAGGCGCGCTCCACCGTGATGTCGCCGTACATGCCGCCCAGCGCCGCCGTCAGCGGATGCGCCGCGGCGACGCGCACGCAGTTGTCGGGCAGGCTGGCGTCCAGGGCGGCCGGCAGCGTGGCCTGGCCGTTGCCCTGCTTCAGAATCAGCGTATCGCCCTCCTTCACCCCCAGCTTATGCAGCAGCGCGGCGTTGAGCCAGGCGCGCGGCGGGCGGGCATCCCGGGTCGCCTGCAGCGCGGGCGCGCGGCGGGTGATCGCATCCAGCTGGTACAGCGGTACCTCGCCGATGCGCTCGATGCCGTTCACCTTGACGGCGACATCGCCCAGGACCGGCTGTTTGAGATCATTGCTGAGGGATGCCTGCACGGCCGCCTCGCCGCCGGCCAGCACTTCATTGCGCACGTCCTCCGAGCTGTTCTGCTCGAAGCCGGCCAGTCCCAGCATGTTGCCCAGCACCCGCAGCACCTTCCACGCCGGACGGGTGTCGCCCAGGGGCTTCACCGCCGCGGCGAAGCTCTGCAGGCGGCCTTCCATGTTGATGTAGGTGCCGGAGGTCTCGGTGAAGGGCGCGATGGGCAGCATCACGTCGGCGTAGTCGGCGGCGAGGTGCTTGAAGGGCGACATCGCCACCACCATGTCCGCCTGCATCATGGCGTTCAGCGTGGCCTGCGGATCATGGCTGTCCAGTTCGGCTTCCACGTTCAGCAGCAGATAGGCCTTGCGCGGCTGGGCGATCATCCGCGCCGCGTTCAGACCGCCCTTGGGCACCGCCCCGGCGACAAAGGCGCCGACGCTGTTGGCCGCCTCGGCCATGAAGCCGAAGTTGCCGCCAGTAATCCGCGCCAGCTCCGCCGCCAGGCTGTGCAGCGCGGCAGCCTGAGGATGATGCTGGGCGATGTTGCCGAGCAGGATGGAAACCTTCTCGCCCTTGCCCAGGCTGTCGGCGATGGCTTGTGCCGCCGGGGAAACCTGCACCCCGCCCAGCTTGTCGCTGACGCCGGCGCCCTTTCCAGCGGCGGCGGCCTTGACGATCTGCGCCAGCATGTCGACCATGGCGCCCGGCGCGACGATGGCCTTGTTCGCCACCTTGCACAGCAGGTCCTCGTCCACGGGATTGAGGACGTTGAGCCGGGCGCGCCGTTTCACCGCCTGGCGCACGCGGTGGGCCAGCAGCGGCTGTTCCTTGCGGATATTGCTGCCGACGATGAGGATGGCATCGGCCGCCTGCACGTCTTCGATGCGCTGGCCGAGCCAGGGCGTGCCGGCCAGTTGCGCATCGGCGCTGAAATCGGCGCGGCGCAGCCGATGGTCCACGTTGTCCGACCCCAGGCCGCGCACCAGCTTCTGCAGCAGGTGGAGCTCTTCCAGGGTGCTGTTGGGCGTCGCCAACGCCCCGATGGCCTCGCTGCCATGATCGCGGGCGATGTCCCGCAGGCCATTGGCCACGTATTCCAGCGCGATCTGCCAGTCCACCTCGATCCAGCCGCCGTTCTGCTTGACCATGGGGCGCGTCAGGCGGGCATCGGAGTTGAGCGCCTCGTAGGAGAAGCGGTCGCGGTCCGCCAGCCAGCATTCGTTCACCGCCTCGTTCTCGCGCGGCAGTACGCGCATCACGCGGTCCTTCTTCACCTGCACCAGCAGGTTGGCGCCCAGGCCGTCGTGGGGGCTGACGGAGGCGCGGCGGGTCAGCTCCCACGGACGCGCGGTGTAGCGGAAGGGCTTGGAGGTGAGCGCGCCCACCGGGCACAGGTCGATCATGTTGCCGGACAGCTCGGAATCCACCGTCTGCGAGACGAAGGGCATGATCTCCGCATGCTCGCCGCGGAACGCCTGGCCCAGCTCCATGACGCCGCCGATCTCCACCCCGAAGCGCACGCAGCGGGTACAGTTGATGCAGCGCGTCATGTCGGTGGCGATGAGCGAACCGAGGTTCTTGTTGATGACCACCCGCTTTTCCTCGACGTAGCGCGAGGCGCCGCTGCCGTAGCCGACGGCGAGATCCTGGAGCTGGCACTCGCCGCCCTGGTCGCAGATCGGGCAGTCCAGCGGATGGTTGATGAGCAGGAATTCCATCACGCCCTTCTGGGCCTGGATCGCCTTCTCGGAATTGGTCGCGACCTTCATGCCATCGGTGACGGGCGTGGCGCAGGCCGGCAGCGGCTTGGCCGCCTTCTCCACGTCCACCAGGCACATGCGGCAGTTGGCGGCCACGGACAGCTTGCGGTGGTAGCAGAAACGCGGCACGTAGATGCCCAGCTGGTCGGCGGCATCCATCACCGTCGAGCCTTCCGGGACCTCAATCTTCTTGCCGTCGATTTCGATGTTCAACATAAACCGTGTGCCTTAATGGCAGCCATCGATGCATTTTTTATGCTCGATGTGATATTGGAATTCGTGCCCGTAGTGCTTGAGGAAGCTCTGCACCGGCATCGCTGCCGCGTCGCCCAAGCCACAGATGGTGCGGCCGCCGATGTTGCGGGAGACGCTTTCCAGCAGCTCGAGATCCTCCGGCCGGCCCTGGCCGTGCTCGATGCGGTGGATGATGCGGTACAGCCAGCCGGTGCCTTCGCGGCAGGGCGTGCACTGGCCGCAGGATTCCTCGAAATAGAAATAGGACAGTCGCTCCAAGGCGCGCACCATGCACACCTGGTCGTCGATGATGATGACCGAGCCGGCGCCGAGCATGGAGCCGGCCTTGGCAATGGAGTCGTAGTCCATGGTGCAGTCCATCATGATCTCGCCCGGCAGCACGGGGGTCGAGGACCCGCCCGGGATCACGGCCTTCAGCTTGTAGCCGTCGCGCATGCCGCCGGCCATTTCGAGCAGCTCCGGGAAGGGCGTGCCCAGCGGCACCTCGAAGCTGCCCGGCCGCTTCACCTGGCCCGAAACCGAGAACAGCTTGGTGCCGCCGTTGTTGGGCTTGCCCAGCTCCAGGAATTTCTGGCCGCCGTTGCGGATGATGTAGGGAATGGAGGCGAAGGTCTCGGTGTTGTTGATCACCGTGGGCCGGCCGTACAGGCCGAAGCTCGCCGGGAACGGCGGCTTGAAGCGCGGCTGGCCCTTCTTGCCCTCGATGGATTCCAGCAGCGCGGTTTCCTCGCCGCAGATGTAGGCACCGTAGCCGTGGTGGGCATGGAGCTGGAAACAGAAATCGGTGCCAAAGAGGTTTTCGCCGAGGTAGCCTGCCTCGCGCGCTTCGTTCAGCGCGCGCTCGAATATCTGGTAAATCTCGAAGATCTCGCCGTGGATGTAGTTGTACCCCACCCTTGCACCCAGCACGTAGCCTGCGATGGCCATGCCTTCGATCAGCTGGTGCGGGTTGTAGCGCAGGATGTCGCGGTCCTTGAAGGTGCCCGGTTCGCCTTCATCGCTGTTGCAGACGATGTATTTGTCGCCCGGAAAGGCGCGCGGCATGAAGCTCCATTTGAGGCCGGTCGGGAAACCTGCGCCCCCTCGACCACGCAGCGCACTGAGCTTGAGCTGGGCAATGATGTCGTCACCGGAGATTTTCTCGGTGATGACGCGGCGCAAGGCCTGGTAGCCGCCATTGGCCACATAGGTCGCCAGCGAGGCGGGCGCGTCGAAATCCTGGGTCCAGGAGCACACCTTGATCGAGGGAGTGAGCAGGCTCATCGCGTCGCCCCCGTCATTTCAATTTGTCCAGCAGGGCATCCACCGTTTCGGGGGTGAGATGCGTATGCATGACATGGTTGTTGTGCAGGCACATGGGCGCGTCACCGCAGGCACCCATGCATTCGCCTTCCTTCAGCGTGAAACGACCATCCTCGGTGGTTTCGCCGTAGCCGATCCCCAGCCGCTT
>CAYUJV010000120.1:0-8822 GCA_964445085.1 uncultured Burkholderiales bacterium
CCCAGCTACGCACGCGCGAGCAGGAACCGGCGCGCGCCGCACCGCCTGCCCAGGCCGCGCCCTCGCGTCCGGAGCAGGCGCCCCGGCCCCTGCAGCAGCAGATGCAGCAGCAGGTCCAGCCCCAGGTGCAGGAGCGCGTGCAGCAGCGCGCCCAGGAGGCACGCGAGCTCCGGCAGCGGGAGACGGCGCCGCGCGTCGTGCCCCCAGATCAGCAAAAGGACCAGCGTCAGGATCAGCGACAGGAGCAGCGCCAGCAGAACCGCATCGAGCGCCAGGACCGGACCGAGCGCGGCAACCTGCCCGGCGAGGCCGCGAACCGCACCTTCCGCGGACGCGGCGAGGAGCAGGGCGACCGGCGCCGCTCGGAGCGGCCCGAGCGCTGAGCTACAGCCAGCGGGCCTGCTTCAGTCTGCGGTACAGCAGCAGGCAGCCGGCGAGGGTGAGTCCCGCGATGAGCGGATAGCCCCAGGGCCATTTCAGTTCGGGCATGACGTCGAAGTTCATGCCGTACACGCCGGTGACCACGGTCGGGATCGCCAGCAGCGCGCCCCAGCCGGCGAGGCGCTTGGTGATGTCGGATTGATCGAGGGAGGCCTGGGCGAGGCTGACGTTGGTGGCGGTGGTGAGCATCTCGCGGATGCTTTCCAGTCCGTCCTGGATGCGCAGCGCGTGGTCCTGGATGTCGCGGAAGTAGGGGCGCAGCTCGGCCGGCGCCTGCCGGCTGTCGTGGCGCACCAGCTCGCGCAGCATCTCGCCCACCGGCACGATGCGCCGGCGCAGGCCCATCAGCGATTTCTTCAGGCCGTAGATCTGGCGGGTGATGCCGCGCAGGCTGTGCTTGCGGCGGAAGATGGCGTCCTCCAGGCCCTCCAGCTGGTCCTCCAGCCACTCCAACGCGGGAAAATACTGGTCCACCACCGCATCCAGCGCGCAATAGAGTGCGTAGGCCGGCCCCAGGGCGAGCAGCTGGGGCTCGGCCTGGGCGCGCTTCTGCAGTTGCGCCGCGTCGGGCGCGTCGCCGTGGCGCACGACGATCAGGAAGCGCGGGTTGAAGAAGAAGTGGATCTCGCCGAACTGCAGGCGGCCGTCGGCGACGCCGCAGGTGTTGACGGCGATGAACAGGGCGTCGTCGTAGATCTCCAGCTTGGGACGCTGGCGCGCCCGGTGCGCGTCCTCGGTGGCCAACTCGTGCAGGCCGAATTCGTCGCGCAGGATGGCCATGAGCTCCGCCGTGGGCGCGTTGATGTCCAGCCAGACGAACTGGCCGTCGGAGCGCAGGGCGGCGCCGACTTCGCCGAGCGGAATGTCGCGCAGCTTCGTGCCCGCACCATAGAGGGCGCAGGCGTTTACTTCTCGCGTGGTCAAGGCTCTCCTCCCTTTGCTTGTGCGCAATTGCCCAAGGGCGCACGTATCTTACCCCATGCCGCAGGGCACAAAGCCTGACGCGGACTGCACGCTTGGACTACAATTGCGCCCAGTCAAACATCCGATGGCGGCAGGCCGCGCCATCCCACGCGCAGAAACCCGAATTTCATGAGCGAAGCACCCTCTCCCGAACTGCACCACATCGTCATCGTCGGCGGCGGCGCCGGCGGACTCGAACTCGCCACCCGCCTGGGCGACACCCTGGGCCGCAGGAAGCAGGCTGCGATCACCCTGATCGACCAGGCGCGCACGCACTTGTGGAAGCCGCTGCTGCACGAGGTGGCGGCGGGCAGCCTCAATTCCCACGACGACGAGCTCGAATACCTGGCCCAGGCGAAGTGGCATCACTTCCGCTTTCGCCTCGGCCGCATGGAAGGCTTGAACCGCGAGAAGCGCGAAGTCTACGTCGCGCCCACCTACGACGAGGATGGCGCGGAGATCGTGCCGCGGCGCGTGTTCAAATACGACACCCTGGTGATCGCCGTCGGCAGCATGACCAACACCTTCGGCACGCCGGGCGCGCGCGAGCACTGCATGATGCTCGACACCACGGAACAGGCCTCGAAGTTCCACCAGCACCTGATCAACGCCTGCCTGCGCGCGCACACCCAGGCCACGCCGATCAAGCCCGGGCAGCTGACGGTGGCCATCATTGGCGCCGGCGCCACCGGCGTCGAGCTGGCGGCGGAACTGCACGAGACCACGCGCGCGCTCTACGCCTACGGCCTGGAAAAGATCGAGCCGGAGAAGAACGTGCGCCTGGTGATCATCGAGGCCGCGCACCGCATCCTGCCGGGCCTGCCCGAGCGCCTGTCGGCCGCCGCGGACAAGGAGCTGCGCGAGCTCAAGGTCAACATCTTCACCGGCGAGCGGGTGGTGGAGGTGGGGCCCAACGGCGTGCGCACCGAGAGCGGCCTGTTCATTCCGGCATGCACGGTGGTGTGGGCGGCAGGCATCAAGGCGCCGGATTTTCTTGCCACGTTGGATGGGCTCGAGGTCAATCGCCTCAACCAGCTGCTGGTGAAGCCGACGCTGGAGACCACGCTCGACCCGAACATCTTCGCCCTGGGCGACTGCGCCAGCTGCCCCCAGCCCGGCTCGGACACGCCGGTTCCGCCGCGGGCCCAGGCCGCGCACCAGCAGGCGACCCTGCTGGCGAAATCGCTGGCGCGCCGCCTCAAGGGCAAGAGCCTCCCGGAATACGTCTACCACGACTACGGCTCGCTGGTGGCCCTCGGCCGCTACACCACCGTGGGCAATCTGATGGGCGGACTCGCCAAGGGCGGCCTGATGATCGAAGGCCACATGGCGCGCTTCGTGTACTGGTCGCTGTACAAGAAACACCAGGTGGCCCTGCACGGCTGGCTCCGCGTCTGGCTGTCCACCCTCGCCACCTTCATCAACTCGCCGAACAAGCCCAAGGTCAAGCTGCACTGAGGCATGGCCCGTGCCGGCCCCGGCGCGGCCATGCGGCTTTTGGCATATCCCATTCGTAATGCCCCGGCCCCGAGTGCGGGTGCTATACATGACATAAGCATGCCCGGGCGCGCTCGCCGCGGTTCCGCGCCTGCCGGCCATTTCCCGATCAGAACGAACGGAGGACAGTCATGGATATCGATCGCATGCGTGTACGGCCGCGCCCCGGGCGCGGCTGGATGCTGGGGTGCCTGCTGGCGCTGCTGGCCGGGCCGGGCGTGGCCAGCCAGCCGACGCCGCCCGTCAGCATCGACGTCGCCGAGGAGAAGGGCCGGGAGGCGAATTCCGTGGTGGCGGTCGTGACCCTGACGGCAAACATGGAGGTGGCCAAGCCGGTGCTGTCCTTCCAGGCGGCAGACGGCGGTCTCAAGCTGGACGGCAAGCGCCAGCCGCTGCGGCTCGCACCCCGGGAGCCGCAGACGATCCGCGTGCCGATCGCCGTGAGCAAGCCCGGCGTGCATCGCATCGATTTCCGCGTGCAGGCGGAAGCGAAGGGCTACGAGAGCGCCGGCGGCTTCGCCCGGCGCTACGTGGTGTGGGATGGCAAGCAGCCGCCGCGCATCCTCACCGGCAAGGAAGTCCGGCGCGAGCAGCGCATGGAAATCGAGCGCCAGCTGCAGGAGGCGCTGCGCAAGCAGCCGGATGCCAGGCTCAGCATCGACACCTTGCTGCGCCGCCCGCTCAAGCCGGTGAAGGTGGATGCGGGCGCCAATGACAAGGCGCAACAGGCGCTGGCACCGCCCGCGCCCGGCATCGAGCCGTACGAGACCGATGTCGTGGTCGACAAGACCGCGGACGTGGTGCGCAAGCTCGACCCGATCACGGTCACCGGCCGCATCTTCTACACCGACCGCGCCGGCACCCTGCGCCCGCTGATCAACGCCACAGTGGACATCCGCGACTCCGACACCTTCGGCGACGAGCAGCTCACCTCCGTCATCACCGGCTGGGACGGCCGCTTCTCTGCGGTGGTCAACAACGACGACGGCTGGTTCCAGAACGGCCGCGACATCTACATCCGTGTGCGCACGACCAACAGCCGCTTCCGCGTCCAGGACTGCGCGGCGTGGCCGGATTGGACCTACTCGTGGGTGTCGGACGTGCGCAACGACCTGTCGGACGGCACGGTGGTCGATTTTGGCAGCCTCGCGACGAACGATAACAACGAGGCCTCGATCCTGTTCCAGGATCTCAACCAGGGCTGGAACTTCCTTACCACCGCCGGCGGGCAGGATCCCGGCTTCGTCGACCTGTGCTGGCCGGAGGGCGCCAGCCAGTACTCCACCTTCTGGGAGGAAATCGACATCGAGGACGGCGACGAGGTGGCGCGCGACATCGTGCTGCACGAATATGGCCACGCGACCATGCACAACGCCTACGACGGCTACTGGCCGCCGAACACCGGCGGCGACCATGGCTTCGACGACATCCTGCACCAGAACATGGCCTTCACCGAGGGCTGGGGCACCTTCATCGCCCTCGCCATCAACGACGACGGGGTGTACAACTCCAACGGCTGGAGCCGCCTCATCGAGAGCTTCTCCCATGCGTCGGGTCATACCAGCGGCGACGGGCAGGTGAACGAGGGCCACGTCGCCGCGGGCATGCACGACGTGCGCGACGCCAACGCCGATGGCACCTGCACCGGCGGCGCCCAATGCGACCCGAGCGGGGCCAACGCGGCCCAGATGGCCCAGATCTGGCGCGACTCGTTCTGGCGCAGCAAGGCCGACAACATCGGCGCTTACTGGCCGCGCCTGTGCTCGGAACTGGACAGCGCCCAGGGCAGCGCGGCGGTGCGCGCGCTCGCCTTCAACGACATCAACGTGGCGGCGTGCAAGTGCTCGGCTTCCACTGCCCTGGCCGACACGCGCGGCGGCGCGGCCGCGGTGCGCGACCTGCGCATGCTGCGTGACCGCGGCCTGCGCAACACCGCGCTGGGCCGGCGCGTCATTGACCTCTACTACCGCCACACGGCCGAGGTCACCGGCATGCTGCTGAAGGATGCCGAGCTGCGGCGCAGCGCGGCCGTCCTGTTCGAGCGGGCGGCGGAGGCCGCGCGCGTGCTGCGCGCGGGTGAGGAGCGCACGGGCGTTCTGCTCGATGCCAAGCATGCGCGCATGGCGCAGGATTTCATCCGGCGCGTGCAGAAGAACGGCAGTCCGGAGCTGAGGCAGGATTTCGAGGAGGTGCGGCGGCTGGTAGACCAGCTCGAAGGCCGCAGCTACGAGGAAATCCGCCAGAAGTTCGAATATCCGGCCAAGACCAAGTAGCGACTGCCAATCCGTACCGGGCCCGCCGCCGGGCCCGCGTCGGCGCCCATCCTGGCACGGCTCCTCTATAGTGAAACAGGCGGCCCAAGGTTTGCGCCCGCCCCTGTCCCGGACATGGTCTTGGGCAGGGAGCGTGCCCGGGCAGCCGCTTCCACGCCCACCATCAAAGAGGAGAGATCGAATGCGCAAGCTGTCTCTATACGCGGCGGGCTGTCTCGCCGCCTTCGCCCTGCCCGCCGCTGCCGCGGAAGCGCCGGTCGTGGTGAAAATCCCCCGCCTCACCATCGAGGCGTCCGAGAAACTGGCCCGTGCCGCGATGGAGGCCTGCCGCAAGGAAGGCATCCAGATCGGCGTGACCGTGGTCGATCGCAGCGGCGATCCCATGGCGGTGCTGCGCGACACGCTGGCGCCGCGGGTGACGCTGGAAGTGAGCCGGCAGAAGGCCTATACCGCCGTGAATTTCAACGCGGCGACGTCAAGCATGACCAACCGCTTCACCCAGCCGTTCTCGGTGGGCAAGGTGGAGGGCCTGGTGTTCTCGGCCGGCGGCCTGCCGATCGAGGCGGCGGGCAACATCGTGGGCGCGGTGGGTGTCTCCGGCGCCGCCACCGGCGAGCAGGACGAGGCCTGTGCCCAGGCCGGGATCCAGGCCATTCAGTTCGAGCTCGAATCCGCCGGGCTCTAGACCTCGCGGCGGGGATTCCCGCCGCCGCCACTGGCGCTTCGCGCCAAAATCGACGAGGATGGGCGGCCGCCACAGTGCGCGGCGGCGCGCGGGCATCCGCTGACTGGCTGCCCGCGCCTCATTTCGTCAAGAAGAGATGCCACCCGTGACCGCAACGCCCCAACCCAATGCCGATTCCCAGCGTGTGCTCGCGGCCCTCATGGGCCTGCACCGCGCCTATCCCCTGGAGCGGCGCATCCGCAAGGAAGCCTGCGACGCCACCCGCGAGACCTATCTCGCCGTCCTGCTGCGCTGGATGCAGACCGGCGCCGCGCCCTCGACCGACGGCTTCGACCGCGAAGCCCTCGACGAGCTGACCGCGCTCGACGCGCTGTTCATCGTCGATGGCCAGATCGGCTGCCCGCCGTTCAATCCCGCCCCCACCGACATCCAGGTGCGCTTTCCCCACGAAACCCTGCATGCGCTGTCCGCGCTGGACGCACTGGCCCTGCCGCGCCTCGTCGGCGCGCCGGCGACCATCGAGACCCGCTGCGCCATGAGCGGCGAGCCCATCAGCCTGACTCTGACCGCGGAGGGTGCGCTGGGGGAGGCGGATCTGGGCGCGGCGGTGGTCGCTTTTCAGAAGGTGGCGGACGACGTGAACCGCTATGCGTTCGATCTGGCGCCGGGGATTCGCTTCCTGCGGCCGCAGCATGTCGGGCCGCTGCGCCAGGTGCTCACGCTGGGCGAGGCGTCCGCCGTGGCCAACGCCTTCTACGCGTTCCAGCGCAAGCTGCTGCGGGGGGAAGAGCAGGAGTGATCGCGCCAGGGAAGGCGCGATCAGTTCGGGGACTTCTTGCCGCGCATCCACACGTAGAAATAGCGCGGCTCCTCGTCCATGAAGCGCTCGATGACCGAGGAGTAGGCGCGGCTTTCGCCCGGCACCATGTCCGAGCGGTCGGTGATCTCGCCCGCGCCGACCTGGATGCCGCGGTGGTCGAAGACGAAGATGCGCACGTCGGGGCGCAGCATGCTGTCCCCGTCATTCTCCATCACCACCCGGTATTCGTAGCGGGCCCGGCCGTTCTGGCGCAGCACGGTGAACACGATGTTCTTCACGTAGCCGGATTCGACCTTGAGGACCTTGTCCGGCACCAGGTCGCGCAGGTGGGGCAGGCGGCCCTTGGTGAGGTCGGCCAATTCCTTGCGCGCCTCCTCCAGCTCCGGCATGGCCTTGGCCAGCTTCTGGTTTGCCTGGAACAACTCGGTGTTGAGCGCGCTGTTCTCGGCCGACAGATGGTCGATCTGGATGCCGGACACGATGCTGACCACGATCAGCAGCAGCAGCGTGACCCCGAGCGCGATGGCCAGAACCAGGCGCTGGCTGCGCTTGCGGCGGGCGGTGCGGCTGGCCTGTTCGGAATGACGGCGCTGGGAGTGGTGCGCGCGGGCGGCATGGGCCGCTCCCGGTTCGGGGGTTTCCGCCGCATCCATCGCCGCGTCAGTCGGCATGTCGTTCATCCCTGCTCCATCGTCTGATTCAAAGTCAGCCCTGCGGCGGACATCAGGCCCGCAGCGCGTGTCGATTTCGGTTTGCGATCAGCCACCTATTATGACACCGGCGCGGGGGAGGAGGGCAAGCCGTCGCGCGCCTGGCGGCGGCCCGGGCCGGTCCGGTTGACAGGGCGCGCGGCGCCTCTCCATAATCTAGTCAACCAACTGGAACCCGACCCCACATGATGTCCGCCGCCGATCCGCGCGAGCGCCTTACGCTCGCCGCGGCCAAACTGATCCACCGCCAGGGCTTCGCCCGCACCACGCTGGCCGACATCGCCGCTGCGGCGAAGGTGGCGCTGGGCAGCGTCTATTACTACTTCCGCACCAAGGACGAGATTGCCGCCGCCATCGTCGCCAAGCGGGTGGCGGATATCGATGCGCTGCTGCAGAAAAAGGGCGCCCTGCCGGATCCGCGGGCGCGGCTGGAGGCGCTGGTGCAGGTGTGGGTGGACGATCGCGACATCGACGCCCGCTACGGCTGCCCCATCGGCAGCCTCTGCTACGAACTGGCCAAGGGGCGCGGGCCCATGAGCAGGCACACGGCGGCGCCGATCCGTACCCTGCTCGAGTGGTGCGAGACACAGTTCCGCGCCCTCGGCCATCAGCAGGACGCGCCGGCCCTGGCGTTGCATCTGGTGGCGGCGCTGCAGGGCATCAGCCTGGTGGCGAACAGCCTCGGCGAGCCGGCGGCGATCACACGCGAAGCCGCGCACCTCAAGGCCTGGATAAAAGCACTCTAGGAAGGCACAGAGAAAAAAGACGGGCCGCCAAGAGCCTCATCCGCTACGACGCCTACAACACCAAAGGAGACAAACATGAGCATCCGCCGCACCCTTTTCCTGGCCATCGCACTGGCCGTTCCCCTGCATGCCATGGCCGCCGCCGACGCGCTTGCGCCCTACGGCACGGCCAAGGTGGACATGCATAAGATGCCGGTCACCAACACCGTGTTCGACGTCAACTACGACGACCCGCAGAAACTCAACCTGCTGTACAACTTCGTCAAAAACACCATGAAGGTGACCCATGGCAAGGTGGTGGTGGTGACCCATGGGCCCGAACTGCGCGCCTTTGCCAAGGAGAACTACGAGAAATACCAGGGCGTGGTCGACAAGATGGCGGAGCTCGCCAAGGACGGGGTCGAGTTCAAGATGTGCAACAACGCCATGCATGCGGCCGGCTACGAGGCGACCGACATGGACGGCTTCATCACCGTCGTGCCGGCCGGCTTCCCCGAGATCGCCTACTGGGAGGGCAAGGGCTACAAGTACATCAATCCCCAGCCACTGTCGGTCAAGGACATCCGCTATCTGGATCACCCGGAGCTCAAGAAATAGATGCGTGATGCGGGCCGCCCCGGCCGCAGCCTGAGGCGCGTGCTGGCCACGCTCGCCGCGGCGGCCGTGGTGTCCGCCTGGCCCACAGTC
>CAYUJV010000121.1:0-8795 GCA_964445085.1 uncultured Burkholderiales bacterium
CATCCGCGCTGGGACGAGGTCGCCGCGCGCTGCCTGTCCTGCGGCAACTGCACCATGGTGTGCCCCACCTGCTTCTGCCACGCCGAACATGACCTGCCGGCGCTGAACGGGAAAGAAACCCTGCACGAGCGCGAGTGGGATTCCTGCTTCACCGCCGGACATGGCTACATCCACGGCATGCAGGTGCGGCCGGAAATCAAACACCGCTATCGCCAGTGGCTCACCCACAAGCTCGGCAGCTGGCACGAGCAGTTCGGGCGCAGCGGCTGCGTCGGCTGCGGGCGTTGCATCGCCTGGTGCCCGGTGGGCATCGACATCACCGAAGAGGCGCGGGCCATCGTCGGGGAGGGCGGCGATGGCGCTTAATCCCTACCTGCCCCATGTTGCGAAAATCGTCGAGCGGCGCCAGGAGTCGGACACGATCTTCACCCTGCGCCTGCGCTTCGAGGATGCCGCCGTGCGCGAGGCTTACCGCTTCGCGCCGGGGCAGTTCAACATGGTCTATCTGTATGGGGTGGGCGAGGTGGCGATCTCCATCGTCTCCGACCCGGAGGAGGAGGGCCTGTTCGACCACACCATCCGCACCGTGGGCCGCGTGACCGAGGGTCTGGCCCGGCTACAGCCCGGCGACAGCGTCGGCATCCGCGGCCCCTACGGCCGCGGCTGGCCGCTGCAGGAGGCGGAAGGCCGGGACGTGCTGATCGTCACCGGCGGACTGGGCTGCGCGCCGGTGGTGTCGGTGATCCATTACGTGATCCGCCGCCGGCGCCGCTTCGGCAGGCTCACCATCATCCAGGGGGTGAAGCACAGCGCCGACCTGATCTACCGCCAGCAGTACGAGGAATGGGCGCAGGTGCCGAACACCACGGTGCTGATCGCCGCAAACGTCAGTGCCGGCCACTGGCCCTGGCATGTGGGGCCGGTGACGGAACTGATCGGCCAGGCCGACATCGATCCGGCGCGCACGGTGGCGATGATGTGCGGCCCGGAGGGCATGATGATCGCGGCGGCGAAGCTGCTGCGGGAGAAGGGCATGGCCGAGGCGGCGCTGCATTTTTCCATGGAGCGCAACATGCAGTGCGCCGTCGGCCATTGCGGCCACTGCCAGTTCGGCGGCAAGTTCATCTGCCGCAACGGCCCGGTGTTCAGCCATGCCGAGCTTCGCGATCTGCTCGGGGTGCGGGGGTTCTGATGGCCAGGCCACGCATCGCGGTGCACAAGTTTTCCTCCTGCGACGGCTGCCAGCTGGCCTTCCTCAACGCCGGCGAGGCGCTGCTGGAGCTGGCGCGGCAGGTGGAGTTCGTGCACTTCGCCGAGGCCGGGACGGTGAACCCGGAAGCGGAGGCCGACATCGCCTTCATCGAGGGCAGCATGACCACGCCCCATGAGATCGAGCGCATCACGGCCATTCGCGCCCGCACGAAATATCTGGTGACCATCGGCGCCTGCGCCACCGCAGGCGGCATCCAGGCCCTGCGCAACGGCCGCATGCAGGGGGCGGACTGGATCGGCAGCGTCTATGCCTCGCCCGAAACCATCGCCAGCCTCGACACCTCCACGCCCATCGCCGCCCACGTGAAGGTGGACCTGGAGCTGTGGGGCTGCCCGGTCACCACGCGCCAGGTGATGCAGGCCACGCGCGACCTGCTGTTCGGCGTGCGCCCGCGCGAGGTGGGCGACAGCGTCTGCCTCGACTGCAAGCGCGCCGGCAATGTGTGCGTGCTGGTGACGCAGGGCGAGCCCTGCATGGGGCCGGTCACCCGCACCGGCTGCGGGGCGCTCTGCCCCAGTTTCGGCCGCGCCTGTTACGCCTGCTTCGGTCCGGGCGAGCAGGTGAACGGCGCCGCACTGGGCCGGCGCCTGGCCGGGCTCGGGCTCGCACCCGACGAGATCGCGCGGCGCTTCCTGTTCATCACCCCCGCCGCGGAGCCCTATCGTGCGGCCGCGGCGGGGATTGAAGGCAAGACCGATGACTGAGCGGCGCGAGGTCAGCATTCAGGTGCCGGTGCTCGCGCGGGTCGAGGGCGAGGGCGCGCTCGATCTGGAAATCCGCGACGGCCGCATCGAACGCCTGCTGTTGAAGATCTACGAACCGCCGCGCCTGTTCGAGAAGCTGCTGGAGGGACGCGGCTACGAGGAGGTGCCGGACGCCGTGGCACGCATCTGCGGCATCTGCCCGGTGGCCTACCAGATGAGCGCGGTACGGGCCATCGAATCGGCCTTCGGCGCCACGGTCACCCCCTGGGTGCAGGCGATGCGGCGCCTGTTCTACTGCGGCGAGTGGATCGAGTCCCACGCGCTGCACATCCACCTGCTCGCGCTGCCGGATTTCCTGGGCTTCGACAGCGTGATCGCGATGGCGGAGAAACACCCGGACGAAGTGCGGCGCGGCCTGCGGCTGCAGGGGCTGGGCAACGACATCATCCGCTTCCTCGGCGCGCGTTCCGTGCATCCGGTCGGCGCGCGCGTCGGCGGCTTTCACCATGCACCGGTGGCGTCGGCGGCGCAGGCCCTGCGCGTCAGGCTTGCGGCGGCGCTGCCCGACGCGGAAGCCCTGGTCCGCTGGTGCGCGGCGATTCCGGTGCCGGACGACCGCCAGGACTTCGAATGCGTGAGCGTGGCGGAGGGGGATGCCTATCCGATGATGGGCGACCGCATCGTGTCGTCCCGCGGGCTCGACATCGGGCTGGACGAATTCGCGCGCGAGTTCGAGGAACGCCAGGTGCCGCATTCCACCGCGCTGCACTGCCTGCACCAGGGCAGGCCTTATCTGGTGGGGCCGCTGGCGCGCATGAACCTGCATTTCCAGCGCCTGCCGCCGGCGGTGCGGCAGCTCGCGCGCGAGACCGGCATCGACTGGCCCTCGCGCAACCTGTTCCACAGCATGACCGCGCGGGCCATCGAGATCCTCTATGCGCTGCGCGAAGCCATCACCTTGCTCGCCGCCTACGAGCCCGCGCGGGAACCCTGGGTCGCGGTGACCCCGCGCGCCGGCAGCGGCCATGGCGCGACCGAGGCGCCGCGCGGCCTGCTGTGGCACCGGTACGAGCTGGATGCGCAGGGCCGGGTGCTGAACGCGCGCATCGTGCCCCCCACCAGCCAGAACCAGGCGCGCATCGAGCAGGATCTGCAGGCGAGTCTAAGCGCGCTCGGGCTGGATCGCAGCGATGCGGAGCTGCGCCAGCGCGCGGAGATGGTGATCCGCAATTATGACCCCTGCATCTCCTGCGCCACGCACTTCCTGCAGTTGCGCGTGGAACGGCCATGAATGCCCCGGTCCGCGTGATCTGTGTGGGATCCCCCTTCGGCGACGATGCGGTGGGCCTGCGCGCGGCGGCGCTGCTGGAGCGCGCACTCGACCCGGCGCAGGCCACGCTGTCCTGCCACGACCGCCCCGGCATGCGCCTGATCGAGGCGCTGGAGGGGGCGGAAAAGGCCGTGCTGGTGGACGGCATCCACAGCGGCGCGCGTGCCGGCACCCTGCACCGCCTCCAGGGCGAGGCGATTTTCCGGCAGCTGGCCCGCCACACCTCGACCCATGGTTTCGGACTGGCCGATGCGCTGGCGCTCGCCGTGCGGCTTGGCCGTGCGCCGGCGGCGCTGGTGCTTTGGGGCGTCGAGATCGAATCGGTGGCGCCGGCGGGCGGGATGAGCCCCGCGGTGGAAGCGGCACTGCCCGCCCTGGTGGGCGCCGTGCAGGACGAGATTGCGCCGAAGGTACAGACCACAGGGAGTGCAGGATGAGACGGGTGAGTTGGCTGATGGCTCTGGCGCTGTTCGCCGCGGCGGCGTTCGCGCAGGAACGGGTGGAAGTGATCGTGCTCAAGTACCGCACCGCCGAACAGGTGATTCCCATCGTGCAGCCGCTGGTGGGGACGCAAGGCGCGGTGACCGGCATGCAGAACAAGCTCATCGTTCGCGCTTCGCCCGAGCGGCTGGCGCAGATCAAGGACGTGCTCGCCAGCATCGACACCCAACCCCGGCGCCTGATGATCACGGTGCGGCAGAACACCACGCGCGAGGCGCTGGCACGGGAAGCCGGCGTCTACGGCACGGCCGGCGGCGAACACGCGCGGGTCACGCTCCCCGAGCAGCCGGGGAGGGCCGGCGGGCGCGTGGAGCTGGGCAGCGGCGACGACCGCATCGGCGCCAAGGTCTGGGCCACCGAAGGCCAGGAAACCAGCGCCGATGTGCAGCACCTGCAGGTGCTGGAAGGCAATGCCGCCTTCATCCAAGTCGGCCAGTCGGTGCCCTCTCGCGGCCGTACCGTTTATCGCGATGCGCGCGGCGCGAGCGTGGTGGAAGACAACACCGGCTACCGCGACGTGACCAGCGGCTTTTACGTCCTGCCGCGGGTGGTGGGCGAGCAGGTGATCCTCGAAATCAACCCGCAGCAGAACACGCTGGGCGCGCGCGGGGCGGTCAACGTGCAGCAGGCTTCCACCACGCTGTCCGGGCGCCTGGGCGAGTGGATCGAACTGGGCGGCATCGGACAGCAGGCGGAGAGCCAGGGTGGCGGCACCGTATATTCGACGCGGCAGCAGCGTGCCGAGCAGCGGAGCATTTTCGTGAAGGTGGAAGAGATCAGGTAGAAGCTGCGGTTTCGCGGGCAGTAGCCCAATGCAGTGGAGCATTGGCCCACCGCGCAGGGTCTGTGAAAAAATCCTCCAGCCCTTGAGTCCAGGCCGGTCCCTGTCCCTGTGCTACCATTGCAGCCCTGATTCCCGCCCCCGTATTCATGCCCGAGTTCCCGCATTTTTTTGCCGCAGATGGTCCCCTTGCCCAGGCCATTCCGGGCTATCGCCCGCGGCCGCAGCAGATCGCCATGGCCGAGGCGATCCATGACGCGATTGCCCACACGGACAAGCTGGTGGTGGAGGCGGGCACCGGCACCGGCAAGACCTTTGCCTATCTGGTCCCGGCGTTCACCGCCGGCGGCAAGGTGATCATCTCCACCGGCACCAAGACCCTGCAGGACCAGCTGTTCCTGCGCGACATCCCCGCCGTGCGCGACGCGCTCAAGCTGCCGGTGACGGTGGCGATGCTCAAGGGCCGCGCCAACTATGTCTGCCACTACCATCTGGAGCGGGCCGAGAACGAGGGGCGGTTCTTCGACAAGCGCGACGCCGCCTATCTGCCGCGCATCGCGAGCTTCGCGCGCACTTCGGACAGCGGCGACAAGTCCGCCTGCGCCGATGTGCCGGAAACCGCATCCGTTTGGTCCTACGTGACCTCGACCCGCGACAACTGCCTGGGCCAGGACTGCGGCTACTACAAGGAATGCTTCGTCATGGAGGCGCGCAAGCGCGCGCTGGCCGCCGACGTGGTGGTGGTGAACCATCATCTGTTCTTCGCCGATCTGGCGCTCAAGGACGGCGGCGTGGCCGAGCTGCTGCCGGCGGCCAACACCGTGATCCTGGACGAGGCGCATCAGCTGCCGGAAACCGCCAGCCTGTTCTTCGGCAGCAGCGTGAGCAGCGGCCAACTGATGGAGCTGGCGCGCGACAGCCGGGCCGAAGCGCTGGTGAACGCGAAGGACGTTGCCGCTTTGCCGGAAGCCGCCGCCGCGGTGGAAAAGGCCGTGCGCGATCTGCGCCTGGTGTTTGCCCGCGATGGCCTGCGCGCGCCGATCGAACGCGCGCGGGGCATGCAGGGCTTCGATGACGCTCTCGCCGGACTGGAAGCAAGGCTCGAGGCGCTCGGCGCGCTGCTGGAAAAGCAGGCGGAGCGCGCCCCCGGGCTGGAAAACTGCTGGGACAGGGCGCAGGCGCTGCTGGCGGGCGTGCGCCAATGGCGCGACGAGGCGAGCGATGAGGCGGTGCGCTGGGTGGAGGTGTTCAGCCACGGCTACCAGCTGAACTCGACGCCGCTGTCGGTGGCGGCGCCGTTTCGCAACCAGCTGCAGGGCCAGCCGCGGGCATGGATCTTTACCTCGGCCACGCTGGCGGTGAAGGGCAACTTCAGCCACTACCAGGAGCTGATGGGGCTGGAGGACGCGAAGACGGCCAGCTTCGACAGCCCCTTCAACTACGCCGAGCAGGCGCTGCTCTACGTGCCGACGGGGCTGTGCGAACCCAACCAGCCGGACTACACGCGGCGCGTGGTGGACGCGGCATTGCCGATCCTGCGCGCCAGCGGCGGCCGCGCCTTCGTGCTGTTCACCAGCCTCAAGGCCATGAACGAGGCCC
The DNA here is from genome assembly GCA_964445085.1 of uncultured Burkholderiales bacterium. GTDB lineage: Bacteria > Pseudomonadota > Gammaproteobacteria > Burkholderiales > Thiobacteraceae > Thiobacter. Next base: position 6,189 of record CAYUJV010000121.1, read on the forward strand.
ATGGCCTGCTGAAGGAAGCCTTCGCCGCCGAACAACTGGATTTCCCTTTGCTGCTGCAAGGGGACGGCTCGCGCACGGAGTTGCTCGAGCGCTTCCGCCAGCTCGGCAACGCCGTGCTGGTGGCGTCGCAGAGCTTCTGGGAAGGGGTGGACGTGCGCGGCTCGGCGCTGTCGCTGGTCATCATCGACCGCCTGCCGTTCTCGCCGCCGGACGATCCGGTGCTGGCGGCGCGCATCGAGCGCATGAACCGGGAAGGGCGCAACGCCTTCATGGAGTACCAGCTGCCGCACGCGGTGATCTCGCTGAAGCAGGGCGCGGGCCGGCTGATCCGCGACGAGACCGACCACGGCGTGCTGATGATCTGCGACCCGCGCCTGATCGACAAACCCTACGGCCGGCGCATCTGGCAGAGCCTGCCGCCGATGCGGCGCACGCGCGAGCAGGCGGAGGCGGAACGCTTCTTCGACGTGGCGGCGGCGACGCGCCATGCGGCGGGCACTGCTTAGCCTGGCCCTGGCGTGGAGCCTCGGCGCCTCTGGCGCGGAGGTCGAGGTGCGCATGGTGCTGGGGGCGCTGCCGGTGGCGGGCTTCCAGTACTACGCGGGCAAGCGGGTGTGGGCCGAGCTGCGCGTGGGGGATGCGCTGACCCTGGTGCGCGAGCCCGACAATCCCCACGACCCGCGCGCGGTGCGGGTGGAGTGGCGGGGCGAGAAGCTGGGCTATGTGCCGCGCGCGGGCAACGAGACCGTGGCCCGGCTGCTGGACCGGGGCGTGCCCGTGTCCGGGCGCATCACCCATCTCCAGCCCGGACGCAGCCACTGGCAGCGCATCCTGTTCGAGGTCGATATCGACCAGTAGGCTTCATTCGCCCGGCCAATCGGCTACAATGCCGGCCTTTGCCACTGAATGAAGCCTTTCATGGACGCAAGCCAAGCCCTCGTTTTCGATACCTCGGTCGAAGCCTTCGAGCAGGAGGTGATCGCCGCCTCCCGCCAGCAGCCGGTGCTGGTGGACTTCTGGGCCGACTGGTGCCCGCCCTGCGTGGTGCTGGCGCCGATTCTGGAGAAGGTGGTCAACAGCTACGGCGGCAAGATCCGCCTGGCGAAGGTGGAGGTGGACGAGGGCGAGAACATGAAGCTCGCCGGCCGCTTCGGCCTGCGCGGTTTTCCCACGGTGATCCTGTTCGTGAACGGGGAGGACGTGGGGCGGTTCTCCAGCGCGCGGCCGGAGGGCTGGGTGCGCGACTTCATCGCGCAGCACGCCGGGATTTAGGGTGCGGCGCAAATCCTTGAGAAATCAAGCGATTCCTGCCTATAATGGCTTTCTGCGGCGCGCTGCCTCCCGGCGCTGCGCCTTCGTTCACCGAACTCCCGCGCTCGAGGCGCCTCTAACCCATTCATGTCATTTGAAGAATTAGGTCTTGCCCCCGACATCCTGCGCGCGCTCGCGGATGCAGGCTATTCGCAGCCCACGCCGATCCAGGCGCAGGCGATTCCGGTCGTGCTGGCCGGCCGCGACGTGATGGCGGCGGCCCAGACCGGCACCGGCAAGACCGCCAGCTTCACTCTGCCGATGCTGCAGACCATGCTGCCCCACGCCAACACCGGTACCTCGCCGGCGCGGCATCCGGTGCGTGCGCTGATCCTGACCCCGACGCGGGAACTGGCGGCCCAGGTGCACGAGAACGTGCAGATCTACAGCAAATACGTGCCGGTGCGCTCCGCCGTGGTCTATGGCGGCGTCAACATCGATCCCCAGATCGCCGAACTGCGCAAGGGCGTGGAAATCCTGGTGGCTACGCCGGGCCGCCTGCTCGACCACCTGCAGAACCGCAGCGTGAACCTGTCGCAGGTGGAGTTCCTGGTGCTGGACGAAGCCGACCGCATGCTGGACATGGGCTTCATGCCCGACATCCGCCGCATCCTGTCCCATCTGCCGGCGAAGCGGCGCACGCTGCTGTTCTCCGCCACTTTCCCGGAAGAGATCCGCAAGCTCGCGCGCGACTTCCTCAACGATCCGCAGATCATCGAGGTGGCGCGCCAGAACACCACCGCCGAGACCGTGACCCAGGTCGCCTATCGCGTCGCCAACGAACAGAAGCGGCGCGTGCTGGTGGACATCGTGCGCGGCGAGAATCTGGCGCAGGTGCTGGTGTTCACCAATACCAAGATCGGCGCCAACAAGCTCGCGCGCGAACTCGAACGCGCCGGCATCTCGGCCACCGCGATCCATTCGGACAAGACGCAGCAGGCGCGCATGCAGGCGCTGGAGGATTTCAAGGCGGGGCGGATGAAGGTGCTGGTCGCCACGGACATCGCAGCCCGCGGGCTGGACATCGACGAGCTGCCCTGCGTGGTGAACTTCGACCTGCCCTACAACGCCGAGGATTACGTGCACCGCATCGGCCGCACCGGCCGTGCCGGCGCCAGCGGCAAGGCGATCTCGCTGGTGAGTCCGGAAGAGAAGCGCCTGCTGACGGATATCGAGAAGTTCATCAAGCGCGAACTGCCGCTTGAGTCTCCCCCGCTGATGGATTTTGGTCGCGAGGCGACGCGGGAGCGGCCCGCCGCGGAGCGCGTCAGCCGCGAGCAGCGCGCCGAAGCCCCT
>CAYUJV010000122.1:0-8758 GCA_964445085.1 uncultured Burkholderiales bacterium
GCCGCCGGTGTCGGCGCAGCAGGCGTCGGTGCCTGGCCACCTGCAGGTGGGGCGAGGGGTGTAGGCGTGGGAGGCTCTGGTTGCGTCGGCGTCACGGCCGGCTGCGCGCCGCTGCCCGGCTCCGCACTCCCGGGCTGGGCACCTTCGGTCTGGCTCCTAGGCAGCGCCGGCAGTCCGAGCAGGCGCGGGTCCACCTTGAGCGGGGGCAGGTTGGTGGCCGCCCACGTGGCGGGGGATGCAAGGCAAAAGAGCGCCCCTACTGCCAGGCGCGACCGGGAGGGAAACATTATTGATGGTGCTTTGTTGAGAGGTGCTAAAATCGCACAAAAACGTAATTTTTTCAATTAGGAAGCGAAATTGGAACGTTTGTTGGACCTCGATTGGTGGCTGACCCAGGTGTTCGCCGGAGAGCATTTCCTGATCATCCCGGCCTCGTCGGATGCCAGTTTCCGGCGTTATTACCGCATCGACCTCGGCGGCCAGACCTACATCGTCATGGACGCGCCGCCCCAGCACGAAAACTGCCAGCCCTTCATCCACGTGGCGCAGCTGTTCCTGGACGCCGGGGTCAACGTGCCGAAGATCATCGCCCAGAATCTGGAGCAGGGTTTCCTGTTGCTGAGCGACCTCGGCAGCGACACCTATCTGAGCAAGCTGAACGCGCAGACGGCCGACGGCCTGTACCGCGACGCCAACGAGGCGCTGCTCAAGATCCAGCTCGCCAGCCGGCCGAACGAGCTGCCGGAATACGACGCGGCCCTGCTGCTGCGGGAGATGCGCCTGTTCTCGGAGTGGTACGTGCCGAAGCATCTCGGCGCCGCGCTGACCGGCGAGCAGAATGAACGGCTCGAAGCGCTGTATCAGACCATCCTGCGCAACAACCTCGCCCAGCCCCGGGTCTACGTCCATCGCGACTATCACTCGCGCAACCTGATGGTCACCGACCCCAATCCGGGCGTGCTGGACTTCCAGGATGCGGTGCACGGGCCCATCACCTACGATCTCGTGTCGCTGTACAAGGACGCCTACATCGCCTGGGACGAGGAACGCATCCTCGACTGGGTCGTGCGCTACTGGGAGCGGGCGAAGCAGGAAGGCCTGCCGGTGGCGGCCGACTTCGGCGAGTTCTACCGCGACTTCGAGTGGATGGGCGTGCAGCGCCATATCAAGGTGCTGGGCATCTTCGCCCGCCTGTTCCACCGCGACGGCAAGGACGGCTACCTCAAGGACATGCCGCTGGTGATGAACTACCTGCGCCGCGCCTGCGAGCGCTACAACGAACTGTCGCCGATGCTCCGGCTGCTGGACGAATTGCATGGCAGCGCGCAACAGGTCGGGTATACGTTCTAAATGCGCAAAGCGTTCACCACAGAGACACAGAGGCACAGAGGGATTTTTGCTTTTCTCTGCGTCTCTGTGTCTCTGTGGTGCAAGGAAGCAAACCTGTGAAAGCCATGATCCTCGCCGCCGGGCGCGGCGAGCGCATGCGGCCGCTGACCGATGCGACCCCCAAGCCGCTGCTCACGGTCGGCGGCAAGGCGCTCATCGTGTGGCACATCGAGAACCTGGCGCGCGCCGGCTTCACCGAGCTGGTGATCAATCACGCCCACCTGGGGCACATGATCGAGGCGGCGCTCGGCGACGGCAGCCAGTGGGGGGTGCGCATCGCCTACTCGGCCGAAGGCGATGCGCTGGAGACCGCGGGCGGCATCGCGAAGGCCCTGCCGCTGCTGGGCGGCGGGCCCTTCCTGGTGGTGAACGGCGACATCCACACCTATTACGATTTCGGCCGGGCGCGCGACATCGCTGCCGCCATGCAGGCCGATCCCGACTTCACCGCCTACCTGGTGCTTACCGACAACCCGCCACACCATGCGCAGGGCGACTTCGCCCTGGAGGACGGCGTGTGCCGGCTCGACGGGCCGCACAAGCTGACCTACACCGGCATCGGCGTCTACCGCCCGGAAGCCTTCGCCCACATCGTCCCCGGAACCAAGGCCGCGCTCGGGCCCCTGCTCAAGGAATGGATCGCCGCCGGCAAGGTGCGCGGCGAACACCATCGCGCGCGCTGGGTGGACGTGGGCACGCCGCAGCGTCTGGCGGCGTTGGACCTGGCGCTGACCCGTTGCGGCAAGCGAGTCTGCCTGGATGAGGATCGACTCTGATGCAAAACCGTTCACCACGGAGTACGCGGAGGACGCGGAGTTTTTCAAAAATGGTTTTCCTCCGTGTACGCTGTGTACTCCGTGGTGAAAATGATTTCCTGAATCCAAGACCATGACCCATCATCAAGAACGCCGCTTGAAACTCGCCGCCCAGATGGGCGCCGGCGTGGCGGTCATCCCTACGGCGCCGGAGCGGCCGCGCAACCGCGACACCCACTACCCCTACCGCTTCGACAGCTACTTCCACTACCTCAGCGGCTTTCCCGAGCCGGAGGCGGTGCTGGTGCTGGTGGTGGGCGCGGGCGTGAAGACCATCCTGTTCTGCCGCGACAAGAACGAGGAGCGCGAAATCTGGGACGGCTTCCGCTATGGGCCGGAGGGCGCGCGCGAAGTGTTCGGCTACGACGAGGCCCATTCCATCGGCGAGCTGGATGCGATGATGCCCAGGCTGCTGGCGGACCAGCCCAACCTGTTCTTCGACCTCGGCGCCGATCCCAGCTGGGACACGCGGGTGGTGGGCTGGCTCAACAGCGTGCGCGCCGAGGCGCGCAACGGCGTCACCGCACCGGGCGGCATCCGCGACGTGCGCTCGCTGCTGGACGAGATGCGGCTCATCAAGGACGCGCACGAGCTCTCCGTCATGCGCCGCGCGGCGGAGATTTCCGGCGGCGCCCACAGGCGCGCCATGCGCGCGGCGGCGCCGGGCCGCTGGGAGTACGAGATCGAGGCGGAGCTGCTGCACGAGTTCCGCCGCCACGGCTCGCAGTCCCCGGCCTACACCTCCATCGTCGCCGGCGGCGCCAACGCCTGCGTGCTCCACTACGTGAGCAACGACGCCCAGCTCAAGGACGGCGACCTGCTGCTGATCGATGCCGGCTGCGAGCTGGATGGCTACGCCTCGGACATCACCCGCACCTTCCCGGTCAACGGCAGATTCAGCGCCGCGCAGAAGGACTGCTACGAGCTGGTGCTCGCCGCGCAAAAAGCCGCCATGGAGCAGGTGCGCGTGGGCCGCCACTGGAACGAGCCGCACGAGGCCGCGCTGCGCGTGCTGGCCCAGGGCATGATCGATCTCAAGCTCTGCAGCGGCACGGTGGATGGCGTGCTGGAGTCGGGCGCCTACAAGCGCTTCTACATGCACAAGACCGGCCACTGGCTCGGGCTCGACGTGCACGACGCCGGCGACTACAAGCGTGGCGGCGAGTGGCGCGCGCTGGAGGCGGGCATGGTGCTGACGGTGGAGCCGGGGCTCTACATCCGTCCCGGCGACGGCGTGCCGGAGGCGCTGTGGAACATCGGCATACGCATCGAGGACGACGTGTGCGTGACCGGCGGCGAATGCGAAGTGCTGACGGCCTCCACGCCCAAGACCGTGGCGGAGATCGAGGGCTGGATGCGGGATAAATCTTGAACCACGGAGTACGCGGAGGGCGCGGAGGAAAACCTTGTTTCAAGAAACTCCGTGTCCTCCGCGTACTCCGTGGTGAAGCTTTGGGCAAACTTTTGGGTGGGAAACTTGGAACTCGGTTCTGACATTCTGATCGTCGGCGGCGGCCCGGTGGGGGCGACGCTGGCGCTTGCGCTCGCGCAAGGCATGCAGGGCGGCGAGCCGCTGGCCGTCACCGTGCTGGAGGCGCAGGGCGATTTCTCCGCCCCGCGCGACGCGCGCACCCTCGCGCTGTCCCATGGCAGCCGGCTGATCCTGGAGCGCATCGGCATCTGGCAGCGGCTCGCCGAGCCCACGCCCATCACCCGGATTCATGTTTCCCAGCGCGGCGCCTTCGGCCGCGCCATGCTCGGCGCGGAAGAGGCCGGCATGCCGGCGCTGGGCTACGTGCTCGACTACGCCGACCTGCAGCAGGCTCTGCACGCGGCGCTGGCGCAGGCGCCGGTGGATTACGCCACCGGCACCACGGTGGCGGAGGTGCATCCGGATGCCGGCGCCCCGTCCGTGACCGCCGTGCACGACGGCGCCCGGCAGACGCGCGCGGCGCGCCTGCTCGCCATCGCCGACGGCGGCCGCTCCCTCGGCAGCCTTCCCGGCGTGCGGCGCGAGAGCCGCGACTACGGCCAGAGCGCAGTGGTGTGCCAGGTGCGCACCGAGCGCCCCCACGCCAATCTCGCCTACGAGCGCTTCACGCCCCAGGGCCCGGCGGCGCTGTTGCCCTACCGGGATCGCTACGCCCTGGTGTGGACCGCATCGCCGCAGCAGGTCGAAGCGATGCTCGCCTGGGACGATGCGACTTTCCTCGCGCGGCTGCACGAGCACTTCGGCGACCGCCAGGGGGCCTTCGTCTGGGCCGGCCGGCGCGCGAGTTTTCCCCTGAGCCTCAAGACCAGCACGCCGCTGACCCTGGCGCGCACCGTGCTCATCGGCAATGCGGCGCAGACCCTGCATCCGGTGGCGGGGCAGGGCTTCAACATCGGCCTGCGCGATGCCTGGGAGCTGGCGCAGGGCATCCTGAGTGTCCCGCGCGAGCGCATCGGCGATGCGGCCATGCTCGCGGCCTATGCAGCGGGCCGCCGCCTCGACACCGGCGGCGGCATCTTCTTCACCGACCTGCTGGTGCGCGGCTTCTCCAACGATCTGCCGCTGCTGCGCGAGGCGCGCGCCGCGGCGCTGTCGGTGCTGGACCTGCTGCCGCCGGCGAAGAACTTCGTGATGCGCCGCATGATCTTCGGCGCCAAGGGCTGACATGGACGAAGCACGCTACGACGTGGTCATCGTCGGCGCCGGCCTGGTGGGCGCCTCCTGCGCGTTGGCGCTCACGGGCAGCGGATTGCGCGTGGCCGTGGTGGAGGGGCGCGCGCCCGGAGCGCTGCCGGAGGACGACAGCTGGGACAGCCGCATCTACGCCATCAGCCCCGCCAGCGCGGCCTTCCTGGGCGAGCTGGGCGTCTGGCGGGAACTGCCCGCCACCCGCATCCAGCCGGTGGAGGCCATGCACATCGTCGGCGACGATGGCTCTGCCCGCCTCGATTTTTCCGCCTACGATTCCGGCGTGCCCGAGCTGGCCTTCATCGCCGAGAGCCGGCTGATGCAGGCCGCGCTCTGGCGCAGGCTGGAAGCCGCCGCCGACGTCACCCTGCTGTGCCCCGCCCAGTGCAGCGCGCTTTCCACCGGCGATGCCGATGCGACGCTGACCCTGGCCGATGGCCGGACCCTCAGCGCGCAGCTGATCGTCGGTGCCGACGGCGCCCAGTCCTGGGTGCGGAAACAGCTTGGCACCGTCGCCCGCGACAAGGATTATTGCCAGGTGGGCGTGGTCGCCAACTTCGCCACCGAACGGCCCCACCGCGGCGTCGCACGCCAGTGGTTCCGGCACGACGGCATCCTCGCCTGGCTGCCGCTGCCGGGAAACCGCATCTCCATCGTCTGGTCCACCGATCCGGCCCATGGCGAGGCCCTGCTGGCGGCCTCGCCCGCGGCCTTGTGCGCGGAAGTGGCCGAGGCGGGCGGGCAGGCGCTGGGCGCGCTCACCCTGCTGACGCCGCTCGCGGCGTTTCCCTTGCATCTGATCCAGGTTCCCAGCATCATCGGTCCGCGCGTCGCCCTGATCGGCGACGCGGCGCACCAGGTGCACCCGCTGGCGGGGCAGGGCGTGAACCTCGGCTTCGGCGACGCGCGTGCCCTGGCGGAGACGCTCAAGGCGCGCGGGCCGCGCGACTGCGGCGACGCCCTTCTGCTGCGCCGCTACGAGCGGGCGCGCAAGGAGCAGATCATCGCCATGCAGGCCGTGACCGACGCCCTGAAGGAGCTGTTCGGGCGGCGCAACGCGGCCGTCGGCGCCATCCGCAACCTGGGGCTGTCGCTCACCGATCGCGCCGGCTGGCTGAAGCAGCGTCTGATCCGGCACGCGCTCGGTCCCGCCTGACACCCTTACCACCACATCGAAAGGTCATTCATGCTGCGTCAAATACTGTCCAAACTGGTGCTGTTCGCGCTGGTGATTTCCGCAACCGCCTGCGCCGACGAAAGCACGGTCAAGAAGGAACTGGCCGCCAAGTTCCCGGACATGCCGGTCTCCAGCGTGAAGAAGGCGCCGGTGAAGGGCCTGTACGAAGTGGTCGCCGGCCAGCAGGTGTTCTACGTGGACGAGAAGGTCGACCACGTGATCCTCGGCAATCTGATCGACACCAAGACCAAGCGCAATCTCACCGCCGAGCGGCGCGAGGCGTTGTTGCGGGTGAAGTTCGACAGCCTGCCCTTCGACGACGCGATCAAGATCGTGAGGGGCAAGGGCGAGCGCAAGATCGCCGTGTTCGAGGATCCCGACTGCCCGTTCTGCCACAAGCTGGAGGCGGAGCTGGCCGGGATGGACAACCTCACGGTCTATGTCTTCCTGCTGCCCCTGGACCAGCTGCATCCCCAGGCCGGGCAGAAGGCGCGCCAGGTGTGGTGCGCCCCGGACCGGGCCAAGGCCTGGCTCGATGTCATGAGCACGGGGGCCTTGCCCGACAACAAGGGCGATTGCCCCAACCCCGTCGCGCGCATCGGCGAGCTCGCCCAGAAGCTGAACATCCAGGGCACGCCCGCCATCGTGTTCGAGAGCGGGCGTCTGGTCCCGGGCGCGATTCCCCAGGCCAAGATCGAAGAACTGCTGGGCGAGCCGAAGGCGGCGCCGGCGGAGGGGGCGGGCAAATGAGCCGCGAGATGTGGGACGGGCATTACGCCGAGGAGCACTACATCTTCGGCACCGAGCCCAACGTCTTTCTCGCTTCGCAGAAGCACCTGCTGAAACCCGGCCAACGCGCGCTGTCCGTCGCCGACGGCGAAGGGCGCAACGGCGTGTGGCTGGCGCAGCAGGGACTGAGCGTGACCTCGGTGGAATTCTCGCCGCCGGCGGTGGAGAAGGCGCGCAAGCTGGCGGCGGAGCGCGGCGTGGCGGTGGATTTCCACGTGGCCGACGTGATGACCTGGGACTGGCCGGTGAATGCCTTCGACGTGGTGGCGGCGATCTTCATCCAGTTCGCCGCGCCCGAGCAGCGCACTGTCCTGTTCCAGCGCATCAAGGACGCCCTCAAGCCCGGTGGCCATCTCATCCTGCAGGGCTACACGCCCAAGCAGCTGGAATACAAGACCGGCGGCCCCTCCGCCGTGGAGAACATGTACACGGAGAGCCTGCTGCGCGCGGCCTTCGCCGACATGGACATCCTGCACCTGCGCGAGCACGAGGACTTCATCGCCGAAGGCACCAAGCATTACGGCATGTCGGCGCTGATCGACATGGTGGCGCGGAAGAAAAGCGCCTGAACGCAGAGGTCGCGGAGCGCGTTATCGAGTTGCTCAGCGACCTCCGCATTTCAGGCTCTTACATGCACCGCCCGTTCCGGTCCACCTTCATCCACTTCCACAGCCAGTCCTTTGCCCGCTGCCGCGCGTGTTTGGTGGCGATCTTCTCCTCCGGCGACTGGTCGGCGCGGAAGTCGAAGGCGCGCCGCGCCATGGGATATTCCTGCAGCTCCACCGGCACGCCGCGCTCGAGCAGCGAGTAGAAGGCGCGGCCGGCACTGAAGCGGCGCAGCTCGAAGTCCGCGTCGCCGATCAGCATCAGCGTGGGCGTCGTGATCTGCATGATCTCCGGCGCGACCCGGAACAGCTGGTCCGGTTCCGGCGCGTTGGGGTTCTGCATGTGGCCGTAGTAGCTGACGATGGCGGCGATGTCCCCGGGGCGCTTGGCCGCCAGCCGGATCGCGTAGTAGGGGCCGCGCGACTGGCCGACGATGCCGACGGGAATCTTGCACGTCCTCGGGTGCTTCATCAGGAAGTCCATGCCGGCTTCCACATCCAGTTCCGTGTCCGGGTTGTGCTCGGCGGGCCAGCGCTCGATCATGCGCCCGCTCTGCCAGTCCGGCATCACCACCAGGAAGCCCTGCTCGGCCAGCTCGGTGATGTGCCTGCGCTCGTTCTCGTCGATGCCGCGCTTGGCGTGGATGAACAGCACCGGCGGGAAGGGGCCTGTGCCGGCGGGGATGGCGATGTCCAGCGGCACGTCGACGTCGCCGGAGCGGATGGTGGTCTGTTCGAGGGTGACGCCGGCCGCCTGCGCCGTGGTCGAGAGCGCGGCGGCGAGCAGCAGTGCGGGCAGGTGTGGTCTCATCTCCAGTGCTCCATGCTTGTCGGCAAGCTCTGCAAAGTACTGCGCAGCCCGTCTGCCCAAGACCTTTGCAGAGCTTGCCTTGTCGTTATATTCCGTGCAAATGGTAGCAGATTGCGCGCGGCACCCGCGTTGTCCCGGTGGAAGGACGCCCCGTATACTCACGCTTCGCTTCGACCCGAGCCATGCCCGTTTCCACTTTCCTCTCCCCTGCCAGCCGCCGCACGACCTACGCGCGGCTCGGGGTCATGCTGCTGCTGTCGGCGCTGCTGCACGGGGCACTGATCCTTGCCGTGCGGGTGGGGCAGGTCGAGCGGCCGGGCGCCGCCTCCCACCGGCTCACCGTGCGTTTGGCGAACGTGGACCAGCCGCTGCCACCGCCGGAGCAGCACCCCGCGCCAATGGCCGCCTTGGACAAACCTTCGCCCCTGGCGCAGCCCGCAGCCAAAGCCGCTCCGCCGCAGCCCGAGCCGGCACCGCCTGCCGAGGCGGCGC
>CAYUJV010000123.1:0-8612 GCA_964445085.1 uncultured Burkholderiales bacterium
CCGACATCCTGGCGCGGCTCGCCGCCCGGCGCGGCCTGCTCGACGCGGTGGTGTTCAGCGGCGGCGAACCGCTGCTGCAGCGGGGCCTGCGCGGCGCGATGCAGGAGGTGCGCGCACTGGGCTTCAAGGTCGGGCTGCACACCGGCGGCGCCTACCCGGAGCGGCTCGCGGCGATCCTGCCGCTGTGCGACTGGGTGGGCATGGACATCAAGGCGCCGTTCGCCCGCTACGACGCCATGACCGGCAGTCCGGGCAGCGCCGCGCCGGCCCGCGCGAGCCTCGAAATCCTCGTCGCCAGCGGCGTCGCCCACGAATGCCGCACCACCGTGCATCGCGCCCTGCACAGCCTGCACGAACTGCTGGCGCTGGCGGAGGAGCTGCTGCTGCTGCAGGGTGTGGAGTGCTACGTGCTGCAGCCGTTTCGTGCCCAGGGCTGCCGCGACGCACGCCTCGTCGCCGCGCACGATGCGGCGGCGACGGCGGCCCTGCTGCAGCATGTGGCCAGTGTATTCCCGGGCGTGCTGACGCGCCCGGCCTGATCGTGTTTGCGCAGCACCCCGCCCGCAGCCGCGCGGCGGGGCGCTGCCGTTTTCCTGAAGGAGAAGTGGCATGTTGGAAACGGATCTGCCCCTGTTCGAAATCAAAGGCAAACGCCTGCTGCCCATCGTGCAGGGCGGCATGGGCGTGGGCGTCTCCGCCCACCGGCTGGCGGGCACGGTGGCGAGCCACGGTGCGGTGGGCACCATTGCCAGCATCGACCTGCGCCACCATCACCCGGACCTGATGGCCCGCTGCCGCAAGGTGCGCGACAAGGAGACACTGGAAGCCCTGAACCTGATCGCCCTCGACCGCGAGGTGAAGCTCGCGCTCACGGCCGCCAACGGCAACGGCCTGGTCGCGGTGAACGTGATGAAGGCGGTGAGCGCCCACGCCGACTACGTCCGTGCGGCGTGCGAGGCCGGGGCGCAGGCCATCGTCATGGGCGCCGGCCTGCCGCTGGATCTGCCGGAGCTGACCGAAGGCCACGACGTGGCCCTGATCCCCATCCTGTCCGACGTGCGCGGCATCGGCATCGTGCTGAAGAAATGGATGCGCAAGGGACGCCTGCCGGATGCCATCGTGATCGAGCATCCGCGCTATGCCGGCGGCCACCTCGGCGCCCCGAAGCCGGAGGACATCGCCGACCCCCGTTTCGATTTCCCGGGCGTGCTGGAGGGGACGTTCCGGCTGTTCGAGGAGCTGGGCATCGCGCGCGAGAGGATTCCGCTGATTCCGGCGGGCGGCATCAACAGCTTCGAGAAAGTGCGCGAACTGCTGGCCCTGGGTGCCGCGGCGGTGCAGATCGGCACGCCCTTCGCCGTCACCGAGGAAGGCGACGCCCATCCCAATTTCAAGAAGGTGCTGGCCGAGGCACGGCCGGAGCAGATCGTCACCTTCATGAGCGTGGCCGGGCTGCCGGCGCGCGCCGTGCTCACCCCCTGGCTGCAGAATTACCTGCGGCGCGAGAGCAGGCTGCAGGCCTGCGCCAAGGGCGACCGCGAGCGCTGCACCGTGGGCCTGCACTGCCTGCTGCAGTGCGGCCTGCGCGACGGGCTCGCGCGCTTCGGCCAGTTCTGCATCGACTCCCAGCTCGCCGCCGCCCTGCGCGGCGACCTGAGCAAGGGCCTGTTCTTCCGCGGCTCGGAAGCGCTGCCCTTCGGCGCCGCCATCCGGCCGGTGAGGGAACTGCTGCAGTACTTCCTCACCGGCTGGAAGCCGACGCCGGCGGCCTGATGGCGCTTGCCGCGCGTGGTCAATGCAGCGGCGGGGCGCTGCGCCGCGCGAGCGCTTCCAGCTCGGCGGCTTCGTCCGCGCCGAGGGAGCGGCCCGGAAGCGGGACCAGGCCCGGCACCCGCCGGCGGTAGCGGCGGTAGGCTTCGCCATAGAGGGCGATCAGCTTGTTCTCCTCCAGCCGGCTGCCGACGGCGAGGTAGACCGTGACCGCCAGCGCCGCCAGCAGCCAGGCCGCGTTCAGGTCCCGCGTCCACAGCAGCAGCAGGCCGAGGGCGTACCACGGATGGCGCACATGGCGGTGCAGCGGCGAGAGGGTGAAGGCTTCGCGTTCCGCGTCCGGGCCAACCCGGTCGCGCCACTGGCGCAGGCCGAGGAAGGTCGCGCCGTCGTACCAGCGCGTGCTCCAGGCGAAGCCGGCTACCGAGACCGCCAGTGCCGGCCAGGCGATCCAGCCGGGCACGACCCACACCGCCGGGCCCTCGTAGCGCTGGGTGAGCCACAGCACCGGCACGAGCAGCAGCGTCGCGCCGAGATTGAAGCCGAGGCGGTAGCCGGGCATGGCGCCCGGCCAGTGCAGGGCGATCCACTGCTTCGCGGTGTTGCTGGCAAGCAGGGAATGCAGCGCACCATAGGCGAACCAGGCAAGGGTGATGACGGCGAGTTCGGGCATCAGTGTTGAAGCGCCCCGTAGAGACGCGCGTAGAGACCTTCGCCCCGGATCAATTCGTCGTGGGCGCCTTCCTCGATGATCTGGCCGTTGTCGAACACATAGACGCGGTCGGCCTGCTTCACCGCGGACAGGCGGTGGGCGATGATCAGGGTGGTGCGGTCGCGCAGGAAATCGCGCAGGGCCGCGTGCAGCCTGGCTTCGGTGTCGGCATCCAGCGCCGAGGTTGCCTCGTCCAGGATCACCACCTGCGGGTCGGACAGCACCATGCGCGCGATGGCCAGGCGCTGGCGCTGGCCGCCGGACAGGCGCACGCCCTGGCGCCCGACGACGGTGTCGAGGCCGTGGGGCATGGCGCGCACGGTGTCCGCGAGCTGCGCCACTTCCAATGCCTGCCACAGCCGCTCATCGGCCAGCTCGCGGCCCAGCGTCAGGTTCATGCGCACGGTGTCGTTGAACAGCGCCGGGTGCTGCAGCACGGTGGCGACATGGCTGCGCACCACCTCCAGGCCGATCTCGCTCACCGGCACGCCGTCGAATTTGATGGTGCCGGACCGGGCCGGGTACAGGCCGAGGATCACCTGCACCAGCGTCGACTTGCCGCCGCCGGAGGCGCCGACCAGGGCGACCTTCTCCCCCGGCGCGATCTTCAGGCTGACGCCGTTGAGCACCGGCACGTCGCCATAGCCGAAGCTGACGTTGTCGATTTCGACGCCCACCGTGTGCTTGCCGGCGAAGGGGTTCTTCAGGTGCGGATAGTGCGGCTCCTCCTCCAGCGCCAGCAGCTGGTTGATGCGGCCGAGCGCGGCGCGGGCGCCGTAGTAGGCGTACTGGATGCCAAGCACCTCCTGCACCGGGCCCATCATGAACCACAGGTAGCCGAACACCGCCATCATCTCGCCGATGGTGAGGCTGGAGAACACCACCATCAGCATCGACAGGGCGCGGAACACGTCGAAGCCGAACAGAAACACCATGAACGACAGTCGGCTGGCGGCATCGGATTTCCAGGAAAACGCCGCGGTGTGGGTGCGGATGCCGCGCGCCTTGTCGATCACCTGGGCAATGTAGTGACGCTCGCGGTTGATGGCGCGGATCTGCTGGATCGCATCCAGCGTCTCGGTGAGCGACTGCTGAAAAATCTCGAACGCGCTGTTCTCGCGCTTCTTCAACTCCTTCACCCGCTTGCCGAGCACGGTGGTGAAATAGATCACCGCCGGATTGAGCAGCAGAATGAACAGCGCCAGCTGCCAGTGCATCCACAGCAGCACCACCGCCGTGCCGACGATGGACAGCAGCGCCACCAGGAACTTGGAGATGGACGCGCCGATGAAGCTGTCGATGGCGTCCAGATCCTTCACGAAATGGGAGGCCACCGCGCCGCTGCCGAGGGTTTCGTACTCCGACATGGCGATCCGCGACAGCCGCAGCAGCATGTGCTCGCGCATGCGATAGGTGACGTCCTTGGCGATCAGGGTGAATTCGCGCGCCTGCCACACCCCCAGCGCGAGCGAGCTGAAGCGCAGTGCCAGCGTGGCGAGCAGCACCACGCCGATGTACAGCACGGGACCGTGCCATGCCTGGGGGAACCATGCGTTCAGGGCCGCCACCACCGGTCCCGGCTTGTGCAGCAGCACCTCGTCCACCAGCAGCGGCATCAGCAGCGGAATCGGCACGCTCGCCACCACGGCCAGGATCGCCACGGCATGGGCGATCACCAGCTCCCGCCGGTGGGTGCGCACCATGGCGAGAAGGCCGGACCAGGTGTAGCGGCCGGCGGCGGGAGCGGCCTGCGACATGCGCTTATTGCGTCTGTCTGACGTCCTCGATCACCACCGCCTGCTGCGGGACGTCGGTGGGGAACGGTCCGCCCGGGCCGGTCCGCACCTTGGCGATCTTCATCACGACTTCCTGGCCGCGCACGACGCGGCCGAACACGGCGTAGCCCCAGCCGTTCAGGGTGGGGGCGGTGTAGTTGAGGAAGCCGTTGTCCTTGACGTTGATGAAGAACTGGGCGGTGGCGGAATTCGGGTCCATGGTGCGCGCCATGGCGACGGTGTAGGTGTCGTTGCGCAGGCCGTTGTTGGCCTCGTTCGGGATCGGCGCGCCGGTGGGCTTCTCATTGAAACGCGTATCGAAGCCGCCACCCTGGATCATGAAGCCGTCGATCACCCGATGAAAGATCGTGCCCTTGTAGTGGCCGCTCTTCACGTAATGCAGGAAGTTCTCCACGGTCTTCGGCGCCTTGTCCGGGTAGAGCTCCAGCACGATGGTGCCCATATTGGTCTTCATTTCCACCACCGGGTTGGCGGCGAGCGCGCTCCAGGATAGAAGCAGCCCGAGCAGGGCCGCGAACAATTTGAGTTTCATGGGAAGGTCTCCGCGACGAAAGGAAAATCGAAGCGGATATTCTAGGGCGAGCCGCCGGGAACGGCGAGGAAAAGAATGGCCTAGGCGGAGGGCGGCGGTGCGCACACCACGCGGTTGCGGCCGGCGTGCTTGGCCTCGTACAGCGCCTCGTCCGCGGCCTTCAGCACTTTCTGCCAGTCCGTGCCGTGCAGCGGCAGCGCCGCGACGCCGATGGACGCCGTGACCGGACCCAGCGATGCGCCGTCGCGCTGGGGATCCCATTGGGCGATCGCCGCGCGCAGGGCCTCCGCGCGCCGGCGCGTGCCCGCCAGATCGGCGCCGGGCAGGATCACCACGAATTCCTCCCCGCCGTAGCGGCAGGGCATGTCGCCTTCGCGCACCGCGCGCCGCAACAGCGCGCCCACGCCGCGCAGCAGCAGGTCGCCGGCGTCGTGGCCGTAAGTGTCGTTGAAGCGCTTGAAGTGGTCGAGGTCCAGCATCAGCACCCCGATCGAAATGCCGCGGCGCAGGGCGCGCCGTTGCTCGATGTCCAGCGCTTCCTCCAGGAAGCGGCGGTTGTAGAGCCCGGTCAGCGGGTCGCGCATCGCGCGGTGGCGCAGCTGTTCCTGACGCTTGACCGCGACCATGCCGGCCGCCGCGCGCTCGGCCAGGGAGGTGGCGGCCCACGGGTCGTAATTGGCCACGCCGGCGAGATGGAGGATGCCCAGGGATTCGTTGTGCGCGATCAGGGGCAGGCTGATCGTGTCCATGGGCGTCGCGCTGCCCCAGCGGTGCACCGTTTCCACCTGGTTGTTCGCGCCGCGCTGCAGCAGCGCCCCGCTGCTGCCCGGGAACAGCGCCGTCGCACAGCGGGCGATCGCCTGCGCCAGCTCCGCCAGGCTGTGACAGCCCTGGGAACTTCGGCTCAGCTCGTCCAGCAGCATCACTTGTTGCATGCGTTCTTCCTTGTCGGCAAAGGCGCGCTTGAGGTCCTCGTAGGCCGCCCGCAGGATCGTGGTCTCCCCCGGCCCCGGGCGCCGCCTGGCGGGCGCCGCGGCGGCGCGCATTCCGAGGCGGGTCGTGACTGCATGCCAGTGGCGGCGCCAGGCGGCCGCGGGCTGCTTCCAGTCGACGCGTCCGAGCAGGACCGCCAGCCGCTCCGCGATCACCCGCACCAGCAGCCAGGCCGCGAACGCCGTCACTGCCAGCGCCGCCAGCAGCAGCACCGCCTGGTAGTTCATGCTCCGGGCGGCGTCGGCGGGCAGGCGGATGGCCAGGCGCAGCGCCTGCGCCGTGCCCGGGATCGGCTGGGCGAGATAGAGCTGTTCCGCAGCACCCGCCGATGGCGCCAGCCGGCGCGCCGTGCCGATGTCCAGGGCGAGCAGGGTGCGGATGAACTCGGGCCCGGCAGCGGCCCACCCGGCATCGGCGGGGTTGCTTGCGAGCACGCGGCCGCTGCCGTCGATGACCGCAAACGAGGCATCCCGCGGCGGGATGGCGGGATCGAGGACGAAGTCGCGCAAGGGCATCACGGCGGCCAGTGCCGCGTCGCCGTCGGCCGCCTCGGGGCCCAGAACCGCCGCGACTTCGCCGCCGCGGAAATTCAGCAGTAGCGGTTGCGCCGGAGTGGCAGCCTGTCCCTGCGCGGACAGCGGCGGAAACCCGGGCCGGGCGCTGCAGCGCGTGCTGCCGTCGGGGCGCACGAAGGCCAGGTTCGTGTATTCCGGGAAGCGGTCCAGCTGGCGGGAGAGGAAGGCGCTGCACAGGGCCGGATCCTGGGTGCCCGGCACCGAAACGCCGCCCAGCACGCGCAGCAGGTGAAAGGTTTGGTCCATCACCGCGCGCTGGTGGCTGGCGACGTGCTGTGCAAAGCGCACCGCATCGAGATCGGCCCGCAGCGCCTCCTCGCGCGCGTCGCGATAGCTGTGCCAGCTGGCCTGGGCCAGGGCCAGGCCGATGAGTGTCAGGATCGCGAGGACCAGCGGACGCGCGCTCAGGCGCAGCGAGGGCAGGACGGCCAGATCGACGTGCTTCATGGCCAAGTCTCCATTGCTACCACACCCGACAGCCTAGGCCGCGCGTGCGGCAAATGCCAGTTACGGCTTGTTCAACATCGTGGCGGCGCCGCTCAGCTGCACGCGAAGAAGGTCACGTAGGAGCGAAAGACCCCGATGCCGCCGCGGTGAATGGTCGGGTCGAGCATCGCCGCGTTGTGGCCGGGCGACTGCCGCCAGCCGTCGAACTGGGCGCGCGCGTCGGGGTAGTTCCAGCCGACGTTTTCCACGCAGCTCGCGCTGCCGGCGCGGGCGAAGCGCTCGTCGAACTGGTCGTGGCTGATGTCGCCATGGTCCGCCATGTAGCGGCTGTGCTCGCTGGCCAGCCGGGTGAGGCCGCGCGTGACCTCCAGCGTCGGCAGGCCGTGC
Organism: uncultured Burkholderiales bacterium; assembly: GCA_964445085.1. GTDB lineage: Bacteria > Pseudomonadota > Gammaproteobacteria > Burkholderiales > Thiobacteraceae > Thiobacter. Next base: position 7,213 of record CAYUJV010000123.1, read on the forward strand.
TGGCTGCGGTAGGCATTGATGAATTGCAGCAGGCTCGCGGAGTACAGGGCGGATGGCGGGTCGTCGTCGGCCTGCGCGAAGGGTGCACAACACAGAGCGACGGTTGCGAATGCGGACAGGAATCGATTCATGCAGCGGCCCTCCTGAAATCACTGCCGTCGACTCAACTAGCGGCGCGGCTTTGAATCAGTTTAGGGTGGGGCCACGGGAACACGATGACAGTTTCGTTAGGGAGCCTCTGCCAACGTACTGCGCAGCCCGTCTGGCCGCCGGCGATGCTCGCTGTACTCCCTTGTGCAGGTGCGCTTCTCGGCGGCCAGCCGGGCTTGCTCGCGACCTTTTGCAGAGCTCCCTTCGGGAGCCTATACAAGAGTACTGCGCGCAAGGCGCCCATGCATCGGCTCGGTTCAGCGGACGGCAAGTTCCCGCACCCACACCAGCTCGCAGGCGCCGTTGCCCGAGCCGCTTGTCGAGCATGCCGGCCTGGTCCTTCCCACGTGGAAAATCCGTCCGCTCTGGCGTAGATTGTGCGACACACCAAAGCAGGAGACAGCAAGATGAAGCGATGGAAACTGCGACTGTTCGGGCTGCTGCTCGCGCCCTGGCTTGCGGTCGGCGTCGCCTGGGCCGACCCGCCGCCGGGCTATCCCTTCGTTGCCTTCGACCAGGGGCTGCGCGACGCCAGGCAGCAGAACCGGCCGATCTTTCTCTATTTCGGCCGCTTCGGCTGCGGCTGGTGCGACATGGTCAACAAGCAGGCCTTCTCCGACCGGGAGCTGCACGACCTGTACGTGAAGAATTTCGTGCTGGTGTACGTGGACGCGGAGAGCGGCAAGCGCCTGCGCCTGCCCAGCGGCGAGCGCATCACCGAGGCCGACCTGGGCGTGCGCTACAAGGCCTTTGCCACGCCGCTGTTCATCTACATGGACCCGGACGGCAGGGAGCTCGCCCGCGTGCCCGGCGTGAAGACCATTGCCGATTTCAAGGACTACGACCGCTACGTCACCGAGGGTCATTACCGGACCCAGACGCTGATGCAGTTCCTGGCGGGCAAGCCATGAGGCATCGACTGCTCGCCCTCGCGCTGCTGTGCGGCAACGCCATCGCCGCTCCCTGGGAGTGGAGCGCGCCGGTGACGGTGGGCGCCGATCCCGGCGGCCGCGCCTTCGTGCACCTCGAATCGGCGGGGCGCAAGAGCATCGCCGAATCGGCGGGCTGGGTCGCGATCACCTGGGAGGATGACCGCGACGGCATGGCGCGCTGCTATGTGGCGCTGAAGGCGCCGGGGCAGGCGGACTTCGGCGCGGCGCAGCAGGTGAGCGGCGTCGACGAGGCGTTCGAGCCGGCCGTGGCCGGGCTCGCCGGCGGCCGCTTCGCCCTCGCGTGGGAGGAAGGCGGGC
>CAYUJV010000124.1:0-8447 GCA_964445085.1 uncultured Burkholderiales bacterium
TCACGGCGATGCTGGACCGGGTGCGCCGCCGGCCGCGGCTTGCGGCGCCCGCGCGGAACGAGCCGCCGGTGGCATTGCTGCTGGAGATCGACCGCGAGTACCGCGACAGGGCCGCGCGCGGCGCGCTGCCCACCATCGCGCCCAAGCGCTTCAACCCCGAGGGCGCGAGCTGGCTGCCCATCCTGCACGCGGAGCGCGAGGGCTGGCATTTCACCGCGCTGTTCTCCAACACCCAGCGCGCCCACGAGCTGGGCATGACCCGGGACTGGGTGGTGATCTATTTCTACGACGATGAGCACCACGTGGAAGGCCAGCGCACGGTGGTGACGGAAACCCGCGGCCCGCTGGTGGGGCAGCGCGTGGTGCGGGGCCGCGAGCGGGAGAGCCGGGAGCGCTGAGCGCAGGCGCCGGCCGTCATTCCGGCGGCTGGGTCAGCACCTGGTGCAGATAATGACGGTCGCCCCAGGACTGCAGGTGCCAGCCGTGGGCGTCGAAGTGGAACCAGTTCAAGGAGCAGTTGGGAATGGCGAAGTCCCGCGGCGTGTGCAGCGGGCGCCCGGTGGCGCGGCGGTAGAGCACGTCGAGCACGCCGCCGTGGGTCACCGCGGCGACGGTCTGCCCGGCGTGATGCTGCATCAGCCAGTGCACGGCGCGCTCCACGCGCGCGGCGAACTGGCGCAGCGATTCCCCGGTTTCGAAGTCGTAGTCAAGGTCGCGCGCCAGGTAGTGGACATAGGCCTGCGGGTGGCGCGCCTCGCCCTCGGCCGCGGTGAGGCCCTGGAAGATGCCGAAGTTGCGCTCGCGCAAATCCGGCAGCAGCCTGATCTCCAGCGCCTCGCGCTGGGCCAGGGCCTGGGCGGTGTCCAGGGCGCGCACGAGGTCGCTGCTGTAGAGGGCATCGAAGCGCGCATGGGCGGCGCTGAAGGCCATCGCCAGCGCCTGCGCGCGGCCGGTGGCGTTGAGCGGGATGTCGGTGTGGCCCTGGATGCGCTTGTCGACGTTCCAGTCGGTCTCGCCGTGGCGGACGAAGCAGACGCGGGTGGTGGCCGGGGCGGAGGCGGTGGGCATGGGGGTTCGCGGCGGGACTGGTTGCCATCAAGTTTAACCCGGCGCGCGCCCCGGCCCCAGGGGGGGCTCCTGGCGGACGCGGCTACACGCGGATGATCTCGCCCTTGAGCGAATACAGGATGGCGAGCACGTCCTTCTGCGTGGGCTCGTCGATATTGTGCTTGGCCAGGGCGCCCATGATGTCGTCCATGACGGCCAGGTATTCCTGCTCGCTGATGTTCATGCCCTTGTGCGCCGTGCGCATGTCGCGCCCGGTGTATTGCACCGGGCCGCCGGAGCCGGCCGCGAAGAACTCGTAGGCCATCTGCCGGGCGTGGGCGAGGTCCTCGATGTTCTCGAAGCGCGTCTTCACCGCCGGGTTGCTCAGGTGGCGCGCGATCACCTCGTCGACGATGCTGCCCACGCCCTGTGCGCCGCCGAGGCGCTCGAATAGGGTTCCGTTCATGATCTGTCTCCTCTGGGTTGCGCGGGGGGCCGCACGGGCCCGCCGCGGTTCGTGTGGATGCGCCGGTCCGGAAGTTCTTTATAGCAGCCGGTGCGCCCAGGAAGGCGCGGCGCTAGCGCCGCGTCGCCTCGATCTCCAGCAGCTCGCCGTTGGTGACGGTGAGCACGCCGTTGGTGGTCTCGCTGTTGTCGCGGTAGATCTGCTCCAGGCCGTGCCGCAGTTCGTCCTGCCGGTCCGACTCGAGCAGGTCGAAGGCCTTTTTCACCGGGCCGAACTGGGCGCGGAACAGGTTCACCAGCTCGGCGGCGTCGAAGCCGTAGTGCCACTGCGGGTACATCCGGCGCCGCAGCCTGATGTCGGTGAAGTCGTTCGCCAGCCGTTCCTTCACCGTGGCCTCGTCCCCCCACAGCACCGGCGAGGGGAGGCCGGCGGGCGGCGGCACGAAGCGGGCGACGTACCTGAACATCTGCCCCGGCATGCTCGCCGGCGTCCAGTTGGCCATGTGCAGCTTGCCGCCGGGGCGGAGCACGCGCCCGAATTCGGACACCACGCGCTCGGGGCGTGGCGCGAACATGGCGCCGATGAGCGAGATCGCCACGTCGAAGCTGCCGTCGCCGTAGGGCAGGTCTTCGGCATCGCCGACGTCGAAGCGGGCATCCAGCCCCGCCTCGCGCGCGCGCTCGCGGGCGTGGCCGATCAGGTTTTCGGCGATGTCGATGCCGGTGACCCGGGCGCCGTTCTTGGCCGCGGGGATGGCGGTCTGGCCGGAGCCGCAGCCGATGTCGAGCAGGGTCCGGTCGCGGCCGATGTTCCACCCGTCGAGGATTTCGATGGCGCCGGCTTCCATGTACTTGCAGAAGCTGGCGTAGTCCCCGGCTTCCCAGGTGGCCTTCTGCCGGGCCTTGATGGCCTGGAAATCGGGGGATGCGGCTGCCTGCGTGGCGGTGGCGGTCATGGCGCTCTCCTTCCGTTGTGGTGGTGAGCTGAGTTTGGCTGCTGGCGGCGCGGGCTTCCAGTACAACGTTTGTACCAGGCGCCGCTGCGCGCGGATCCTTGAAAACCTCAACGATTCAGCGAGTTGGTGCGGATCGTCGGGGCCGCGGGCGGCCGCGCCGTGGCCCGGGCGCCCGGATCAGGTACTGAATTTGTACTGGCAGCGGCGGACGCCAGTGCCTACATTGATGACACACCATTCGAGGGGGAGAAAAGACATGAAAGGCTATGGGCAATTCTGTCCGATCGCCAAGGCGTCGGAAGTGCTGGGGGAACGCTGGACCACCCTGATCATCCGCGAGCTGGCCGCGGGCAGCGAGTCGTTCAACGAACTGCGCAAGGGCGTGCCGCTGATGTCGCCGTCGCTGCTGTCGAAGCGGCTCAAGTCGCTGGAGAAGTGCGAGCTGGTCCGGCGCAGCGAGGCCGGCGGCCACGTGAGCTACAAGCTGACCAAGGCCGGCGAGGAGCTGGTGCCGATCGTGTTCCAGCTCGGCACCTGGGGCCACCGCTGGGTGCGCAGCGATCTGGCCGCCCACGACTTGGATCCCTCGCTGCTGATCTGGGACATGCACCGCTCGCTGAACGTGGATTTCTTCCAGGGTGAGCGCACGGTGATCCGCATCGAGTTCACCGACCAGGTCGCGAAATTCCGCCGCTGGTGGCTGGTGATCCGCGACGGCGACGTGGACGTCTGCCTCAAGGACCCCGGCTTCGAGGTCGATCTGATGCTCACCACCGACCTGCGCACCCTCACCGCGGTGTGGATGGGCGACACCAGCATCATGAAGGCGATGCGCGAGAACAGGGTCGCGGTGGACGGGTCCTCGCACCTGCGCAAGAACATCGCGGTGTGGTTCGGCTCCAGCTACTTCGCCGACGTGAAGCCGGCGCGGCTTGCCGAGGCCGGGGCGTAGGGGCGGCGCGGGCGCCTGGCTGGGCTGCATTTTCTGGTACAGTCCCGACTTTGCATTTTCCGGAACCCACCATGCTCCCGCCCATGCCCTTCGACGCCGCCCTGGCCGAGCGCCTGCGCCGTTTCCTTGCCGCCCCCGAGCGGCCCGAGGGCACCTTCAGTTATCCGGCGGTCGCCGGCTTCCTGTTCGCCATCTGTTGCTCGCCCGAGCTGGTGCAGCCCTCGGAATGGCTGCCGCTGGTGTTCAACGACCAGCCCGGCGCCTACCGCGACATGGAGGAAGCGCAGCAGGTCCTGTCCGACCTGATGGCCCTGTACAACTCCATCAACCGCGGCGTGTTCGAGAAGGAGCCCGCGCTGCCGCCGGGCTGCGAGGCGAGCCGGGACACGCTGGCCAATTTCGCGGAGGGGACGCCCTTCAGCGAATGGGCGCGCGGCTTCGGCGCCGGCCACGACTACCTGAGCGAGCTGTGGGACGCCTACACGCCGGATGCGTTGAGCGAGGACCTGGGGTCGTGCATGATGGTGCTGACCTTTTTCGCCAGCCGCGAGCTGGCCGAGGCCTACCGCAAGGAGATGGGGGCCGCGGGCCGGACGCTGGAGGAAATGGCGGAGGCGATGCTGGGGCTGGTCCCCGAGGCCCTGCTGCAGTACGCCCTGATCGGACGCAGCATTGCCGACGTGGTGGGGCAAAAGTCACAGCCGGCACGCAGCACCAAGGTCGGCCGCAACGAGCCCTGCCCCTGCGGCAGCGGCAAGAAGTACAAGCACTGCTGCGGGGCCACGCTGCACTGACGCCCCGCGTTGGCGGCGCCGGACCCTAGGCGCCCGGCAGCAGCGCCTCGATCGCCTTCACCAGCCGCGGCGATTCCGGCTCGGTGGTGGAATGGAAGTAGTCCACCAGCCTGCCGTCGGGCCCGACCAGGTATTTGTGGAAATTCCACTTCGGCGCGCCGGCCAAGCCGAACCGCTCCCGTGCCCACTGGTAGAAGGGGTGGGCGTCCTCGCCCTTCACGTGCACCTTCGCCGCCATGGGGAAGCTGACGCCGTAGTTCACCTGGCAGAAATTGGCGATCTTCTCGCTGCTGCCGGGCTCCTGGCCGCCGAAGTCGTTGCTCGGCACGCCGACCACCACCAGGCCGCGCCCGCGGTATTTCTCGTACAGGGCTTCGAGCCCCTTGTACTGCGGCGTGAAGCCGCACTCGGAGGCGGTGTTCACCACCAGCAGCACCTTGCCCTTGTACTGCGCCAGCGGCAGCGGCTTGTTGCCGATGAGCGTGGTGAAGCCGTAATCGTAAGCGCTGCCGGCCTGGGCTTCGGCAGCGCCGGAGGTGAAAGGCCACATGATCAGGGCTCCTGTCAGCAGAAATCGGAAAACAAATTGAAACATGGTTTGGCTCCTTCAGCAGCCGCTGGCCGGGCGGCGGCAACCGGGCTTGGCCAGCAGCATGTGCACGTCGCCCAGGGCGCGTTCGGCGAAGCCGCCCTCGCAGTAGCACAGATAGAACTCCCACATGCGGATGAAGCTTTCCGGGTAGCCCATCGCCCGCACCTGCTCGAGGTTGGCGAAAAAATTCTCGCGCCAGCGGGCGAGGGTGGTCGCGTAGTGGGGGCCAATGTCGTCCAGATGCACCTATTTTAAATCACTGCTGCGGGTGATCGAGTCCAGCATCGCGGTGACGGAAGGGATGGTGCAGCCGGGGAAGATGTAGCGCTGGATGAAATCCACCGAACGCCGGGCCGATTCGTAGCGCTGGTCGGCGATGGTGATGGCCTGCAGCAGCATCTGGCCCTCCGGCTTGAGCAGGCGCGCGCACTGGGCGAAGTAGGTGTCGAAATACTGGTGGCCGACGGCTTCGATCATCTCGATGGACACCAGCTTGTCGTACTGGCCGCCGAGATCGCGGTAGTCCTCGAGCAGCAGGGTAACGCGATCGCCCAGGCCCGCCTCGGCGATGCGCGCCTGCGCCAGATCGTACTGGTTGCGGGAAATGGTCGTGGTCGTCACCCGGCAGCCGTAGTGCCGGCCCGCGTGCAGGGCGAAGCCGCCCCAGCCGGTGCCGATCTCCAGCACGTGTTCGGTCGGCTTCAGGTCGAGCTTGCGGCAGATGGCGTCGAGCTTGGCGATCGACGCCTCACGCAGCGTGCTGTGCGACGTCTCGAAAATGCCGCAGGAATACATCAGGGTGTCGTCCAGCATCAGGCGGAAGAAGTCGTTGCCGAGATCGTAATGGGCGCCGATATTGCGCCGGCTGCCGCTGCGGCTGTTGCGGTTGAGCCAGTGCAGGCGCTTGCGCACCGGCGCTGCGAGACGGGCGAAGCTGCCCTCCATGCGGTCGAGCACGTCCTGGTTGAGCACCATCAGGCGCATCAGCCCGGTGAGGTCGCTGCAGGACCAGGTTCCCGCCATGTAGGCTTCGCCCGCGCCGATGCTGCCGCCGAAGGCGAGGTCGGCGTAGAAGGCCGGATGGTGCACGCTGAGCTGCACCTGAGGCAGCCCATGGCCGAAGTGCCGTTGTGTCGGGCCTTCCATCAGCGTGAGGGTGCCGGTGTGCAGCTGCTGCAGCTGGCGCAGCACCAGCCGGCGGCCGAGCTTGGCCAGCCAGTCGCCGCGCGGCAGGGCGGCGCGCAGGGAGGAATGGATCAGGGTGGTGTCGTTCATGCGTGTTTCTCCGGGGAGGGCTGCGCTTTGCCGGGATGGGGCTGGAAGGGCACGCGCTTGAGCCACAGCAGCAGCGCCTGCCAATAGATGTGGCGGATCACCGCCAGCGTCATGAACGGGTAGCGCACAAGGGCGCCGGCCAGGCTCCCGGCACCGATGGGGCGGCGCTCGAGTCGCAGGGTGACGTCGAACAGCTTTTCGCTCGCGTGGAAGTTTTCCATGTGGATGGCCAGCCGTTCCTCCGGCGCGGAGAAGCGCCAGTCGTAGTCGATGTCCATGGGCATGAAGGGCGAGACGTGGAAGTCCTTGCCGAACCTGAAGCGCTGGTGCCCGCCGCTGCTTCGGCCGGCAGGCAGCACGTGGCAGCGGCGCTCGCCCCAGGGCGTGTTGTTGATCTCGGCGACGATGGTTTCCAGCCTTTCGCCGGCGGCATCGAAGCAGTAATAGAAGCTCACCGGATTGAAGCAGTAGCCAAAATAGCGCAGATGGGTCAGCAGCCGGATCGGGCCCCGGGGCCGGCTGCCGGTCTCCTGCTGCACCAGGTCCTGCACCGCCTGCTTCAACGGAATGCCGGGGTCGCCGAGATGATCGGCGCGCCGGAGCCAGGCCAGCGCCGGCCGCCGCGCCGACCACAGCCAGCGGCCGCGGAACACCGTGTCCAGCTCGTCCAGGTCCAGGTACACCTGGAACAGGCGGTAGCGGAAGGCGTGTTCCACCGGGCGGAAGCGGCGATGCCTAACCGACCCGACGTAGAGGCAGCTGTGCATGGCGTTCCCATTCGCGGAAGTGTTCGAGGGCGTTCAACGCGCTCACCACGCCGTCCTCGTGAAAGCCGAAGCGCCAGTAGGCGCCGCAGTAGAAGGTGCGGTTCGCGCCGTTCACTTCGGCCTGGCGCTGCTGCGCCGCCACGCCGGCGCGCGTGAACAGCGGGTGGTGGTAGGTGAGGCGCTTGAGGATCCTGCGCGGGTCGATGTCGGCGCTGCGGTTGAGCGTGACGCAGAAGGTGACCGGCGCATGGATCCCCTGCAGGATGTTCATGTTGTAGGTGACGGCCACGCGCTCCGCGGGCTGCGCCGGCACGTGGTAGTTCCACGCCGCCCAGGCGAGCTTGCGCTTCGGCAGCAGCCGGGTGTCGGTGTGCAACACGACCTCGTTTTCCTGATAGGGGATCGCGCCCAGCACTTCGCGCTCCAGCGGGCTCGGGTCGGCCAGCAGGCGCAGGGCCTGGTCGCTGTGGGCGGCGATGAACACCGCGTCGAAGCGCTGCGGCGGGCTGTCCGCGGTGTCGATCTCCACGTGGCCGGGCCGGCGGCGGATCGCTGTCACCGGCGTGTCGAGCCGGATGCGCTCGCGGAACGGCGCGGTCAGGCGCCTCACGTACTCGCGCGAGCCGCCGCGGACCACGCGCCAGATGGGCCGGTCGTCCACCGACAGCATGCCGTGGTTGTGGAAGAAGCGCACCAGATAGCGCGCAGGAAACTCCAGCATCGAGCGGGGGTCGGTGGACCAGATCGCCGCGCCCATGGGCACCAGGTAGTGCTCGATGAACTCGTGGCGGTAGCCCTGCCGGCGCAGGTAGGCGCCGAGGGTGAGGGCATCGTCGTCGCCTTCGAGCAGTGCCGGCGCCTCGCGATTGAAGCGCAGGATTTCGCCGATCATGCGGTGGAAGGACGGGCGCAGCAGGTTGCTGCGCTGGGCGAACAGGCCGTTGAGGGAGGTGCCGTTGTATTCGAGGTCGCGCCCTTCGACGCGCACGCTGAAGCTCATGCTGCTGGGCTGGGATTCAACCCCGAGCTCGTCCAGCAGCCGGATGAAGTTGGGATAGGTCCAGTCGTTGAAGACGATGAAGCCGGTGTCGACCGCATAGGTTTTGCCCGCGATCTCGACGTCGTGGGTGTGGGTGTGGCCACCGAGGTGGCTGCCGGCCTCGAACACCGTGATGTCGTGCTGCCGATGCAAGTGATGGGCGGCGACGTTGCCGGCGATGCCAGTGCCGACGATGGCAATCTTCATTCGGGTTTCCTTCGGTCGATGCGCCGCGCGTCGCGGATGCCGGCGGGCACCGGCTTGAGCCTGGAGACCAGCCCCGCTGCCGCCATGGCGCGCAGGATGTAATAGGTCAGATCGATCTCCCAGCAGTAGAAGCCCTGGCGCACGCTGCCCGGGTAGTGGTGGTGGTTGTTGTGCCAGCCCTCGCCGAAGGTGAGCAGGGCGAGCCAGGCGTTGTTGCGCGAGTCGTCGCGGGTGGCGTAGCGCCGCGTGCCGATGGTGTGCGCGAGCGAGTTGACGGTGAAGGTGGCGTGGTAGAGCGCGACCGTGGAGATGGCGAAGCCCCACACCAGCAGCTGCAGGCCATGGGTTTCCAG
>CAYUJV010000125.1:0-8388 GCA_964445085.1 uncultured Burkholderiales bacterium
TTCTGCTCGGTGAACATGGCGGCAGCCGGCCTCTACACCATCGGCTTCTCGTTCTGGGAATTCGGCGCGCCGGACTGGGACTACGCCAAGTACTTCATGCTGTGGGGCGTGGCCGAAGACCACTCCTCCAACCCGATCAAGATCGGCCTGGAAAAACTCAAGCGCCACGGCGGCAAGTTCGTCACCGTCAACCCGGTGCGCACCGGCTACTCCGCCATCGCCGACGAATGGGTGCCGATCAGGCCCGGCATGGACGGCCTGTTCGCGCTGTCCATCGTGCACGTGCTGCTGTCCCGCGAGCTGTTCGACTGGGAGTTCCTGGTGCGCTACACCAACGCGCCGTGGCTGGTGGTGCAGACCCCGGGCCAGAAGGGCGACGGCCTGTTCCTGCGCGACGAGGCGGGCAATCCGCTGGTGTGGGACCTGAACAAGGAAGCCTTCGTCTCCGCCCTGGATGCCGACATCACCCCGGCCGTGTTCGGCGAATTCGTCGCACCCGACGGCCGCAAGCTGAAGACCTCCATGAGCCTGATGGCCGAGCGCTATCTGGACGAGCGCTACGCGCCGGAGAACGTGGCGCAGGAATGCGGCGTGCCGGCGGACCAGATCGAGCGCATCGCGCTGGAAATGGCCCACGTCGCGTTCAAGGAAACCGTCGAGCTCGACATCGAGTGGACCGACATCTGGGGCAGGAAACACGATAAAGTTATCGGCCGCCCCGTCGCCATGTACGCCATGCGCGGCATCTCCGCCCACTCCAACGGCTTCCACGCCTGCCGCGCGATTCACCTGATCCAGATTCTGCTCGGCGCGCTCGACGGCCCGGGCAACTTCCGCGCGCGCGCCCCCTATCCGAAACCCATTCCGCCGCACCAGCTGCCGGAGAACAACCTCGACATCATCCACGCGCCGAACACTGCCTTGTCTCGGCCGCCGCTCGGCTTCCCGACCCGTCCGGAAGACCTGGTGATCGACGCCGAGGGCCATCCGGTGCGCATCGACAAGGCCTACTCCTGGGAGACGCCGCTGGCTTCCCACGGCCTGATGCACATGGTGATCACCAACGCCACCAACCACGACCCCTACGCCATCGACACCCTGATCCTGTTCATGGCCAACATGGCGTGGAACTCCACCATGAACACCAAGAGCATCCAGGAGATGCTGGTGGAGGAGGACCCGGAGGAATTCGGTCAGTACAAGATTCCGTTCCTGGTGATGGTGGACGCCTTCCATTCCGAGACCGTCAACTTCGCCGACCTGGTGCTGCCGGACACGACCTACCTCGAGCGCTACGACTGCATCTCGCTGCTCGATCGTCCCATCTCCGAGCCCGATGCCGCGGCCGACGCGATCCGCCACCCGGTGGTGGAAACCGGCCGCGACGTGCGCCCGTGGCAGGAAGTGCTGGTGGAGCTGGCCTCGCGCCTCAAGTTCCCGGCCTTCACCAACAAGGACGGCACGCGCAAGTTCAAGGACTACAAGGACTTCATCGTCAACTTCGAGCGCAGCCCTGGTGTGGGCTTCCTCGCCGGCTGGCGCGGCAAGGGCGGCGGCGAGTCCCTCAAGGGCGCGCCGAATCCGAACCAATGGGAGAAGTACATCGAGAACCAGTCGTTCTTCGCCCATCACTGGCCCGACAGCCAGAAGTACAACCGCTTCGCGAACAAGGAGTATCTGGAGATCGCCGCGGACGTCGGCTTCGTCGGCAAGGCCGAGCCGATCATCATGCAGATCTACTCCGAGCCGCTGCAGAAATTCCGCCTGGCGGGGCAGGGCCTGTACGACGGCCCGCAGCCGACCAACCAGGCCGACCGCGAGCGTCTGGTGAAGTACTTCGACCCGCTGCCGCTGTGGTACCAGCCGCTGGAGCAGCAGCGCGTGGACAGCGAGGAGTATCCGTTCTTCGCGCTCACCCAGCGCCCGATGTTCATGTACCACAGCTGGGATTCGCAGAACGTGTGGCTGCGCCAGATCATGGCGCAGAACTTCCTGCACATGAACGCGAAGAAGGCCGCGAGCATGGGCCTCAAGGACTACGACTGGGTGTGGGTGGAGTCCCACAACGGCCGCATCCGCTGCCAGTTGAAGACCATGGAAGGCTGCGAAGAGAACACGGTGTGGACCTGGAACGCCATCGGCAAGCAGGGCGGCGCCTGGGGCCTGAAGCCGGAAGCCTCCGAAGCGAAGAAGGGCTTCCTGCTCAATCACCTGATCTCCGAGCTGCTGCCGGAAAAGCAGGGCGAGCGCCGCATCACCAACTCCGACCCGGTGACCGGTCAGGCCGCGTGGTTCGACCTGCGGGTGAAGATCTACAAGGCCGCCGAAGGCGAAACCGGCTCCTGGCCGCAGTTCCCGGACATCAAGCCGCTGCCGGGGGACGATGGTCAACGGCCGAATGTGCTGCGTTATAGCGCGAGGTCTAGCTAGTAGCCGGTAGCCAGTAGCTTGTAGCCAAACCCTGCGCGCATGGCGCGCACATTCAGCTACCAGCTACGAGCTGAGAACAACGAAAGCGGATAGAGAAATGCGACTTGGACTAGTAATCGATTTGGACGTTTGCGTCGGCTGCCACGCCTGCGCCATCGCCTGCAAACAGTGGAACGCGTCGGGCACGACCGCGCCGCTGACCGACTATCAGCCCTACGGCGCCGAGCCGTCGGGCGTGTGGTTCAACCGGATTCGCCACTTCGAGGTGGACGAATATCCGAACAACAAGACCATCAACTTCCCCATGTCCTGCATGCACTGCGAGGACGCGGCCTGCGTCACCGTGTGCCCGACCGGCGCTTCTTACAAACGCGCCGAAGACGGCATCGTGCTGGTGGACCAGGACAAGTGCATGGGCTGCAACTACTGCTCCTGGGCCTGTCCCTACGGCGCGCGCGAACTGGATCGCGAGTCCGGCACCATGAAGAAGTGCACTCTGTGCGTGGACCGCATCTATGACACCGCGCTCCCGATCGAGGACCGCCAGCCCGCCTGCGTGCTGACCTGCCCGGCCCATGCCCGCATGTTCGGCGACCTGGATGATCCGGACTCCGCGGTAAGCAAGGTGGTGCGCGAGCGCGAGGGCTATCAGCTCATGCCCGAGCTCGGCTACAACCCGACCAACCATTACCTGCCGCCGCGCAAGGCGCCGCCCATCCCGACCGAGAATCTGGGCAAGCCTGGCTTCAAGGAGCGGCTGAAGACGTTCGCGAACAAGATTGTGAAGAGGTAAGCACCGTGCATCCCGCATTCAGCGTCATTTTCTTTACCGTCAGCTCCGGCGCCGGCTTCGGCCTGTTCGCCCTGCTGTATCTGGCCGATGCGCTCAAGCTGGGCGGCGGCCTGTCCCTGCACCAGGTGTTCGTCGGCGGCGCGATCGCGCTGTTCCTGATCATCGCCGGTCTGCTGTCCTCGGTGGGCCACCTGGCGAACCCGAAGAATGCCTGGCGCGCCTTCAGCCGCTGGCGCACCTCGTGGCTGTCGCGCGAAGGCGTGTTCTCGGTGGCGTTCTTTCCGTTCGCCTTCGGCTACGTGGGACTGTCCTTCCTCGACCTCGGCCTGGAAGGCCTGCGCCTGACCCTCGGCGCCATCGCCATGCTGCTGGCCTGGATCACGGTGTTCTCCACCAGCATGATCTACGCCTGCCTCAAGACCATCCGCCAGTGGAACACGCCGCTGGTGCCGGCCAACTACCTGGCGCTGGGGCATTTCACCGGCGCCCTGATCCTGATGCTGGTGGCGGCCAGCGGCACGACCGAGCTCACCCCGTATTACTACCTGGTGCTGGCCTTCCTGGTGGCCGCGGCGGTGCTGAAGGGGCTCTACTACTTCTGGATCGGCAGCCCGGTGGCGGTGTCCACCATCAATACCGCGACCGGCTTCACCCGCGCCCAGGTCAAGCTGTTCGATGCCGGCCACACCCATGGCACCTTCCTCACCCAGGAATTCGGCTTCCAGGTGGCGCGCAAGTTCGCGCTGGCGCTGCGCATTTTCGTGTTCGTGGCGGGGTTTGTGATCCCCTTCCTCTGGCTGGCCAATGCCGGCACGGCGGTAGGCCTGACCGGCGGCGTGGTGCTGACCGCAGTCGCCCTGCTGGGGGTGCTGACCGAGCGCTGGCTGTTCTTCGCCGAGGCCCGCCATGTCGTGAACCTCTATCATGGCGCCCAGCGCTGCTGAACCTTGAATTTTTCTGAACTGTCTGTATATTAGCGTCTGTTAATATACATGCTCCGGGGGATCAGACCATGTTTGGAATGTACGGAATCAAGGAAGTGGACGCCCACGCCGTCCAGCGCATGCAGGCCGAAGGCGATGTCGTGCTGGTGGACGTGCGCACCGAACAGGAATTCGCCCAGGGCGCCATCGCCGGCGCCAAGTTCATGCCGCTGCACATGCTGCCCCTGGCGGGCGACCAGCTGCCCACGGACAAGCCGGTGGTCTTCTACTGCCGCAGCGGCGCGCGTTCCGCCCAGGCCTGCGCGTTCATGACTTCGAAAGGCTACGACAAGGTCTACAACCTGCAAGGCGGCATCATCGGCTGGGCGCGCGCCGGCCTGGCGCTGGCCGCAGCCTAGTTCTTTCGTCAGTTGCTAAAAACGGCTATCTGGACTATAAATAGTCGCTTTCGGCATATCCGTGTTTCCGAATCTTTTCATAAACCCGCTTAACCTGGAGGCTAAACCATGAACTTCGACAAAGAACTCGACGCAAAAGGCCTGAACTGCCCGCTGCCTATCCTTCGCACCAAGAAGGCCTTGGCTGAAATGTCCAGCGGCCAGGTGCTGAAAGTCATTGCGACCGACCCGGGTTCCGTGAAGGACATGCAAGCCTTCGCCAAGCAGACCGGCAACGAACTGGTTTCCTCCGCCGAAGCCGGTGGCGAGTTCACCTTCTTCATGAAGAAGAAATAAGCGTCCGCGCACCGACTACAACTACATGACTGAACAGAAGCGGGCTGTGATCAACTCAATAAAAGAGGAGGCAAGTAATGGATAAAAAGCTGGCGATCATCGCCACGAAGGGCACGCTCGACTGGGCCTATCCCCCCCTGATCCTGGCTTCGACTGCGGCCGCGCTGGGTTACGAAGTCCAGATCTTTTTCACGTTCTATGGCCTCCAACTGGTGCGCAAGGACGTCAGCGGGCTGAAGGTGAGCCCGCTGGGCAACCCCGGCATGCCGATGAAGATGCCCTTCGGCCCGAAGTGGTTCCAGGGCATCAACTGGAATATCCCGAATGCCATCCAGGGCATCGTGCCGGGCTTCGAGTCTTTGGCGACCACGCTGATGAAGAAGACCATTGCCAACAACGGCGTGGCCACGATCGAAGAACTGCGCAGCCTGTGCCAGGAAGCGGACGTGAAGTTCATCGGCTGCCAGATGACGGTGGATCTGTTCGGCTTCGAGCACGACGACTTCATCGATGGCCTCGAATACGGTGGTGCGGCGACCTTTTTCGAGTTCGCCGGCGAATCCGACATCTGCCTCTTCATCTAAGTCCGCGTCGTAGTCCCACGAAAAACCGGCGGTCGAGTCATCGGCCGCCGGTTTTTTCTTTTGTGTCTCTTGGCGCGTTCCCCTCGTGATCGCTGCCGCGCTGAGTTAAAATCGGGTCATTCAAGGCGCTTATTCCTCCATTAAACACGCCGCACCCGCGCGCGACTCCAGGGGAAAAACGAGATGGCGAGTGTGCGCGGCTGCGCGCTTCCGGAAGATCTTTTCTACAACGTCGAATCCAACGTCTGGTGCCGTCGCGAGGCGGACGGCAGCGTGACGGTGGGCATGACGGCCTACGCCGTGTCGCTGGCGGGGCAGATCGTGGCCTTCACGCCCAAGGCCGTCGGCAGGCGCGTGGAACAGGACCGTTCGGTGGCGACCGTCGAGTCCGGCAAATGGGTGGGGCCGGTGAAGGCGCCGGTGAGCGGTGAGGTCATCGCGGTCAACGAACAGCTCGACGCCAATCCCGGATTGGTGAACGAGGATCCCTATGGCGCGGGCTGGATGGTGCAAATGAAGCCCAGCGACTGGGACGAGGAAGTGTCCACCCTGCTGACCGGAGAGTCCGCCCGCGCCGCCTTCGAAGCCAAGATGGAAGCCGAAGGCTTCGGCGGCTGCGAGTAGCCACGCCACGCCGCCGCTGCCGCAATGAAGGACACACGCAGCATGGATCCCTGGCTCGACGCGTTGCGGCAGATCGAAGCATTGGAGAGCCTCGCGCTGGAGGGCGATCTCGTCGCCCAACTGCGTGAGCAGCACACGCCGTCTCCACCCATTCGCTTTCACACCCCCAGCTTCAAGCGTTACGCGTCCGCGGAAATCGCCGCCTGCGGCAGGCACGCCTGGCCGGCGGTCTCCATCACCGGCGGCGACTGCGCGCTGCAGTGCGACCACTGCAAGGCGAAGGTGCTGGCGCCGATGATCCCCGCCCGCACGCCTGAGGCGCTATGGCGCGTCGCCAACGAGCAGATCGGGCAGGGCGCGCGCGGCATGCTGCTGACCGGCGGCTCCAACCGGCGCAACGAGGTGGAATACGGTCCCTTCTATCCGGTGGTGCGTCGCATCAAGGATGCCTTTCCCGAATTCCGCATCGCGCTGCACACTGCGCTCACCGATGCCGATGGTGCCCGCTGCATGGAGCAGGCGGGCATCGATGCCGCGATGATGGATGTGATCGGCGCGCAGGACACCATCACCCAGGTCTATCACCTCCGACGCGGCGTCGATGACTTCGAGCGCACCCTCGAAGCCCTGGTGGCAACCCGGCTCAAGGTCGTGCCGCATATCGTGCTCGGCCTGCACTACGGCCGCCTGCTGGGCGAGTGGTCGGCGCTGGAAATCGTCGCGCGCCATCGGCCGGATGCCCTGGTGCTGGTGGCGGCCATGCCGTTCTACGCGCCGGCTTCCCGCCCCTTCGTGACGCCCGACCCGCACGCCGTGGGTCGCTTCTTTCTCGACGCGTGGCGCGCCCTGCCGGATCTGCCGCTGCTGCTCGGCTGCGCGCGCCCGCCCGGCCGCGCCCGCAGCCAGATCGACGCCTATGCGGTGATGGCGGGCTTCCATGGCATCGCGCATCCCGCCGACGGCATGGTCGAGCTCGCCCTGCGCCTCGGGCGCGAGGTGCGCGTCACACCGTCCTGCTGCTCCATCGCCGTCGGAGAGGAAGTCCTCGCCGTCGACGACGATGCCGCGCTCCAGCTCGACGTGACGCAATTCCTGGCGCAGGAGCGGCGGCGCGGAAAAATCGTTCCCATCCACGTGGTCGTCCCTCATGCCTAGTGCCTGGCGCGTGCTCGATACCGGCCTGCGCCCCGCGGCCGAGAACATCGCCCTCAACCGCGCGCTGCTCGAGGCGCGCCAAGCGGACGAGATTCCGAGCACCCTGCGCTTCCTGCGCTTCACGCCGTCCGCCCTCATCGGCTTCCACCAGAGCGCGGAACAGGAGCTCAACCTCGACTACTGCCGCGCGCACGGCATCGCCGTGCAGCGCCGCATCACCGGCGGCGGCGCCATCTACTTCGACGAGACCCAGCTCGGCTGGGAGCTCTATCTGCACCGGCGCGAGCTGTCCGGTCCCGGCGGCGCTGCCGACATGGAAGCCATCACCCGCCGCATCTGCGAGGCGGCGGCGCGCGGCATCGCGTCGCTGGGCGTGGCGGCGAGGTTCCGCCCGCGCAACGACATCGAGGTCGAGGGGCGCAAGATTTCCGGCACCGGCGGCGCCTTCGACGGCGACGCGCTGATGTTCCAGGGCACCCTGCTGATCGGGTTCGACGTGGAGAAAATGCTGCGCGTGCTGCGCATTCCCGCGGAGAAGCTGTCGGACAAGGCCATCGCCTCCGCGCGCGAGCGCGTGGCCAATCTGGCGGAGCTGCTGGGCGCGCCCCCGGACCGGGCGCTGGTGCAGGCGCGCATCGCCGAGGCCTTCGCCGCAGAATTCGGCGTGCGCCTGGCGTCCGGCGAGCTGACCCCGATGGAACACGAACGCTACCGCAGCGCCCTGGCCGAGATCGACGCGCCGGACTGGGTGCGCCTGCTGAATCGACCGCAGGCGGATGCGCCCATGGTCGAGGCCGTGCGCAAGTTCCCCGGCGGGCTGGTGCGGGCCGGCGTGATCTACGACCGGCCGCGGGACCGGATCAAGCAGATCAGCTTCAGCGGCGATTTCTTCGTGCAGCCCAGGCGCGCCATCGCCGATCTCGAGGCGCGGCTGCGCGAGACCGAGGCGGCCCGGCTCGAAACCAACATCGCGGAATTTTTCGCCGGGCGCGCGGTGGACATGCTCGGCCTCACCGCGGCGGACCTGAGCCTGGTCGCGCGCGAGGCGCTGCAGCAGGCCGCGGCGACGACGCAGCCATGAGCGCGCCGCTCGCGGTGGACGTGCTGGTGGTGGGGCTGGGCCC
>CAYUJV010000126.1:0-8240 GCA_964445085.1 uncultured Burkholderiales bacterium
GAGGCCGAGCCGCCGCGCCCCCAGTCCGCTGTTCCGCCCCAGGCCGCTGTTCCGGCACCGCCGGCCGCTGCGCCGGCGGTGATCAAGGCGGCGCCCAACTCCACACCGGAGCCGGCGCCAGACGACGGCATGAAGCGCGTCTCGCCCGGCCAGCGCGCGGACCACCGCTATCGCGAGGCGCTCGCCCTGATCTCTGCGGGGCGTGCGCAGGACGCGCGGCCGGTGTTGGAAGATGCGCTGCGTCTGGACCCTCGGCATCTCGGCGCGCGCGAGGCCCTGCTCGGCCTGCTGGTCGATGGCAGGCAGTATGCCCAGGCCGAGCGGCTGCTCCGGGAGGGACTGGACATGGGGCTGGCGCCGGCGAGCTTGGCCATGGCCCTGGCGCGTCTGCAGATCGAGCAGGCAGACCAGGCAAGCGCGCTGGCCACGCTGGAACGCTACCTGCCCCAGGGGCAGGCCAGCGCCGACTATGAAGCTTTCTACGCGGCGGTGCTGCAGCGTGCCGGCCGCCACCACGATGCCGTCGCCCATTACCAGGCGGCGCTGCGCCTGCAGCCGGCGCGTGCCCTGTGGTGGATGGGGTTGGGCATTTCGCTCCAGGCCGACCAGCGCGCCGCGGACGCAGAGCAGGCGTTCGTCCGCGCCCGCGCGCTGCCCGGCCTGACGCCGGAGTTGCAGGCCTTCGTCGATCAGCGCCTGAAACAGTTACAGTCCGCGCGCTGAGCCGGCGCGACGCGCCCTTCCCGGTTC
Organism: uncultured Burkholderiales bacterium; assembly: GCA_964445085.1. Classification (GTDB taxonomy): domain Bacteria; phylum Pseudomonadota; class Gammaproteobacteria; order Burkholderiales; family Thiobacteraceae; genus Thiobacter. Next base: position 751 of record CAYUJV010000126.1, read on the forward strand.
TCTCCCCGGCCGCACGCCTTTTTTGTCTATGCTGAAGCGAGCCGCCCCGCTGCGCCGCCGGATCGAGGCGCCGGGCGCGGCTTCATCCCCGATCGAAAGGAGAATGCGCCATGCATAAGTCCCTGCTGTTCATGCTGCTGTGCCTCGCCGTCGCCCCCATCGCCCGGGCCGAGGTGGTCGGTAAGGAAGTCAGCTACCAGGCCAAGGGCGTCACCATGAAGGGCTACCTGGCCTACGACGACAAGATCAAGGGCAAGCGCCCGGCGGTGGTGGTGGTGCACGAGTGGTGGGGACTCAACGACTATGCCCGCAAGCGCGCCCGCATGCTCGCGGAGCTGGGCTATACCGCGCTTGCGGTGGACATGTACGGCGACGGCAGGCAGGCCCAGCATCCGGACGACGCCGGCAAGTTCGCGGGCGAGGTGCGCAAGAACCGCGACGTCGCCCGCGCCCGCTTCGAGGCGGCCATGAATCTGGTGAAAAAGCAGAAGACCGTCGACCCGCGCAAGATCGCCGCCATCGGCTACTGTTTCGGCGGCAGCGTCGTGCTGGAGATGGCGCGCGAAGGCGAGCCGCTGGCGGCGGTGGCGAGCTTCCACGGCGGCCTCGGCACCGACACGCCGGCGCAGCCGGGCAAGGTCAAGGCGCCGATCATGGTGTTCACCGGCGCCGACGATCCGATGGCGCCGCCCAAGGACGTGGACGCGTTCAAGGCGGAAATGGACAAGGCCGGCGCGCACTACCAGGTGGTGAGCTACCCGGGCGTGAAGCACAGCTTCACCAATCCGGAGGCGGATGAATACGGGAAGAAATTCAACCTGCCGCTGGCCTACAACGCCGAGGCGGACAAGTCGTCCTGGGCGGACCTGGAAAAGTTCCTGGCCGACGCCTTTGGCGGCAGGAAGTAGTCAGCGATACTCAGGGTTCGCCCGAAAACTCGCCCGGTGAATCGTTCTTCTTGCCGGCGATGGTGCCGATGCGCTGCTTGAGCGAGGTGAGCTTTTCGCCGAAGCGGCTGGCGTAGTAGCTGGCGTTGGAGAGCACCTTCTTCACGTAGTCGCGGGTTTCGTTGAAGGGGATGGACTCGATGTAGATCGTCCCCTCCATCGGCTTGGCGTCCTGCCAGCGCCGCGCCCGGCTTGGGCCGGCGTTGTAGGCGGCCGTGGCCAGCACCGGGCTGCCGTCGAGCTCGTCGTAGACGTGCTTGAGGTAATACGTGCCGAGCGCGATGTTGGTATCCAGTTCGTTCACCAGACCGTGGTGGAAGCCCTTCAGGCCGAGCCGCTTCGCCACCCATTTCGCCGTCGCCGGCATCAGCTGCATCAGGCCGGAAGCGCCCACGCTCGATTTCGCCACCTGCACGAAGCGGCTCTCCTGCCGGATCAGGCCGTACACCCAGGCATCGTCGAGATCGACCTGGCGCGTGTAGCTTTGCATCACGTCGCGATGGGGCGCGGGAAAGCGCAGCTCGAAGTCGTGCAATTGCTGGGTGCGGTCGGCGGTGGCGATGGCGCGGTCCAGCAGATCGTTGCGCTTGGCCAGCTCCGCCGCGGCGAGCAGCTGCTTGTCGTCGAACCTGCGGATGTTCCACAGCCACTCGCGGGCGCCGTCGCCGCGCAGGTTGGCGCGGTACAGGGCCAGCGCGCGCTGGATGCCCGGCATCGCGGCGATGGCCTTGATCTCCGCCTCGCTCGCCTTGTAGCTCTCGCCCGGGACGGTGATGACGCTGCCGAGCTCTTCCAGCGCCAGCTGGCCGTAGTAGTTCTGCTCGCGCGACAGCGCGACGAACAATTCATTGGCGGCCACCGGCTTGCCCGCGGCCTTCAGTGCGCGCGCCTTCCAGTAGCGCCACATTGCCTGGCGCTGTTCCGGCGCGCTCATGGCATCGACGGCGTCCAACACCGCCGGCCACCGTTGCGCGCGCAGGGCGGCGCGGGCCTTCCACGCGAGCTGGAGATCGGACAGCGGCGCATCCTTGGCCTTCGCAAACCAGGCGAGCGCGACCGGGTCGTGCTTGCGCGCCGCGTGATAGGCGAGCTGGCCCCAGGCGTAGGCCTGATCCTCTGCGCTGAAGTGCGCCTGGATTTTCTGCCATTCATCGGCGGCCTGGCTCGGGTCGGTGCGGGCGATGCGCAGCACCGCGAACAGCGCCATCTCGCTGCCGCCGCGGCGGTTCAGATTGGCGTGCTTGCGCGCGAGGTAGCGCTGCGGATTGTCGGCGATGGATTCCAGCGGCTTGAGGTCTTCCTGATACTTCGCGGGCAGGTACTGGGTGATGCGGCGCGCGACACTGATGTTGCCCAGCTCCAGCGCCAGGCGCAGCCGCGCAAACACGTCGTCCACATACAGCATGTTGGCGTTGACCAGGCCCTCGAACAGCGGGTCGCAGCTCTTCGGCAGATCGTTGCCGTTGAACCACAGGCGCTTGGCCTCCTGCAGCGGACTGTTGTCGGCGGGAAACAGCGCCAGCCGCGCCTGCAGCGCGTAGCAGGTGATGTCCGTATCCTCGTTCACGAGCAGCGGATACTGGGTGCTGAACAGCGTCCAGTTCTGCTGCTTGCCCAACACCTTCAGCCACTCGCCGCGCAGGCGGTCCGACAGGAAGGAGTCCGGATAGTCGTCGAGGAAGGCTTGCACGTCCGCCGGCGCCGCCTGGTCCAGGTTCAGCGACAGCTGCCAGTAGCGCGCGAAGGCTTCGAGCGGGCTGCCGCGCAGCTTCTGCGCGTAGTCGTTGAGGCGTGCGGTGTTGCGCGCGTTGAAGGCATCGCGCGCGCCGAGCAGATCATCTTCGGGAGCGGCGTGGCCCAGGGCCGGCCAAAGCGTCGCCAGCAGCAGCGACACGCCAAGAAGGGCGCGCCATCGCGGTGACTTGCCGTGCTGAAACATGCTGCGGATACCTGCTATATTTAGACACGCGGATCGTGGCGAGCCGTCGTTCCCGCGTCGGCACACATCAGAAGAAACACCGGCATCCAAAGCGACCATCAAGAAGACCGGCTCTAGCGGAATCATACACCATGCCTTACGTCAGCCTGAATCCTGCGACCAACAAAGTCCTGTCCACCTATTCGAGCTGGGACAGCCACCACCTGGCGGCGGCCCTGGAAAAGGCCGCCCAGGCGCAGCGGGAATGGGCGCGGCGCAGCTTCGCCCAGCGTGCCGACATTCTGCGCGAGACGGCGATCCACCTGCGCGTGCACCGCGACCGGTATGCGGAGCTGATCACCCGGGAAATGGGCAAGCTGCTGCGCGAGGCGCGGGCCGAGGTGGAAAAATGCGCCGCGGGCTGCGAGTACTACGCCCAGCATGCCGAGGATTTCCTGCGCGACGAGGCGGTCGAGTCCGACGGGGTGAAGAGCTACGTCACCTATCAGCCCCTGGGCGTGCTGCTCGCCATCATGCCCTGGAATTTCCCGTTCTGGCAGGCGATCCGCGCCGCCGCGCCGGCCCTGATGGCGGGCAATGCCGTGGTGCTCAAGCATGCCTCCAACGTGCCGCAGTGCGCCCAAACCCTGGAAACGATCTTCCGCGAAAGCGGTTTACCGGAAGGGCTGTTCACGACCCTGATGATCGACGCCCAGGACGTGGCCGATGCCATCGCCAGCCACCACGTGCAGGCGGTCACCCTCACCGGGTCGGAAGTGGCCGGGCGCAAGGTGGCCGCGGCGGCGGGGCAGCATTTGAAGAAATGCGTGCTGGAGCTTGGCGGCTCCGACCCGTTCCTGGTGCTGAAGGATGCCGACCTCGACTTCACCGCCGAAATGGCCGTGGCCTCGCGCTTCCTGAACTGCGGCCAGTCCTGCATCGCCGCCAAGCGCTTCATCCTGGTGCCGGAGATCGCGGACGAATTCGTCGCCCGCTTCAAGGCGCGGGTGGAGGCGCTGGTGGTGGGCGACCCCATGCAGGACGCGACCCAGGTGGGCCCGATGGCGCGCATCGATCTGCGCGACACGCTGCACCAGCAGGTCAGCGATTCCATTGCCCAGGGCGCAGTGGCCCTCACCGGCTGCCGGCCGCTGGAGCGGGAGGGCCTGTATTACGCCCCGTCGATCCTGGACCGCGTCACGCCCAAGACCCGCGCCTACCACGAGGAGCTGTTCGGGCCGGTGGCCATCGTGATCCGCGCCGCGGACGAGGCCGACGCGATCCGCATCGCGAACGACACCCGCTTCGGCCTGGGCGCGTCCCTGTGGAGCCGCGATGTGGCGCGCGCGGAGGCGCTGGCGCGGGACATCAACGCCGGCTGCACCTTCATCAACGGCATGGTCAAGTCCGATCCGCGCCTGCCCTTCGGCGGGGTGAAGGCCTCCGGCTTCGGCCGCGAGCTGTCGCACCACGGCATTCGCGAATTCGTCAATGCGAAGACGGTGTGGATGCGGCAGGTGCGGGCGGCCGAGCGGTAAGGATTGGGTCTTGCTGTAGTGCGCTTTGCGCGGCTGGGCCAGGGCGGGAGCCGCGCCGGCGGGGCCGATCCGGGCCCGAACCATTCACACCAAGCGCGCAGAAGGTGTTATCCGAGGAACAGCTTGTACGCCGGGTTCCCCGACTCGTCCCAGTACGGATACCCCAGCTTGTCCAGGAAACCCTGGAACGCCTTCTTGTCCTGCGCCGGCACCTGGATGCCGACCAGCACCCGGCCATAGTCGGTGCCGTGGTTGCGGTAGTGGAACAGGCTGATGTTCCAGCCATGGGACATGCTGTTCAGGAATTTCATCAGTGCGCCGGGGCGCTCCGGGAACTCGAAGCGCAGCAGCACTTCGTCCCGGGCATTGGGCGCGCGGCCGCCGACGAGGTGGCGCACGTGGAGCTTCGCCATCTCGTTGTCGGACAGGTCCAGCGCCTTGAGGCCCACCTTCTTCAACTGCCGGATGATGTCGGAAATTTCGCCGCGCTCCTGCACCTGCACGCCGACGAACACATGGGCTTCGGTCGGATCGGCGAAGCGGTAGTTGAATTCGGTGATGTTGCGCGGGCCGAGCAGGGTGCAGAAGTTCTTGAAGCTGCCCGGCGTCTCCGGGATGGTGACCGCGAGCAGGCCCTCGCGCTGCTCGCCCAGCTCCGCGCGCTCCGCCACGTGGCGCAGACGGTCGAAGTTCATGTTGGCGCCGCTGGCGATGGCCACCAGGGTCTTGTCCTTGAGCTTGTGCTTCGCCGCGTAGGCCTTGGCACCGGCCACGCTCAGCGCGCCGGCGGGCTCGAGGATGGAGCGCGTGTCCTCGAACACGTCCTTGATCGCGGCACAGATCTCGTCCGTGTCACACAGGATGATCTCGTCCACCAGCTCGCGGCACAGGCGGAAGGTTTCCTCGCCCACCAGCTTGACCGCCACGCCGTCGGCGAACAGGCCGACCTGGGACAGCTGCACGCGCTGCTTCTTTTTCAGCGAGCGATACATGGCGTCGGCATCGGTGGGCTCGACGCCGATGATCCTGATCTCCGGGCGCACCGCCTTGACGTAGGCGGCGATGCCGGCGATCAGCCCGCCGCCGCCCACCGGCACGAAGATGGCGTGGATCGGGTCAGCGTGCTGCCGCAGAACCTCCATGCCGATGGTGCCCTGACCGGCGATCACGTCCGGGTCGTCGTAGGGATGGACGAAGGTCAGCTTCTTCTGCTTCTCCAGCTTGCGGGCATGGGCCGAGGCTTCGTCGTAGGAGTCGCCGAACAGCACGACCTTGCCGCCGCGGTTCATCACCGCCTGTACCTTGATCTGGGGCGTCGTGGCGGGCATGACGATGGTGGCTTCGCAGCCGAGCTTCTGCGCCGAGAGCGCCACGCCCTGGGCGTGGTTGCCGGCAGAGGCGCAGATCACCCCGCGTTTCAGGGCGGCCGGCGCCAGGTGCGCCATCTTGTTGTAGGCGCCGCGCAGCTTGAACGAAAACACGCTCTGCATGTCTTCCCGCTTGAGCAGGACGGTGTTGCCGGTGCGGCGCGACAGACCCGGCGCCACTTCGAGCGGGCTTTCGATGGCGACGTCGTAGACGCGGCTGGTGAGGATTTTCTTCAGGTAGTCCGGGGTCTTGCTGGTCATGGCGGGCTGGCGTCGGTTCGGTCGAAGTCCTCATTTTAATTGAGAAAATCGCCTTGAGGCGCTATGCTTTTGCACTTTTGGGCGTTTTAGGACGAAACCATGACGCAAGACGAACTCAAGCAGGCGGTCGCGCGCGAAGCCATCCGCTTCGTGGAGCCCGGCCTCATCGGCGTGGGCACCGGCTCCACCGCCAACTATTTCATCGACGAGCTGGCCAAGATCAAGCACAAGATCGACGGCGCGGTGGCCAGCTCCAAGGCCACCGCCGACCGCCTGGCCGCGCACGGCATCCGCGTGCTGGACCTCAACGATGCCGGCCAGCTGCCGTTATACGTGGACGGGGCGGACGAGATCACCGAGCACATGCACATGATCAAGGGCGGCGGCGGCGCGCTGACCCGGGAGAAAATCGTGGCCGCCGCCAGCGAAAAGTTCATCTGCATCGCCGATGGATCGAAGCTGGTGGACGTGCTGGGCAAGTTTCCCCTGCCGGTGGAGGTGATCCCCATGGCGCGCAGCTACGTGGCGCGCGAGCTGGTCAAGCTGGGCGGCCAGCCCAAGCTGCGCGAAGGCTTCATCACCGACAACGGCAACATCATCCTGGACGTGCACAACCTGACGATCCTGAATCCGGTGGAGCTGGAGGGCATCATCAACCAGATCACCGGCGTCGTGACCAACGGCCTGTTCGCGCGCCGGCCGGCGGACCTGGCGCTGCTGGGGACGCCCCAGGGCGTGACCGCCCTGAAACGGTAAAGGGCGACGCAAAACTGTCATAATGCCTTCATATACTTTGTCGGTTTCGGCATGAGGGCGCAGGAGACAATCGATGGCTGAACACACTTCCAAACAATTCGACGCCGAGCTCGAGGCGGTGCGCTCGCGCGTGCTGCAGATGGGCGGCCTGGTCGAGGAGCAGATCATCCACGCGGTGGATGCCCTGATCAACGGCAACCTGGAGCTGGCGCAGACGGTGATCCAGAACGACCACCGGGTGAATGCCATGGAAGTGGCCCTGGACGAGGACTGCAGCCACATCATCGCGCGCCGCCAGCCCACCGCGGGCGATCTGCGCATGCTGATGATGATCGTGAAGACCATCACCGACCTGGAACGCATCGGCGACGAGGCGGCCAAGATCGCGCGCATGACCGAGCTGATCTACGAGTCCGACCGCATCGTGCAGCCGCGCTTCTCCCAGATCAAGCACATGAGCGACCTGGTGCTGGACATGCTGCGCAAGGCGCTGGACGCCTTCGCCCGCCTCGACCCCACCGCCGCCACCAACATCGTGCGCCAGGACATGCAGGTGGACGACGAGTTCCGCATGGAGCTGCGTCACCTCATCACCTACATGATGGAAGACCCGCGCACCATCACCATGTTCATCGACATCCTGTTCGCCGCCAAGGCCATCGAGCGCATGGGCGACCACGCCAAGAACATGTCCGAGTACGTG
>CAYUJV010000127.1:0-8101 GCA_964445085.1 uncultured Burkholderiales bacterium
CGGGGCGCCCGTGCCGGCGCCGTGGCCGGGGCCGCGCCTGCCTGGCGGGCAGGTGCGGGTGGCGGTATGCGGCGCCCATCTGTCCGGCCTGCCGCTGAACGGGCAGCTCACTTCCCGCGGCGGGCGGCTGGTGCAGGCGGTCAAGTCGGCGCCGGAATACCGGTTCTACGCCCTGCCCGGCGGGCCGCCGTACCGGCCCGGCATGGTGCGGGTGGCGGACGGAGGGGCCGCGATCGAAATGGAAATCTGGGAGCTGCCCGCGCGCGAATTCGGCAGCTTCGTGGCGGGCATCCCGGCGCCGCTCGGAATCGGCATGGTGCGCCTGGCGGACGGCAGCCAGGTGCAAGGCTTCCTGTGCGAGTCCGCTGCCGTCGCCGAGGCGGAGGACATCACCCACCTCGGCGGCTGGCGCGCCTATCTGCAGCGGCGGGCCGGATAGCAATCCATCGCTATCCGCGGCGCTCTAACCCAGGGTGACGCCCAGCAGCTTGCCGATGGCGTAGGTCGCCACCCCGGCCGCGCCGCCAATGCCGAGCATGCGCAGCCCGCCGAGCCAGGCGTTGCGCCCGGTGAACAGCGAGAGCGTGGCGCCGACCGCGAACAGGGCGACCGCAGTGAGGCCGATGGCGATGGGCAGCGCGCGCCCGGCGCCCAGGAACAGGAAGGGCAGCAGCGGCAGCACCGCCCCGGCGGAAAACGCCAAGAAGGAAAAGCCCGCGGCACCCCAGGGCGAACCCAGTTCGTCCGGATTCAACCCGAGCTCCTCCCGCGCCAGGGTGTCCAGCGCCCGGTCCGGGTCGGCGATCAGCTTGTCGGCCAGGGCCTTGGCTTCGGCCTTGTCCATGCCCTTGTGCTCGAAGATGAGCGCCAACTCGGCCGCCTCCTCCTCCGGATACTGGTCGAGCTCGGCCCGCTCCAGGCCGATCTGGTATTCGAACATCTCCCGCTGCGAGCGAACGCTTACATACTCTCCAGCCGCCATGGAAAAAGCCCCCGCCAGCAGGCCGGCGACACCGGACAGGACGATCACGCCGGCATCGAGGGTGGCGCCGGCCACCCCCATGATCAGGCTGGCATTGGACACCAGGCCGTCGTTCACCCCGAACACCGCCGCGCGCAGATTGCCGCCGCTGCCCACGCCGCGGTGGCGCAGGCCGACCTGGGACAGGTCGGTGGGCATGGCGTGGCCGACCGCCGCCTTGGTGTAGAGCGACATCCCGCGCACCTTCATCGCCGCCAGCACCGGGCGCATCCGGCGCGGGCCGAACCACCTGATCAGCTGCCCCACCAGCCGCGTGCGCGGATCCGGGACGTAGCGGGCGGGCGGTTCGCCGCCGGCCTTGCGGATTTCCTGGCCCCACAACTCGGCCTGGGTGTCGGCCGCCTTGGCCAGCTCCAGGAACAGGATCTGGCGCGGCGTCCCGGACTCGGCGTCGGACACCAGCCGGTACAGGTAGGCCGATTGTTTTTCCTCGCGCCAGCTTTGCAGTTCGTGTTCCATGCCATCCCTTTCGCTCAAGAAACCCTATGACGACCCGATAAGAGTTCCGTGTAACCACCTGTAAACAAAGCGTGCCTACCGACTTATTAAAGCAGAACCTGGCCATCGAGCCCGATCTGCAGAATTTTATCGGCTTCGTGCAGACCGCGGTCGCGAACCTCGGGGGCAACGCTTTTGCCGCGACCACGGCCACCATCAAGCTGTCCGAACGCCTGCGCGCCGCCGGCGCCGGCACCGGCTATCCGCTGCCGGCGACCATTCAGCTGGAACATGCCGAGCTGCGGGTGGCCTGGAACGGCGCCGAGCACCACACCATCGTGCGCCTGGCCAGCGCGCCCGCGGAAAGCGCCGTCGCCGCCCTGCGCACCCAGCTGCAGCGCTCGACCGAGATCGAGGATCCGACGCTGCTGCTGCGGCGCAACGCGGAAATGGCGCGCTTCCTGGAGGAAAGCCGCGCCCGCGCCGAGCGCGAGCTGGCGGAGATGCAGACGGCGCTGCAAAAGCGCCAGGAGGAGCTGCAGGACTCGCTGCGCCAGGCCGAAACCGATGCGCTGACCGGCCTCTACAACCGGCGCGCCTACGACGCGCGCATCGCCCGCGCCTTCCTGCAGGTCTCCAGCGCCGGCGAACCGCCGCTGACGCTGGTGCTGTGCGACCTGGACCACTTCAAGCAAATCAACGACGAGCATGGCCACCAGTACGGCGACGCCTACCTGTGCAAGATGGCGCAGGCGATGCTGGACGTGGCGCGCTCCGGCACCGATGCCGCCTTCCGCTTCGGCGGCGACGAGTTCGCGATCATGTTCCTGTGCAGCAAGGAGATCGCCGTGCAGCGCGCGCGCCAGCTGCTCAGGTCCATGCAGGGCCGCATCAGCGTCGGCATCGCCAGCGTGTCGCGGGCGGAACCCTGCACCGGCTCCCTCAGCGATTTCATCGAGCGCGCCGACAAGGCGCTGTACGAGGCCAAGGGGCGCGGCCGCGGACGCATCGTGGTCGACACCTGCGCCGCCGACGGCGGCATCAGCTATGCCGAATATCCGTTCGAGGGCGTCACCACATGAACCTCGACAGCGCGGCGTGCAAGCTGCTGTTCTCCGACCCGATCTCCACCGAGAGCGCGGGCATCCTGCTGCGCTCGCGCCTGCAGTCGGTGGGCCGCCGCCTCGGCTTTACCGACGGGCGGCGCGAGAACATGGCCCTGGTCGCGTCGGAGATGGTGACCAACCTGATCAAGCACGCGGGCGGGCGCGGCATGCTGCAGATCTGGGAGCAGCCCGGCGGCGTGCTGGACCTGCTCTCCTTCGACTACGGGCCGGGCGTGGACAACCTCAGCCTCGCCCAGCAGGACGGGTTTTCCACCACCCGCACCCTGGGCAAGGGGCTGGGCAGCATGCAGCGGCTGTCGGACCGGTTCGCGATCTATTCCCGCAAGCCCCGGGACCGCGACGACGGACACTGGCACGGCACCGCCGTCTGGTGCCGCTTCCAGCAGCAGGCCGAGCGCAAGGACACGCCGCGGGCGGCCGAGGTGGGGCTGTTCGTGCGCTCCCTGTCGGATGACCGGCACAACGGCGACCACATCTATGTCAACGGCGCCGCGCAGCGCCTGCGCCTGTTCCACCTGGACGGCCTGGGCCACGGCGAAAGCGCCGAGCTGGCCACGGCCCATCTCGACCAGTACGTGTCCCAGGCCAGCGACCTGAACCATCTGGTGCAGACCGTGGACCGCCACCTGCGCAGCACCACCCGCGGCGCGGTCGCCATCGCCTGCGAGCTCGAACTCGCCTCGCGCAGCCTGCGCATGCTGGGCGTGGGCGACATGGCCACCCACCTCTGCCAGCGCGGCCGGGTGCAGCATTTTTCCTTCGCCCCGGGCGTGCTCGGGCGCGAGCACAAGACGCCGCACCCCACGGACCTCGCGCTGGAGGCGGGTGCCACCCTGATCTCCACCAGCGACGGCATCCGCCGCGGCTGGGACGAAAACTCCTTTCCCGGGCTGTGCCACCACCACCCGCAGCTGGTGGCCTACGTGATCGGCAATTCCATGGCGCGCATGACCGACGACCAGTCGGTGTGCGCGCTGCGACTGAACTGAACCCAGGCAACACACGCGAAGAGGACTTACCATGGCCAACAAGAAATCCAATGCCACGCTGACGCTGATCGAGCAGCTCAAGCTCCAGGTCGGCAACATCTCCTCCCGGATCGAGGAGCAGGGCAAGACCGTGTTCGGCGACAGCAACATCCTGAGCACGGACGAGATCACCGACCTCAGCGTCGAGTTCCTGGAGCTGATGGTGATGCTGCTGGACTCGCCCGACCCGCTGGACTCCCACCAGCCGGCATTCCGCGCGCTGCAGACCTTCTTCGGCAACATCTCGAAGCAGATCGTGGTGCGCGGCGGGCGCATGGAGGATTTCGTGCGCTACATGCAGTTCCTGCAGCGCTGCTTCATCGAATCCCTGGGCCAGGACGAACACGTGGCGCCGGAGGACATGCGCGCCATCCTGCTGCTGCTCTCCAGCGTGTTCAACGAGCTGATGCTGGCGGTGTTCAAGACCTATCTGGACGAGAAGGAGCGCACCATCGACGCCCAGCAGCGGGAGCTGCGCGAGACCTCGACCCCCATCACCCAGATCTGGGACGGCGTGCTGACCCTGCCCATCATCGGCACCCTGGATTCCAGCCGCACCCTGCTCATCATGGAATCCCTGCTCAACCGCATCGCCGCCGAACGCGCCTCGGCGGTGGTGATGGACGTGACCGGCGTGCACACCGTCGATTCCCAGGTGTCGCACCACATGATCCAGATGGTGCGCGCGATCCAGCTCATGGGCGCGACCGCGATCCTCACCGGCATCCGCCCCGAGATCGCGCGCGCCATGACCAGCCTCAACATCGACCTCGGCAACGTGACCACCCGCGCCAGCCTGTCCGACGGGCTGAAGGAAGCCTTCCGCATCCTCGGCGTGCACGTGAACAAGGCGGCATGAACGTCCACGGCGTCCACCTCACCCGCATCGGCAACGGCGACATGCTGCTGGAGCCGACGCGCGCCCTCGACATCGGCAACGGGGCGGCGGCGATGGAGGCCATTCTCACCCAGCTGCAGCGGGAGAAGTCGGCCCGCCTCTACTACGACCTGGCGGAACTGGCGGTGATCGACGAAGCCCATTACGCCTGGCTGGAGGGCCTGGCCCGCGCCTGCCGCGCCATCAACGTGCGCATGGTGTGCATCCACATGCAGCCCACCGCCGCCTTCGGGCTGGCGACTTTCCTGAAGGACCGGCCGAGCTTCGATACCGCGCTCGAGATGGAAGCGCGCGGGCGCGAGAACTGAGGGCGCTCAGTCCTGGGCGAGGCGGCGGTATTGGATCGCCTCGGCCACGTGCGCGCTTTGCACGCCTTCGGCAGCGGCGAGGTCGGCGATGGTGCGCGCGAGCTTGAGGATGCGGTGATAGGCGCGCGCCGAGAGGTTGAGCCGGCCGATGGCCTGCTTGAGCAGGGTCTCGCCCGCGGCGTCGGCGGCGCAGTACCGGTCGATCTCCTTGGTGCCGAGCTGGCCGTTGGGCTTGCCCTGGCGCGCGATCTGGCGCGCCAACGCCGCCTGCACCCGGGCACGGATCTGCGCCGATGACTCGCCGCTCGCGGCGGCCGTCAGCTCCGCCTCGGGCAGGGCGGGCACCTCGATCTGGATGTCGATGCGGTCGAGCAGCGGGCCGGAAATCCTGCCGCGGTAGCGCGCGACCTGGTCCGGCGTGCAGCGGCACTTGCCGCCGGGATGCCCCAGATAGCCGCAGGGGCAGGGGTTCATCGCGGCGACGAGCTGGAAGCGCGCCGGGAACTCCGCCTGGTTCGCGGCGCGCGAGATGTGGATGCGGCCGGATTCCAGCGGTTCGCGCAGGACTTCCAGAACCTTGCGGTCGAATTCCGGCAACTCATCCAGAAACAGCACGCCGTGGTGGGCCAGGGAAATTTCCCCCGGCCGGGGATGGCTGCCGCCGCCCACCAGGGCCACGGCGGAAGCGGTGTGGTGCGGCGAGCGGAACGGCCGCCGCCGCCACTGCTCCAGCCTGAAGCCGCCGCCCAGGGACTGGATGGCGGCGGACTCCAGCGCCTCCGCATCGGTCATGTCCGGCAGGATGCCGGGAACGCGCGCCGCGAGCATGGACTTGCCGGTGCCGGGCGGCCCGCTCATCAGCACGCTATGGCCGCCCGCCGCGGCCACCTCCAGGGCGCGCTTGGCCCGGGCCTGCCCCTTCACCTCGGAAAAATCGGGCTGGCCTTCCGGCGCCGCCGGCACCTGGGCCACATGCCGCGCGAGGCGCTCGCCGCCGGCGAAATGCGCGCACACCTGGAGCAGGCTGCGCGCGGGATAGATCTCGACGGCGCCGGCCAGCGCCGCTTCGGCGGCGTTTTCCTCCGGCACGATGAAGGCGCGGCCGTCGCCCCCCGCCTTGCAGGTCATGGCGAGCGCGCCGCGCACCGGGCGCAGCGCGCCGGTGAGCGCCAGTTCGCCGGCGAATTCGTAGCGCGACAATTCTTCAACGGGGATCTGGCCGGATGCGGCGAGGATGGCCAGGGCGATGGGCAGATCGAAACGCCCGCCTTCCTTGGGCAGATCGGCCGGCGCCAGGTTGACAGTGATGCGGCGTGCGGGGAATTCAAAGCGCGCCGTCTGCAGCGCCGCGCGCACCCGGTCGCGCGCTTCCTTCACCTCCGCCTCCGGCAGGCCGACGATGGTGAAACTGGGGAGACCGTTGGCCAGATGCGCCTCCACCGTCACCAGCGGCGCATCCACGCCGGCCAGGGCGCGGCTGTAGAGAACGGCCAGGCTCATGCAGGGGCCGAGGGGCGCTAGTTGGTGCCGCCCGGTTCGATGCTGCCCGGTTCAACGCTGCTGGCTTCGCTGCCGCCGGCCTCGGCCGGGGCATGGCGCCGCTCCAGTTCGGCCACCTTGGCTTCCAGCTTGGCAAGTTTTTCCCGGGTGCGCAGCAGCACCGCCTGCTGCACGTCGAATTCCTCCCGCGTGACCAGGTCCAGACGCGCGAACACGCTCTGCAGCACCGCGCGCAGATTCTTCTCGATGTCGCCGGCAGGGGACTGCGCCAGCACGTCCTTGATCTTGCCGCCGATCTCGTCCAACAGCTTCTGATTCACCATGACTTGCTCCTTCGAACTGCGGCCAGTGTAACAAAAATCCCTGGCCGCCCCATGCCGGCGCATGCATCTGGCATTGCGCCGCCGGTCGACTACGCTCAGAGCACGCCCGCCCCCAAATGGTGCGGGAACCTGCGGCTGCGCACCAAGCTCAAGCAGCGGTTTTGCCCAAGACCAACGATGCCACGGCAACACTCTGAATGAAAAAGAGTTTTTTTCTGGCACGCATCCTGCTGTAAGGACAGCGCAGTTTGAGTTTCAACGTCGCAACTCTTTTTTCTTGAAGGGAACACAACCATGAAAAGCACTCGCACCATCCTCTCCGCACTGGCTGGCATCGGTCTGGTCGCCGCCGCCGCGCCCGGCTTCGCCGACGAACCCGCCTCGCCGCACACCTTCAGCGCCAACGTCGGTCTCACCAGCGACTACGTCTTCCGCGGCGTCTCCCAGACCCAGGGCAACCCCGCCATCCAGGGCGGCTTCGACTACAGCCACGCCAGCGGTTTCTACCTGGGCACCTGGGGTTCCAACGTGTCCTGGGTCTCGGTGCGTTCCTTCAAGGACAGCACCGGCGCCGTGACCACCGGCGACCCCTTCAAGGAAAACAACAGCATGGAGCTCGACCTGTACGGCGGCTACAAGGGCTCGGTGGGCGACTTCGGCTATGACCTGGGCGTCATCACCTACTACTACCCCGGCAACAAGACCGCCGGCGCCAAGTCGCCGGACACCACCGAAGTCTATGTGGGCGGCAGCTGGAAGTTCCTCAGCGTCAAGTACAGCCACGTGGTCTCGGAAAACTTCATCGGCTGGTACGACTACACCAACAACCGCAACACCCGCGGCAGTAACTACCTCGAGCTGAATGCGAACTATGACCTGGGCAACGGCTGGGGCGTGCTCGGCCACGTCGGCCACCAGACGGTCAAGAACGTTGGCGATGCCAGCTACACGGACTGGAAAGTCGGCGTGAGCAAGGATGTCGGCTTCGGTGTGATCACCCTGGCCTACACCGACACCAACGCCAAGGACTGGGCCTACGACTGGTCCACCTCGGCCAGCGGCACCGACTTCAAGAAGGTCGCCGACGGCCGCGCCTTCGTGTCCTTCACCAAGTCGTTCTGATCGATCCTTACATCCGGAGACACATCCATGAAATTCGTAACGGCAATCATCAAGCCGTTCAAGCTCGACGAGGTGCGTGAGGCGCTGTCCGCCATTGGCGTGCAGGGTGTCACCGTCACCGAGGTCAAGGGCTTCGGGCGGCAAAAGGGGCACACGGAGCTCTACCGTGGCGCGGAGTACGTGGTCGATTTCCTGCCCAAGGTCAAGGTCGAAGTGGCCATCAAGGACGACATGCTCGACCAGGTGCTGGAAGCGATCATGAAGTCCGCCAACACCGGCAAGATCGGCGACGGCAAGATCTTCGTGTCCGATCTC
>CAYUJV010000128.1:0-6563 GCA_964445085.1 uncultured Burkholderiales bacterium
CGAGCATCGCAGGCGGGCAGACGGGCTGCGCAGTACTTTTGCAGAGGTTCCCTAGAACAGCATCGGCTTGCGGTCCACCAGCGCCAGCCAGCCGCGGATGATGCGGTAGAGCACCCACAGGCCCACCACCACCAACAGCAGGAAGGCCGCCGGCAGCAGGAACACCGTCAGGATCATGAGACCGCCCAGGGCCAGCCACAGCAGCGCGAACCAGAACGTGCGCCACTGCCAGCGGAAGTGCGATTCGAGATAGGTGCCGTAGGCCTCGTCGCGCTTCGCGAAGTTGATGATGATGGCGATGATCGACGGCCAGCCGGTGAGAAACGCCGTGACCACGAACGCCGGCGTGATCATGCCCGTCAGCGCGCTGAAGGCATGCAGCCCGTACATCACGTGGGTGATCGTCACCAGCCCTTCCGGCGCGGGGGTGGCGGCGGTCTCGCTTGGTTCGGCCATGGGCAGTCCTTTCCAATTGGTATCGATGCAGTATACCTGCCCATTGCCGCCGGCGCGCGCGTGCCGTAAGCTCCCGCCTCCATCATGAGCCTGCTCGATCAAATCGCCGAGGAACGCATCCTTGCCGCCATCCGGCACGGCGAGTTCGACCAGCTTGCAGGCGCCGGCAAGCCGCTCGAGCTCGACGACGATGCGCTGGTGCCGCCCGAGCTGCGCATGGCCTTCCGCATCCTCAAGAACGCCGGCTATGTGCCGCCGGAAGTCGAGCTGCTGCGGGATCTGCGCGCGCTGGAGCGTGCCGTCGCCCTCGCCGAGAGCAACGTGGACAAGCGCCGGCTGGCGCTGAAGCTCAGCCTGATCGAGGCCCGTCTCGCCGCCCGCGGCCTGCAGCTGCGGCTCGAGCCGCAGTACGCCGGGAAGCTGCAGGCGAAGCTCGAAGGCCGCTAGATGGACTGGCTCACGCTCGCCCTGCTCTGCGCCGTGAGCCTCGCCGCCGCCGACGCGCTGACCAAGAAATGGCTGGCGCAGCACAGCGCCGCCGAACTGGTGATGGTGCGCTTCGGGCTGACCGCCGTGCTGCTGGTGCCCTGGGTGCTCGCCTATCCGCCGACGCCGGTGCCGCCCGCCTTCTGGTGGTGGGTGGGCAGCGCGCTGCCGCTGGAGGTGCTGGCCATGGTGATGTACGTGATCGCCATCCGCGACAGCGCCCTGGCCCTCACCCTGCCGTACATGGCCTTCACGCCGGTGTTCACCCTGCTCATCGGCTGGCTGCTGTTGGGAGAGCGGGTCTCCGCCCAGGGCCTCGCGGGCGTGCTGCTCATCACCGCCGGCGCCTACGCGCTCAACCTCCGCCATGCACGCTGGGCGGCCCCGCGCTCCTGGCTGGCGCCCTTTGCCGCCATCTGCCGGCGCCGGGGCTCGCGTCTCATGCTCGGCGTTGCCCTGATCTACAGCCTCACCTCGGTGCAGGGCAAGGGCGCGATGCAATACATGGATGGAATGGAATTCGGCGCGTTCTATTTTCTGCTGGTGGGCGCGCTGACCCTGGCGGTGTTCGCCGTGCGCGAGCCGCGCTCGGTGCGGGTATTGCTGCGCCCGTCCCGGGGTGCGATCATCGTCGCCCTGCTCATGGCGGCGATGGTGATCACGCATTTCCTGGCCCTGGAAAAGATCCAGACCGCTTACATGATCGCCGTCAAGCGCACCAGCATCCTGTTCGGCGTCCTGTTCGGCGCGCTGCTGTTCGGCGACCGGCGGCTATGGCAGCATCTGGGCGCAAGCACCATGATGGTGGCCGGCGTCGCGCTCATCGCCTTGCAAAAACCGCATTGATGGCATACGGCACGCTCTATCTCATCCCCACCCCGCTCGGCGACGGTCCGCTGGAGGCCGTCCTCCCGGCGGGCGTGCGCGCCCTTGCCGCCCGCCTCGACACCTTCGTCGTCGAGCACCCGAAGACGGCGCGCGCCTTCCTGAAGCAGATCGGCACGCAAACGCCGCTGCAGCAGCTGACCCTGCTGGAATTGAGCGAACACACGCCGGCGGCCGGGCTCGACGCCCTCCTCGCGCCGCTGCTCGCCGGCAGGGACGTGGGGCTGATCTCCGAGGCCGGCTGCCCGGCGGTCGCGGACCCCGGCGCGAACCTCGTGCGCCTCGCGCACCGCAAGCACATCCGCGTGGTGCCGCTGGTCGGGCCTTCCTCCATCATGCTCGCGCTCATGGCCTCGGGGCTGAATGGGCAGCGCTTCGCCTTCCACGGCTACCTGCCCGTGGACAAGGCCGAGCGCAGGAAGAAACTGGCGGAGCTGGAAGCCGTGTCACGCAGGCGCGACGAGACCGAGATTTTCATCGAGACGCCCTACCGCAATCAGGCGCTGCTGGAAGCGATCGCCGAGGCCTGCCACGAGGACACGGCGCTGTGCATCGCGCGCGAGCTGACCACCGCTGGCGAGCGCATCGAAACCAGGAGCGTGGCGCAGTGGAGGAAGGCGCTGCCGGAATTGGGAAAACAGCCGGCGGTGTTTCTGCTCTACGCCGGCTCGGGCAAGGTCGGACCCTAGCCAGATTCGGGTGGGTCGGATTCGGGCGGGCTCGAAGCCGCCTGTTCCCGCACCTCGGCAATCTCGTCCAGGCGCAGGATGTGCTCATGCCCCAGGGCGTCGCGCAGTTTCAGCCACTCCGCGCCGCCCTGGGCATAGACATCGAGCGCATGGCCATCGAGGCTGCGCCCGTCCTTCAACAGCAGGTGCAATGGGATGCGCCGCAGCACGGCGAATTCCAGCCGTTCGTGCTCGATGCAGGCGATCGGCTGGTAGCTGGCCATGGCTCAGCGCAGCTCGGGGCCGTCGCTGCCGAACAGCGCCTGGGCCGTCGCCGTGCTGAAACGCTTGGTGAGGCGGTCCGCCAGGCTCTGGGCCGGGGTGAAGTCGACGATGTTTTCGGCCTTGATCACATCACGGGCGACGGAATCGACGCTGCCGAAGCCGTCGGCCAGGCCCAGCTCGACGCCCTTGGCGCCATGCCAGACCAGGCCGCTGAACATGTCCGGCGTTTCCTTGAGGCGGGCGCCGCGGCCCTTGCGCACGACGTCGATGAACTGCTGGTGGATTTCCTCCACCATGTTCTGCGCGTAGGCCTTCTGCTTGGGATCTTCGGGGGAGAAGGGATCGAGGAAGCCCTTGTTCTCGCCCGCCGTGATCAGGCGGCGCTCGACCCCCAGCTTCTCCATGCTGCCGGTGAAGCCAAAGCCGTTGATGAGCACGCCGATGGAGCCGATGATGGAGGCCTTGTCGACGTAGATCTTGTCCGCCGCCACGGCGACGTAGTAGCCGCCGGAGGCACAGATGTCGTCCACCACGGCATAGAGCGGGATGTTGGGGTATTTGGCGCGCAGGCGGCGAATCTCGTCGTTGATCTGGCCCGCCTGCACCGGGCTGCCCCCGGGGCTGTTGATGCGCAGGATGACGCCCTTGGTGTTGCGGTCCTTGAACGCCTTCTGCAGGCCCTCGATCACCCGGTCCGCACTGGCCTGGGCGCCCGGGGCGATCACGCCCTGCAGGTCCACCAGCGCGGTGTGCTTGCCGCCCACCGCCACCTCCGGCTGATTGAACCAGCCCAGGATCGCGAACAGCACCAGGAACAGGTAGATGAAGCCGAGGCTCTTGAAGAAGATGCCCCAGCGCCGCGCGCGGCGCTGTTCCGTGACGGCCGCCAACGCGACCTTTTCCAGGGTTTGCCGCTCCCAACCGCTTGGTTCTGCCATTTCAGTCACCCTCTTGCACAAACACCTGGCCGTCCATTTCCACCACCTTCAGCGCCGTCAGTCCGCGACCATTGCAGGGCCCGCCCATGCACGCGCCCGACTCCGGCGCATACAGGGCGCCGTGGGTGGAGCAGACCAAGTATAAGCCGGAGTCGTCGAAGAACTCACCTTCCTGGAAATCCAGCTCGACCGGAATGTGCGCGCACTGGTTGAGGTAGGCGCGGCACAGGCCGTCGAAGCGAACCGCGAACGCCGGGGTCGGCTCGCCGGCGTAAGTGACCTCGAAGCGGACGCCCAGGCCCCCTTCCTCCAGCCGGTCACTGCTGCAGATCAGGCGTAATTCGCCAGCCATGTCTTCAGTTCCTCCACGCTGTCCACGCAGCCCACGGGCCCGTGCGTCATCAGGTCCTCCCGGTCGTGGGCGCCGTAGCTCACCGCAAGCGCGGCGACACCGGCGTTGCGGGCCATCTGCAGATCGTGGCTGGTGTCGCCGATCATCAGCGTGCGCTCGCGCCGCGCGCCGAGTTCATCCATGAGCTGTTCCAGCATTTCCGGATGCGGCTTGGAAAAGCACTCGTCGGCGCAGCGCGTGGCATGAAAAAGCGCGCCCAGCCCGGTATAGCCCAGCACCCGGTCGAGGCCCTTGCGGCTCTTGCCGGTGGCCACGCCGAGCAGATAGTCGGCGGCGTGCAGCTCGCGCACGATGGCGTCCGCGCCGGCGAACAGCGGAATCTCCGCATCCTGGCCGAGGTAGTGATGGCGATAGCGCGCCACCAGCGGCGGATGCTCCGCCTCGGGCAGCGCCGGGAAAAGTTGCGCCAGCGCCTCCGTGAGCCCGAGGCCGATGATGTGCCGGCAGGCGGCATCATCCGGCACTGCCAGCCCGAGGTCGCGGGCGGCCTTCTGGATCGACGCGACGATCACCCCGGCGGAGTCCATCAGGGTGCCGTCCCAGTCGAAGACGATGAGGTCGAATTGCCTGGCCATGGGGGCGAAAAGCCGCAAAAGCGGCGAATTATACCGGGTGCCGTGGCTCCAAACCATGCACGAAGGCAGCAAGGTCTTTCGGCAGTGGCGCCTCGAACTCCAGCGCCTCCCCGGTAATGGGATGGGCGAATACAATCCGATGTGCGTGCAGGAACATCCGTTTCAAGCCCTGCTTCGCCAATTGCTTGTTGAGCGCGAAATCGCCGTACTTGTCGTCGCCGGCGATGGGGTAGCCCAGGTGCGCCAGATGCACGCGAATCTGGTGGGTGCGGCCGGTCTTGAGCTCGGCATCCAGCAGGCTGAAGTCGGCCCAGGCATGCTGCAGTGTGAACACGGTGTGGGATGCCTGCCCCTCCTCGCTCACCATCACCCGGCGCTCGCCGCTTTCCGTGACGAATTTGTACAGGGGCAGCTTCACGTGCTGGCGCGGGTTGGGCCAGCGCCCCTTCACCAGGGCGTAGTAGTGCTTCTCCACCTGGCCGCTGCGCATCATCTCGTGCAAGCGGGTCAGCGCGCTGCGCTTCTTGGCGAGCAGCAGGATGCCGGAAGTTTCCTTGTCCAGGCGGTGCACCAGCTCCAGGAAGCGCAGTTCCGGCCGGGCCTGGCGCAGCTGCTCGATGATGCCGTGGGACACCCCGCTGCCGCCGTGCACCGCGGTGCCGGCAGGCTTGTCTACCATCAGCAGGGCGTCGTCCTCGTACAGGACCGTGCCCGAGAATTGTCCGACCCTGGGACCTACTTTGGGACCGGCCCCGCCCCTGGCCGGGCCTCTGGTTGCCAGGCGGATCGGCGGCACCCGAACTTTGTCTCCCAATTCAAGGCGATAGGTGGCATCCACGCGGCCGCTGTTCACCCGCACCTCGCCGCTGCGCAGGATCCGGTAAATATGGCTTTTCGGGACCCCTTTCAGGTGGCGCAGCAGATAGTTGTCGATCCGCTGCCCGGCCGCCTCCTCGCCGATGTCATGCCAGGTGACAGAATCTTTGCTTAACTCTTTCATTTTCAATATACTGCCGGTTCCGGCATTGGCTGCGGAAACGCCACAGCGGTTCCGAGCCAGGCGCCCGACGGGTGTTCCGGCCCCCCGAAAAGGCCACGGCGTTGCGAATCAAGAAAGCGCGTCGTGAGACCCAAGACCGGCGTCGCAAAGCAGCTGGTTATCTCGCTCACCGTCGCGACAAAAGCAGCGATAGTACTTGAATTACGCGCTCAGAGCACTTTGAATTCCGTTGGCGCACCGGCCTTTGGCTTTGGCGCACCAACCTGAAGCAGAAGCGATGACAACGCGGCCCCGCGCGCACCGCCCCGGCCGCCGATGCCCGAAAATGCATCCCGTCGCCCCGTTTCGAACAGACTGATCTTCAATGCCGAAAAACGTGTCAGGAATCAACCCAACCTCCGCCGTTTGAGCTTGAATCGCCCATCCTTGCGATGAGCGCGGTCTGGCATTCCCGTGTCCTGAGCGCGGGAGACCAAAATGAAACGCATGTTGTTCAACGCCACGCAAGCCGAGGAGCTGCGTGTCGCCATCGTCGACGGCCAGAAACTGGTCGATCTCGACATCGAATCCTCAGCCAAAGAGCAGCGCAAATCCAACATCTACAAGGGTGTCATCACCCGCATCGAACCCAGCCTCGAAGCCGCCTTCGTGGACTACGGCGCCGAGCGCCACGGCTTCCTGCCGTTCAAGGAAATCGCCCGCAGCTATTTCCGTGAAGGCGTGAACGTCGGCCGCGCCACCATCCAGGAAGCGGTCAAGGAAGGCCAGGAACTCATCGTCCAGGTGGAAAAGGACGAGCGCGGCAACAAGGGCGCGGCGCTCACCACTTTCATCAGCCTCGCCGGCCGCTACCTGGTG
>CAYUJV010000128.1:6573-8101 GCA_964445085.1 uncultured Burkholderiales bacterium
ATGCCCAACAACCCGCGCGGCGGCGGCGTCTCGCGCCGGATCGAGGGCGAGGACCGCGAAGAGCTGCGCGACACCATGGCCCAGCTGGAAGTGCCCCAGGGCATGAGCATCATCGCCCGCACCGCCGGCATCGGCCGCACCGCGGAGGAGCTGCAGTGGGACCTCAACTACCTGCTGCAGCTGTGGCGGGCGATCGAGGGCGCCGCCACCTCGCAGTCCGGCGCTTTCCTCATCTACCAGGAAGGCAGCCTGGTCATCCGCGCCATCCGCGATCTTTCTCGGCGGACATCGGCGAGATCCTGATCGACACCGAGGACATCTACGAGCAGGCGCGGCAGTTCATGAGCCACGTCATGCCCAACAACGTCAACAAGATCAAGCTGTATCGCGATGACGTGCCGCTGTTCTCCCGCTTCCAGATCGAGCACCAGATCGAGTCCGCCTACGCGCGCTCGGTCAACCTGCCCTCCGGCGGCGCCATCGTCATCGACCACACCGAAGCCCTGGTGTCGGTGGACGTGAACTCCGCCCGCGCCACCCGCGGCGCCGACATCGAGGAGACCGCCTTCCGCACCAACCTCGAAGCGGCCGACGAGATCGCCCGCCAGCTGCGCCTGCGCGACCTGGGCGGCCTGATCGTGATCGACTTCATCGACATGGAAAGCCAGCGCAACCAGCGCGAGGTCGAGAAGCGCCTGGCCGACGCCCTGCACCTGGACCGCGCCCGGGTGCAGATGAGCAAGATTTCCCGCTTCGGCCTGCTGGAATTGTCGCGCCAGCGCCTGCAGCCCTCCCTTGGCGAAACCAGCCACGTGGTCTGCCCGCGCTGCAACGGCACCGGCCACATCCGCGGTGCCGAATCCACCGCCCTGCACATCCTGCGCCTGCTCCAGGAAGAGGCGATGAAGGAAAACACCGCCGCCGTCCACGCCCAGATCCCGGTGGACGTGGCCACCTTCCTGCTCAACGAAAAGCGCGCCGACATCTGGAAGATCGAGGCCCGCTTCAAGGTGAGCGTGGTGCTGATCCCGAACATCCATCTGGAAACGCCCCACTTCAGCGTCACCCGCCTGCGCGCGGACGAACTGGCGGAAGTGGACCGCCCCAGCTACGAGCTGATGGAAGCCCCGGCCGAAGTGACCGAACCGGAGAAAGCCGCCGAGCCGCCCAAGCCGCGTCCGGTGGCCGCCGTGCGCGACATCACCCCGGCGCAGCCCGCGCCGGTGATCGCCGAAAAGGAACCGGAGAGGAAGGAAGCCTGGATTTCCAAGGTCGCGGGCTGGTTCACCGGCCTCTTCGCCGGCGAGAAGAAAGAGGAAGCCGCTCCGGCGCCGCGCCGCCCCAGCGCACGCGGCGAACGTGGTGAGCGTGGCCGTGGCCGCGGCCGGGGACGCGAACGCGGAGAACGCGGAGAACGCGCCGAGCGTGGCGAAGGTCGTGGCCAGCGCGCTGAAGCCCAACCGCGTCCGCAGCGGGCGGAGCGCCCCGAGCGTACCGAGAAGCCCGCCCCCGTGGAGCGCGCAGTCGA
>CAYUJV010000129.1:0-3372 GCA_964445085.1 uncultured Burkholderiales bacterium
GTTCATCCAGGCGAACGCGCCCATGCCCAGCAGCGCCGCCAGCGCCAGGCGCAGGTAGCCGGTGAGGCGGCCGTGCTGCAGCAGGCGCGTCTGGCGCGCGGCGACGAGCGCCAGCCCGCGCAGCAGCAGCTCGTAGGTGGCGGCCGGGCCGTAGCGGTCCAGCCAGTGCATCGCCTGCAGCCGCTGGTGCAGGCGGTCCCAGGACAGGAAGAAAGCGAGGCCGACCAGCACCGTGAGGCCGGTGGCGGACAGCAGCACGTCGAGGCCGTAGGAGGCGCTGAGATCCACCGCCCCCAGCCCCGGCGCGATCACGCGCGCGGCCGCGAGCAGCAGCGGGTCGGCGGTCGGCACGAAATCGAACTCCATGCCCAGCAACACGATGGCCAGCGGCGGCAGCAGCATGCGCCACGACACCTCGTGCACCGGGCCGCGGCCCGCTTCGGGCGGCCCCCAGAACACGCGCACCGCGGCCACGCCGGCCACCGCCACCGAGATCGCGTTGACGAACACCGTGGCGTAGCTCACCAGCGCGAGCACCTCGGCTTCCGCCTTGGCCACCGACATGACGTCCTTGGCCACGAAGCCGAAGGACAGCGGCAGCCCGGCCATGGACAGCCCCGCCAGCACCGCCACGGCCGCAGTCCAGGGCATGGCGCGGCGCAGGCCCATCAGGTGGTCGATGATGCGCGTGCCGGTGGCGTGATCGATGTTGCCTGCCACCATGAACAGCGGCGCCTTGTACAGGGCGTGGGCGAACAGGAAGGCGACTACGGCGAGCCCGGCGCCCGGGTTGGGCAGGCCCACGAGCAGGGTGAGCGTGCCCAGCGCCGACACCGTGCTGCGCGCGAGGATGCGCTTGAGGTCGCGCTCGCGCAGCGCCAGCACGCCGGCCCACACCGCGGTGACCGTGCCGGTGGCGATCAGGGTCACCTCCCACAGGGGCAGGTCGTTGAACGCGGGATCGAGCCGCGCCATGAGGTAGATGCCCAGCTTCACCATGGTGGCCGAGTGCAGGTAGGCGCTCACCGGCGTGGGGGCGGACATGGCGTTGGGCAGCCAGAAGTGGAAGGGAAACTGCGCCGACTTGGTGAAGGCGCCCAGCAGCACCAGCAGCAGGGCGTAGGGCAGGCGCGGGTCGGCGAGGTGCGCCGGCGCCGCCGCGACGATGCCGGACAGTGTCCAGCTGCCGGTGCTCTGCGCCAGCAGCGTGAGGCCGCCGAGCAGGGCGAGGCCGCCGCCCATGGTGATCAGGAGCGCCTGGCGCGCCGCGGAACGCGCATGGGAATGGCGGTGCTGGAAGCCGACGAGCAGGAAGGAGGTGAGGCTGGTGAGCTCCCAGAACAGGAACAGCACGATCACATTGTCCGCGCTGACCGCGCCGATCATCGCCAGCATGAACAGCAGCAGCACCGCGAGCAGCCGGCCGCGGCGCGGCTCGTGGGCGAGATAGCCGCTGGCGTAGACGAAGATCCAGGTGCCGATGCCGGTGATCAGCGCCAGCATCAGCGCCGACAGGCCGTCGACGCGGAAGGCCAGCGACACCGACAGGCTGGGGATCCAGGCCGCGTCGAACTGCCACGGCAGCGGGTGGCGCACCAGGCCCCAGGCGAGCAGCAGGAACAGCGCCAGCGGGATGGCGGCCAGCCACAGCCAGGTGGGCCCGCTGGCAGGGCCGTGCTCGTGGGCGGTCACGCGGACGATACTCCGCGGCTGCGGCGCCAGTGGCGCCAGGCGAGGACGGCCAGCGTGACGGCGGTGAGCGGAATCACGAAACCGCCCATCATGGCCGACAGGCCCGCCTGCGCATCATGCCCGGTGGCGTCCAGAACGAGGTAGGCAACATAAGCCCCATAGTAGCCGAGGAACAGCAGTCCCTCCCAGCGCGCGATGAGGTGGCGCGTGAAGAAGATCGGCAGGCAGGCCACCGCCACCATCACCGGCAGGTCGAAGGCGAGCAGCGCCGGCGCCACGCGCAGATCGGCCGGCGCGACGCTGGCCGAAATCCCGAGCACGCCGAGGATGTTGAAGAGATTGCTGCCGACGACGTTGCCGACGGCGATGTCGCGCTGGCCGCGCAGCGCCGCCAGCAGCGAGGTGGCGACTTCCGGCAGCGAGGTGCCGGCCGCGACCAGGGTGAGGCCGATGATCATCTCGCTCATGCCCAGTTCGCGCGCGACGGCGACGGCCGCGCGCACCAGCCAGTCCGAGCCGAGGACGAGCAGAGCGAGCCCGGCGGCGCCCAGCGCCAGATGGAAGCCCCAATGCCTGACGGGCTGTTCTTGCTCGCCGTCCTCGGCAGCCGCGCGCCGGCTCTGGCGGATGAGCAGAAAGGTGTAGGCCAGCAGCAGCGCGGTCAGCAGCAGGCCGTCGCCGCGGCCCAGGCCGCCGTCCGCCGCCAGCACCCAGAGCAGGAGCGAGACGGCGATCATCATCGGCACTTCCTGGCGGATCAGCTGCCGGTGCACGACCAGCGGCGCGATCAGCGCGGACGCGCCGAGGATGAACAGGACGTTGAAGATGTTGCTGCCGACGCTGTTGCCCAGCGCGAGGTCGGTGCGGCCCGACCACACCGACTGCACCGAAACCGCCAGCTCCGGGGAACTGGTGCCGAAGGCCACCACGGTGAGTCCGACCACCAGCGGCGAGATGCCCAGGAGGCGGGCGAGAGCGGAAGCGTGGCGCACCAGCAATTCCGCACCGAGGATCAGGGCGATCAGTCCGGGGATGAACCAGAGCATGCGCGTCTCACGGTGGCGTGTTCCTGGGTTTCCTGCGGGCAGTGAATTCGGCCCTGCAGGTCAGACGCGTTCAGGGGACGCAAGTTCAAACCGCGCGCGCCAGCGGGCGTTGCGCTCAGCCAGCGGCGGTCCGCAAAAAAAAGAACGCCCCCGGCAAGCCGGAGGCGTCGGGGGCGTGCTGAGCCGATCGCTTGCAGTGAAAGCAGTGCGCGCGGAGCGCGCACCAAGGCCGGCTACCAGCCACCCCCTACCAGCTACGAGCTAAGTGCTACGCGCTCCCTTTCAGCAGGCCCAGCTTTTCGCGCCAGCCCGGGTACAGCTTGTCAGCGTCGGCCGGGAAGGATTCGAACGCGCGCGCGAACTCCCTGTGCTGCTTGGCCCACTCGATGGGATCGGCGCCGGCCTTCCAGCACTCGTAGGCCTGGCGCAGCGATTTCGCGCCGGCGGCCGGGGAGTCGATGTGGCCGTAGGAGCCGCCGCCCGCGGTGTTGATCACATTGCCGTGGCCGAGGTTTTCGAAGAAGCCGGGCAGGCGCAGCGCGTTCATGCCGCCGGAGATGATCGGGGTGGTGGGCTTCATGCCGTACCACTTCTGGAAGTAGACGGGACCCTGGCACTCGTCGCGCTCGATCAT
>CAYUJV010000129.1:3429-7942 GCA_964445085.1 uncultured Burkholderiales bacterium
CTTGCCGTAGCCCATGGTGCCGACGTGGATGCCGGAGGCGCCCTGCAGGCGGCTCATCTTGGCCAGCACGAAGGCGGTGTAGCCGCGCTTGGAGCTGGGCGAGGTCACGGCGCCGTGGCCGGCGCGATGGTAGTGCAGGTACTGGTTGGGGTACTGGCGGCGGGCGGTGGTCACCATGCCGGGGCCGCCGACATAACCGTCCACCAGGAAGGCGAGCTTGTCCGCATCCGGGCCGAAGGTTTCCAGCGCGAAATCGGCGCGGGCGCACATCTCGTCGTGGTCGTCGGCGGTGATGTTGAGCGAGAACAGCTTGGCCTCGCCGGTCTCGTCCTGGGCGCGCTTCATTGCGTCGTACACCAGGGGCAGGGTCTTTTTCAGCGGCGAGAACACCTGGTTGCCCTGGGGCTCGTCGTTCTTGATGAAGTCGCCGCCCAGCCTGCGGTTTTCATGCAAATCAAGCAGTTGGAGGAGTCGTTGGGCTTGCCCTTGTTCGAGCACATTGGCAAGCGCATTCATCTGACCGAAGCCGGGCGCGAAACGCTGGCGGCGAGCCGGGCGGTGAATCGGGCGCTGGCTAACCTGGAGCACGCCCTGGCTGACCTGCAGGGCCTGAAGGGCGGCAGCCTGACGGTGTCGGTGGCGAGCTCCGCCAGCTACCTGGCGGCGCGCCTGATCGCCGCCTTCCGCCAGGCCCACCCGGCGGTGCGCGTCAGCCTCAATGCGGTCAACCGCGAGACCCTGCTGCAGCACCTGGCCGAGAACAGCGTCGACCTGGTGTTGATGGGCCGCCCGCCCGAAGGCCACGATCTGGAGGCGCAGCCCTTCCTCGACAACCCGCTGGTGGTCATCGCCGCCGCGACGCACCCGCTCGCATCGATGAAAAACATCCCGCTGCAACGCCTGGCCGAAGAGCCCTTCGTCGGCCGCGAGCCGGGCTCCGGCACGCGCATCGCGGTGGAGAAATTTTTCGAGGCGAACGGCCTCACGCTCAGGGTCGCGATGGAAATGAACAAGAACGAAGCGATCAAGCAGGCGGTGGAAGCGGGGCTCGGCGTGGGCGTGGTGTCGCTGCACGGCGAGCTGGCGACGCGGCACCTGCGCATTCTCGACGTCCAGGGTTTTCCGCTGCTGCGGAAGTGGTATCTGGTGCGGCGGCAGGGCAAGCGCCTGAGCCTGGCGGCGCAGGCGTTTGCGGAGTTCGTGGTGAGCGAGGCGGGGCGGGTGGCGAAGGCGGGGGAGGTGCTGCAGTGACTGCCCATTAAACAACTGGGCTTCTAACTGCAGGCTAGTCTTCTTCGCCCAATTCCGGATTCCAACCCTTGCTCTTGGCCAGCGCCATCGCCTTTTCGTAAATCGCCACGTGGCGCTCGCGCAGTTCGGGCGGCAGGCGGCTCGGCAGGTTGCCGTATTTATCCCATTCCTTTTCGCACTTATCCATCAGGATCTGCATGCGGCCCATGTCCCAGCCGGCGCAGTCTTCGGTTTCGGGAATGAAGCCGAACAGCCAGCCGTCGAGCACGATGCGGCCGAGCTGGGTCATGCCGTGCTTGTCGTTGTGGAAGCCGACGTAGGTATTGGTGTTTTCCATACTTGTTCCTTGCCTGGGGTGCCCTGCCCCCTCTCCCTCGATGGGAGAGGGTTGGGGTGAGGGTGAGCGAGCCCCCTCTCCCTGTCCCTTTCCCACGCGGGGAGAGGAAACCTGCTGCATACAGGGGTTAGCGCGTCAGGCCAGCATATAGGAGCGGCAGCTTCTCGGGCAAGCGCTCGACGTGGTCGACGACCATGTAGTTCTTGGCGCCGAAGATGCGCGACACGTACTGGTCGGCGCGCGGGTCCAGGCTCATGCAGTAGGTGACGATGCCAGAGCGGCCGGCTTCCTCCACCGCCTTCTTGGTGTCGAAGCGCAGGTATTGCGGGTCGCGCACGTCCACATCCGCCGGCTCGCCGTCGGTGATCACCATCAGCAGCTTCTTCGACGACTTCTGCAATTTCAGATAATGCGAAGCATGGCGGATCGCCGCGCCCATGCGGGTGGAGAGCTGGCCGGTCATGCCGGCGAGCTTGGCCTTGGGCTTCTCGTCGTAGGGCTGGTCGAAGTCCTTGAAGCGGAAGTATTCGACATTGTGCCGGCCGTCGGAGCAGAAGCCGTGGATGGCGAACGGGTCGCCTACTTTCGAGATCGCGTCCGACAACAGGACGCAGGCCTGGCGCGTGAGTTCGAGCACGGTGTGCTCCTGGCCGGCGACTTTCTCGTTGGTGGACTCGGACAGGTCGAGCAGCACCAGCACCGAAATGTCGCGGGTCTTGCGCACGCTGCGCATCATGATGCGCGGATCGGGCTGCAGGCCCATGCGGATGTCGATGGCGGCGCGGATGGCGGCGTTGATGTCGATCTCGTCGCCATCCTCCAGCTTGCGGATGCGCTGCACGCCCTGCGGCTGCATCGCGTCGAGCAGGAACTTCATGCGCGAGATCAGGCGCTTGTGCGTCGATGTGATGTCGTCGATCAGCTGCAGGTCGCCCGACTTGGCGCGCTTCTCCAGCACCGTGGCCCAGCTCGGGCGCTCGAGCTGGATCTGGTAGTCCCACTCCGAATAGTGGTAGGGGGCGGAGACCGGCTCCTTGCCCTCGAGCTCGTTGATGGTGACGCCTTCCTGGTCGAGGTAGAACTCGGTCGGCAGCACCCAGACCTCCTGGGCGTCGTCGCCGGCGAGTTCGTTGTCCACCTCGTTCACCATTTCCATCAGGCTCACGTACTTGCGCACCTGCTTCTGCGTTTCGTAGCCTGCAGCGACGGCCTTGTTGAAGTCGAACTCGACGAATTCCCAGAAGTAGCGGTTGTCGTCGCGATAGGGCGCGACGAGCAGGTCGGTGCGCAGATTGAAGGGGATTTTCTTTTCCAGGAAGGCGTGGGCCAGGGTGACGCCGATGTCCCACGAGATCTGGTTGGTGTCGAGCTTGCCCGGCTGTTCCAGCGCTTCCTTGAACAGCACGCGGCCCTGGGCGATCCAGGGATCGTCGTCCCGGTAGGTCTCGTCGAGCAGGGCGCGGGCGAGGCGGTTGAGGTAATCGCCGGCGGTGCCGGATTGGTCGGGCGTGATCGTGTGCAGCCTTGACCACAGCTGCTTCAGGCCCGGGAACTTGCGGATCGCCAGCGTTTCCACGCGCGCGTCCTCGATCACGGAAATCACCGCCATTTGCCAGTTGTTGAGCGACTCGGCGGAGATGGGATCTTTCGTATAGACGATGTGCGCGGCGGCATGGGCGGCGGCGGCGCGGTACACTTCCAGGCCGGACACGGGCTCGGCGCCTTCCGGCGCGAAGTCATCGTAGGCGTCCGGCAGGTGGATGAAGTAGTCCTCGACGAAGGGCTTGTAGCCCTCGCGCGTTTCGAAGTCGCCGGAAGTCGGCTTCATGAAGAAGTCGCGGGCCCACAGCGCGCGCAGATACATGTTGATGCGGCGCTGCACGTCGATGAACAGCGTGCCCTTGCGTTCCTTTTGCAGGACCGCGAGCGATTCCTTGGTCTCCAGGCCGAAGTACTTGATCTGCTCCTCGTAGTTGGTGCGGTGCGCGTGCGCGCCCCACATCGCCCAGCGCCGCAGGCCGCCCAGGGTGAGCTGGCTGAACAGCTTTTCCAGGTTGTCCAGCATCGGGCGCACGCCGCGCGGCGCCTGCGCCAGCAGGGTGTTGAGGAACTGCAGGTACTTGGTGAACAGGGTGGCGTCGCCGAGGCGCTTGGCGGCGGTGGGCGCGGTGGCGAGCATCATCTCGATCACCGCGCCGGAGGTCTTGGAGGCCAGCGTCAGCGCGGTGGTGGCGAGGTCGGCCACCACGTCCTCGCCCACTTCCTTGGCCACCTGCGGCGCGTTTTCCAGCCAGGCGACCACCAGATTGCAGCCGCGGCCGAGGCCGCGCAGCGCGACCGCACCCTTGATGTAATTGTCCAGGCCGCGCGCGGAATAGACCTTGGTCGCCTCGGCCCAGGTCGAGCGCAGGATTTCCTGCGACTCGGGGCTGAGCTCATCGACCAGTTCTT
Source organism: uncultured Burkholderiales bacterium (assembly GCA_964445085.1). Lineage (GTDB taxonomy): Bacteria > Pseudomonadota > Gammaproteobacteria > Burkholderiales > Thiobacteraceae > Thiobacter. The sequence continues at coordinate 7,469 of CAYUJV010000129.1, forward strand.
TGTAGTCGTCCAGATTCACTGACATTCCAAATCCTTACCACAGAGACACAGAGGCACCGAGAAGGGCTTGTGAGACAGGTTTCTCTCTGTGTCTCTGTGCCTCTGTGGTGAGTCGAACTTAAAAGAATGTGGTAACCGCCGCATCCAGCGCGTCGCGCATGTCCGGATCGTCGGTGATCGGACGCACCAGGGCGACGCGGCAGGCGTTCTTCGGGTCCACGCCTTTCGCGATGAGCGAACCGCCGTACACCAGCATCCGGGTGGAGATGCCTTCGTCCAGACCATGGCCCTTGAGATTGCGGGCGCGCTCGGCGATGGAGACGAGCTTGTCGGCGATCTCCTTGGACACGCCGGTCTCGTGCGCGACGATCTCGGTTTCGATGTCGTGCTCGGGATAGTTGAAGTCGAGGGCGCCGAAACGCTGCTTGGTGGACTGCTTCAGGTCCTTCATCAGCGACTGGTAGCCGGGGTTGT
>CAYUJV010000130.1:0-7827 GCA_964445085.1 uncultured Burkholderiales bacterium
CAGCGAGCATCGCAGGCGGGCAGACGGGCTGCGCAGTACTTTTGCAGAGGTTCCTAGCGTGGCTGTCGGTTCGTTGACCTATGTCCGCAGCTGAGGCGCCGCCGGGGCCAAAGCCGGGGCTGTTCTCCGCAGGCGTGGTGGTCGTGCGTCGTGAAAACGGCGGGTGGCGCGTGCTGCTGCTGCGCTCCTGGCGCAACTGGGACTTTCCCAAGGGCACGGTCGAGCCGGGGGAGACGCCGCTGCGGGCGGCGATCCGGGAAACCGCCGAGGAATCCTCGATCACCGAGCTCGTTTTCCGCTGGGGCGAGGATTTCTGCGAAACCGCGCCCTATGGCCGGGGCAAGGTGGCGCGCTACTACCTGGCCGAAACCACGCGCAAGTCGATCACCCTGCCGGTCTCGCCGGAGCTCGGGCGTCCGGAGCACCACGAGTGGCGCTGGGTCAGCTTCGAGCAGGCGGCGGCGCTTTTGCCGCCGCGGCTGCAGCCGGTCCTGGCCTGGGCGCGGGCGCGGCTCCAGGCTTGAAGCCGCCGGCCTGGCACCGGCATACTGGCTGCTGCGGGTACGCGGCGGCGCGGCCCGCCGACCTGCATACGCGATGATCAAGAGGGAGACACCATGAAATGGATTCCGGCGTGGGCCCTGTTTGCCTTCGGCTCCGCCTTCTTCGCCGGACTGACCGCGCTGTTCGGCAAGTTCGGCGTGGCGGACGTGAATTCCAACCTGGCGACCTTCATCCGCACCATCGTCATTCTCGTCGTCACGGCGTGGATCATTTCCCTGCGTGACGAGTGGCAACGGCCCGAGGTCATCGCCCCCGGCGCCTGGCTGTTTCTGGTCTTGTCCGGCATCGCCACCGGGCTGTCCTGGCTGTGCTATTACCGGGCCCTGCAGCTGGGCCCGGTGTCTAAGGTCGCGCCCATCGACAAGCTCAGCGTCGCCTTCGCCATCCTGCTCGGCGTGCTGTTCGCGGGCGAAAGCCTGACCTGGCAGGTGGCCCTGGGCGGCGCGCTGATCGTCGCCGGCTCGCTGGTGATCGTCCTGTTGTAGCCAGGCTGACCAGCCCCTGTCCGGAGCACGCGATGGCCGACGCGCGCAAGATCACGACCCTGCTGCTGAAGAAGTACCCCGAGCCGCGGCTGGCGCTGCATTACCGCAGCCCGCTGGAGCTGCTGGTTGCGGTCATGCTCTCGGCGCAGTGCACGGATGCCCGCGTCAACGAGGTGACGGCGAATCTGTTCAGGAAGTACAGGAAGGCCAAGGACTACGCCGCTGCCGATCCTGCCGTCCTGGAGCAGGAAATCCGCTCCACGGGCTTCTACCGGAACAAGGCCAGGTCGCTCATTGCCTGCTGCCAGAAGCTCGTGGCGGATTTTCACGGCGAGGTGCCGCGCACGCTGGAGGAACTCACGACACTGCCCGGGGTGGGGCGCAAGACGGCGAACATGGTCCTGGGCAATGCCTTCGGCGTCCCGGGCATCGCGGTGGACACCCATGTGTTGCGCGTGAGCCAGCGGCTGGGACTGGCGCACTCCGATGATCCGCTGGCGGTGGAACAGGCGCTCATGCAGCAAATACCGCGGGAGAAGTGGACCGCCTTTGGCAACGCGCTGATCCTGCATGGGCGCGAGACCTGCACCGCGCGCAAGCCGCGCTGCCGGGAGTGCGTGCTGCGTGCCGTGTGTGAGTGGCCGGACAAGACCTGAAGTCAAGCCGGCCTGTTGTCCGCCCAGGGCCGCGACCAGGCGCGTGCCGCGCCCGTCATGCCAGCATCCCGCGCACGATCAGGTCCACTGCCTCCTCCGGCGCCAGGCCGCGCGCCATGAGGGTTTCCAGCTGCTTGCTGTCCACGCTGCCGATGGCGGCCTCGTGGGTCACCTTGGCCTGCGGATGGCGCACCTGAACTTCGGGGATGGCGCTGGCCATTGCCGCGTCGCGCACGATCTCCATGCAGTCCACATGGCCGCGCGCCTGGGCCGCGTTGCCCTGCATGCTGTTCATCACTTCGGCGCGGGCCTGGTCGCGCACCGCCACCCGCGTCTTGAGCAGGCCCCGCGCGCCGACGCCATTGAGGTCCATGCGCTCGCGGATGCGGATGCTGTCCGTTCCGAAGCCGTACACCCGGCTGGTCAACTCGGCCACGGCGGCTTCGCCCAGCTCCAGCGCATAGTCGATGTCCAGCCGGCCCACCCGCCCCTGGGTGAGATTGAAATCGGCCAATAGCCGGGCGCCTGTGTCCAGCACGACGTGGGCTTTGGGGACCACCTCGATGTCGCCGGAGGCGCCATGGTAATGGCCTTCCTCATAGCGCAGCTGCGCGCCTGCCATCAGGCGCAACTCGCCCTGCATCGCATGGCGTGCCGCGCGTGGCGTGGAGAACAGGCAGTGGGACCAGAGCGTGGCTTCCGCGTGCGGCTCCAGCGTGAGGCTGAGCTGCACCTCCTGCCGCTCGAACTGCTGGAACAGACCGAAACAGAGATGGATGGGCTGCTCGACTTTCACGCCCTCGGCAATGACCAGGCGGGCGACGATGCCCCGGTCGGTGGCGTCGGCTTCGATGCGCACGCCGGGCAGCGACTGCAGGCTTACCAGCTGGTGGCCGTAGGCGACGACGTGGGCCGCCTGCGGTACCGCCGGAGGTTCCCAGCCGGCGGTGCTGAACAAGTCGAACAGGGGCTTGAGGTCGGACATGCAGGTCTCCTCCGGCTGGCGCCGCGTGCTGCGGCGGCAGGCGCGTTCTCAGTCGGCGGGGTCGGCGCGGCGCTGGCCGTAATGCTTGAAGCGCTCCAGCACCTCGTCCATTTCCGCGTCGCTGAGCAGCACCGGCTGCCCCATCAGGCTCGCCCGCCAGTATTGCGCGCACAATTCCTCCACCTCCAGCGCCAGGGCGAGGGCGCGGCCGAGGTCGCCGCCGACGGCGACCAGCCCGTGATTCGCGAGCAGGCAGGCGCGGCGGCCCTGCAGCGCGGCGAGCACGGCATCGGACAGGGCCTGGGTGCCGAAGGTGGCGTACTCGGCGCAGCGGATGTCCTTGCCCCCGGCGGCGGCCACCATGTAGTGGAAGGCCGGAATGCTGCGGCGCAGGCAGGCCAGGCTCACCGCGTGCGGCGAGTGGGCATGCACCACGGCGTTGACCTCGGGCCGCGCGCGATAGATGTCGCGGTGGATGCGCCATTCGCTGGAGGGCTTGAGCGGGCCTGCTGAGCGGCCTTCCAGGTCCAAGAACACCATCTGGTCCGCTTGCAGGGTGTCGCCCGCCAGGCCGCTGGGCGTGATGAGCAGGCCGCCGCCGAGGCGCGCGCTGACGTTGCCGGCGGTGCCGCTATTCAGGCCGCGGGCCACGCTTTTGCGCGCAGTGTCGGCCAATGCGCGGCGGAGTTCGGATTCGTTCATGGGGCCTCTTTCATGGCGCTTGCTTCGGGATACAGCTCCAGCAGCCCCTGGCGCGTGGCAGGGCAGGCGCCGCGCTCGGTGATCAGGCCGGTCACCAGCCGCGCCGGGGTGACGTCGAAGGCCGGGTTGGCCGCCGCGCTTTGCGCCGGCGTGAGGCGCACGCCGATCACGCGGCCGTCCTCGGTGCGGCCCTGCATGTGGGTGACCTCGGCGGCGGATCGCTCCTCGATGGGGATGCCGCTACCGTCCGCCAGGCGCCAGTCTATGGTCGGGCCGGGCACCGCCACATAGAAGGCGACGCCGCCATCCTTCGCCGCCAGCGCCTTGAGGTAGGTGCCGATCTTGTTGGCCACGTCGCCATTGGCGGCCACACGGTCGGCGCCGACGAGGACGAGGTCCACCTGGCCGCGCTGCATGAGATGGCCGGCGGCGTTGTCGGCGATCACCGTGTGCGGCACCCCGTGCTGGGCGAGCTCCCAGGCGGTCAGCGCCGCCCCCTGGTTGCGCGGGCGGGTTTCGCTCACCCACACGTGCACCGGGATGCCGGCGTCGAAGGCGGTGTAGACCGGCGCCAGCGCCGTGCCCCAGTCCACGGTGGCGAGCCAGCCGGCGTTGCAGTGGGTCATGATGTTGACCGGCGCAGCCTTGTGTTCATGCCGGCGCCGGATGAATTCCGCGCCGTGGCGGCCGATGGACTGGTTGAGTTGCACATCCTCGTCGCAGATCGCGGCGGCTTCACTCCAGCTCGCCTCGCGCCGCTGCGCAATCGGCAGCGTGCGCAGCAGCGCGCGCATGCGCTCGAGCGCCCAGCGCAAGTTAACGGCGGTGGGCCGCGTGGCGAGCAGGTCCGCGCACGCCGATGCCAGGCGCGAGTCGGACGCGTCCTCCGCCAATGCCAGCGCCACGCCATAGGCGGCGGTCGCGCCGATCAGCGGCGCGCCGCGCACCCGCATGACGGAGATGGCCTCGGCGGCATCCGCCAGACTGCGAAGCGTGCGGAATTCCAGGCGATGGGGCAGGAGGGTCTGGTCGATGATCTCGACCCCGTCGCGATCGGGCAGGGGGCGGATGGTGCGGGTGGGGGTGCCGTTGATGTTCATGCTGACTAGGACAGGTGCGGGCCGCCCGTATTCTACCCTTGCACGTCTTCAGGCATGGCAGGTCTCGCCATCGCAGCGCCGGCAGCTGCGCTTGCGGTAGTGCTCGAGCACGCGGGCGGTCTCGCCCTGGCACACGATGCGTCCGCCGCAGAGCTGGGAGGCGCGGTCGGCATGGGCCGCCACCTCGGCCTGATGGGTGATGAGGAGGACGGTGCTGCCGGCCCCCTTTAGCGCCTCGATCAGCTCCACCAGCGCATCGAGGGAAAGCAGGTCGATGCCGGCCGTGGGCTCGTCCAGGAGGGCGAGCCTGGGCTGCATGGCGAGCACCGCCGCAAGCTCGACGCGCTTGCGTTCGCCGCCGCTCAGGGTCTTGTCCACCGCGCGCCCGGCGTACTCGTCGGGGTCCAGGCCCACGCGCCAAAGCGCTTCGTTGACCGGCACGCCCTGGCCGGCAATGCGCAGGTAGTCGCGCACGGCCAGCCCTTCGAACCGGGCCGGTTCCTGCCAGGCCAGGGTGATGCCCAGCCGGGCACGCTCGTGCAGGGGCAGGCCGTCGATGCGGCGGCCGTCGAACACGATCTCGCCGGCGTCCGGCCGGTAGCCCTCGCAGCCCATGATGGTGTAGGCCAGGCTGGATTTGCCCGAGCCATTGGCGCCCAGCAGCCCGTGGATTTCGCCCGGGACGAGCTCCAGATCGAGACCGTCCAGGATCGTCTTGCCCTGGATCGCCAGGTGCAGGCCGGCCAGGCGCAGCAGGCTTGTCGCGGCCGGCTCCGCTTTGGCGCGAGGCTGGGAAGCGCGCTTCACGTTGGCCCGAGGCCGCCCTCAATGAGTGGGAAGCGAGTGGAGGATCTCCTTGAACTTGCCCCAGTCGGTCGCCGGCAGCACCTCCGGATGGGCGCGGCCATAGGTGCGGATCAGGGTGGACACTTTGGCCGCGGTCTCGTTGTCGGGGGCGTTGAAGATATCCACGTAGTCGTAGGAACCGAGCACGGCGTAGCTTTGCAGCCACTCCACTTCCGGGCAGGTGGCGCGGATATGCGCCATGGCATCGTGCTCCAGGTCTTCCATGGCCTGGGGCGAATCCAGGCGGTCGGGGGTCAGGCGGGTCAGCATGACGAAGGCAGGCATGGCGGTCTCCTTTGTGCGACAGGGGGGTGGGGAAGCCGGCGTGGACGCGTGGGGCTTCAACTTCACTATATGACGACTTTGACGGGGCGGTGCCCGGAATCCGGGGCAGGCGCGCGGTGACCGGGAAAGTTGCTTCTGATAGAATGTCGCGCTTTCGCACGCACCGCCCTCAGATCGGCGGCGCGTCTCGGAGAGATGGCTGAGTGGTCGAAAGCGCCGGACTCGAAATCCGGTATACAGCTTGCTGTATCGTGGGTTCGAATCCCACTCTCTCCGCCAGAAATGAAAATGCCCCTCGCGCAGGGGCATTTTCATTTCTGGTTGAGTGCGGTGGGTACGTCGAGCAGCCACCGGGTTCGACTAGCCGGGCACTGCTCGGCTGGACGCGCGCAGCGCGGTCCCAAGCCGCCAACGAGCGGCTTGGGATGACTGGATCGCCCAAAGGCGAGACAGGCACAATCCCACCACTCTCTCCGCCAGAAATGAAGATGCCCCTCGCGCAGGGGCATTTGCATTTCTGCTGGCGTCGCCGGTCATTGTCGCGACCGGGTCAAGCCTGGTGGCTTTGCCTCGAGTGAAGTCGCCGAGGCGTCGCGCTCGCGCCCGGCTCCCCCTCAACCCCTCCGTCTTGGCGGCGGCTCGCAACGAGGCCCGCCAGTCCGATGCCGAGCAGCGCGACGCTGGCCGGCTCCGGCACGGAGCCCGATCCTGATCCTGATCCATTCGTCCCGTCCGTCGCCTCTCCGCTGAGCGAGAATGCCGCGTTGAAGGTGCTGCTGCCGACGATGTCGGTGCCGATCCGCAGCCAGTCCGGATCAAGGTTCCCGTTCCTGATCCAGCTTTGCAGGTCGGGCATGAACGGCGTGCCGGGCGACGCGATGGGCGTGGCAGTGGACAGCCAGAGGAAATCCCCGCTCGCCAGTTCCACCTGGGGGACGAAGAAATAGTGATCGGCATTCAACACCAGCGGGGTGGTGAAGTTCACCGTGAATTCCACTTCCTGGCCCGACTGCGCGCCCTCGCCCCCGGTGAGCTGGTTCGGGATGGAATGAATCCCGTCGATCACGGAATTCGCCACGGTGAAGCTCGGGCTCAGGATCGCGGTGGAGAAGCTCAGGCCGACGCCGCTGCTGCGTGATGCGTAGGCGGTATCAGCCGGCGAGTTGATCCGCGTCGGCACGCTGCCGGAAGGCGGGTTCGTCGAATCGAGGGGGAACACCCGATAGATTTCGATGGAAACCGAGTTCACGCTGAAGCCGCTCGGCAGCAGGCCGAGAAAGGTGGCGGAGGTGATGCTGGTCTGATTCGCGAGCACGAAATCGTCGGCGGTTTCGACCTGCAGCACACTGGCGCTTCCGGGACGGGATGCCGACGCCAGGCGCCCGTCCGGGAGCCCGGTGCTGAAATAAAAGGGGGTCGCTTCCGCGGCCGGAATGGCCAGGAACGAGACGGCGAGCAGTATTGGGGCGAATGGCTTCATGGTGGCGGCCTCGACGCGTGTCGAACTGGTCGGCAACCGATGCAAGAAATGTTCCGGCCAGGTGCAAACGCCGTGCAAACAGGCGCTTGTCGACGCGGGGGAATTGCGGCCCGCGCCCGACCGTAAAGCCTGCCGACACGCCAAGGTAAAGGAAGCGTGAAGCCCGCCGCTGCAAGCCCCCTGGTCGCCGCGGTGCCGCGGGCTAACGCGTCGCGTCCGGGGCCGCGTCCACGCCGCCGCCCAGCGCCTTGTACAGGGCCACGGCGGTGGTGAACGCCTGGCGCCGCGTCGTCACCAGCGTCTGCTCGGCGGTGAAGGCGTCGCGGCTGGCGTCCAGCACTTCCAGGTAGCTCGCAATGCCCGCCTGTTCACGCGCCTTCACCCGCTCGAAGCGCGTCTGCTGGGCGCGCAGGTTGGCTTCCTGGGCGCTCAGCTGCTCGCCGTAGGTCGCGCGCGCGGCGAGTGCGTCGGCCACTTCGCGGAAGGCCTGCTGGATGGTTTTCTCGTAATCGGCCACGGCGATGTTCTTGCGCGCCTCGGCCACGTCGAGGTTGGCCTGGGTCCGTCCCGCGTCGAACAGCGGGAACCTGAGCACCGGGTTGAACAGCCAGGCGCCGCTGCCGGCGTCGAACAGGCCGGACAGGGCGGCGCTCGCCGTGCCCAGGCTGCCGGTGAGCGAGATGCGCGGGAAGAAAGCCGCGCGGGCGGCGCCGATGTCGGCGTT
>CAYUJV010000131.1:0-7814 GCA_964445085.1 uncultured Burkholderiales bacterium
TGGATGCAACTTAACTTAAACCAAATAGCCTCCACAGAACCCGGGGCGATTCAGGGAGCCCAGCAGGGAAAACTCGCAGTGCCTCGTGAGCTCGCCGATAACTGTGTCGGGAGACGCCCTTAAGAACTCGTCAAAGGTAGCCCCATACCAGGCGCGCGAGGCCATTTCGAGTTCCCCTCGCAATAGACCCTCCGTGGCTTTCTGTCGAATAGCCATGCTCTTCCACTTTCTTTACGGTCGAATTTTGTTGGCCACGCCTTCCCCGGATACATCGCGCCGAGCAGTACGCATCGATCAAAATGCTGGCCATCGCATTAAGCACCACCGGCGTGACGGTGCCCGGGGCCGCGCCGATCCCCCCCAACACACCGCACCCATGGTAGCGGCGAGTTGCTAGACACTGCGGCTGAGGATGTCAGCGCCCACAAGGAAGATAGCCATTGTGCGGATGATAAAGCGCTTTAGTCCATCACAGCGCCGCCACTGGATCGAGCAGTGCTTTGCTTAGCCGTACCCACTGGCCGCACACCGTCGCCGGCCGCTCGTTGAGCCGACAGGATAGGGCCAGCGGGTCGAGGTCGCGCCCATGCCGCACATCGTACAGCCGGACCTCCAGGCCCCGCCTCGCCACGCGCAGCGAGCCCTGCACGGAGCGGTCGGTGGCGGTGTCGAAGCGCATCGGGCTGAGCACTAGTTCCGCCTTTCTGATTTGCGTATCAGGGCAGTCGCTCATAGCCTGCGTCGCCGTATAGAGCAGCCGAAACCACTTGCTGCTTAGCTTGGCGAACTGTTCCTTGCGCAGGCCGGCCATGAACAACACGAAGCGCGTCGCGTTGTGGCAGAACATCATGCACTGGCGCCGGTCGAGGGTGAACAGGTCACCATGCCAGCTGCCGAGCGTACTGGTCTCTTGCAGCGGGCTCGAGGAGACGCCGGCGAGCTTGGCGGCCAGCAGCCGGCCGATCTTCTCCCTGGCTTGTTGTTCTGGTTGTGGTGCCAACTGCCATCCCCGGTTCATGCTCATGCGTCCGTCAAACCCCCGCTCAACGGATGCTCCTTTCCACCAGATGCACCTCCCGCTGGGGAAAGGGAATTGCGATGCCGCGCATGCGGAAGGTTTCCAGCACGGCCCGGTTCAGTTCACCGATGGCATCTGGATAGTCCGGCACTTTCACCCACGGCCGCACGGTGATGTTCACCGACGAGTCCGCGAGCGTGCTGACATGCACGTATGGCGCCGGCTGCGGGAGCACGCGCGGATTGGCGCGCAACACTTCGTTCACCGCCGCCAGCGCGGCTTCGATATTGCTGTCGTAGGCAATGCCGACATCCAGCTTCAGCTGGCGGATGTCGCCGTAGTTGTGCAGGATCTCGCCGGCGATCTTGCGGTTGGGGATCACCACTTTCGACAGGTCCACGTGGCCCAAGACGGTGTTGAACAGACTGATGCTCTCCACCTGGCCTTCCTCGCCGGCGATGGAGATGTATTCGCCCACGCGATAGGGGCGGGTGAAGATGATGGTGAGGCCGGCGGCCAGGTTCGACAGCACGCCCTGCATGGCCAGGGCCACGCCGGCGCCCGCCACGCCGAGGCCGGCGATGAGCGGCAACAGTTCCACGCCCAGGTTCTGCAGGGCCATGATCATGAACAGCGCCAGGACCACGATACGGGCAATGCGCACCAGCAGTTGCCGTGCGGTGGTGTCGAGATTCAGGCGGGCGAACAGGTTGTCCAGCGCGCGCCCCACCCAGCGGCCGGCATAGTAGCCCGCCACGAGGATGAGCAAGGCGGTCAGCAGGCGGGGGCCGAATGCAATGCCGAGGTCTATGACTTTGTTCTGGACGTGCTGCAACGCTGCCAGTGATTCCTGAATGGAGGCGGGCCGGGTGGCCATGGGATTGTGCGAGTCCTCAAGACGGGTTTTTCAATGCGGGACTGGGCTCCACGCCACCAACGGCCCCGCGGCCTTGGCAAGGCGTTCCGGTGTTTCTGCTGGCGTTGGCGCCAAGGGGATGCAATGGGCGGGTCTCTGCCCCCGGGGGCATTGCGGTGGCACGGGCCGGCTGGGCGGGTGCGGTGGGCGCGCCTGGCCAGGCGCATGACGTCTGGCAGGAGGTTATCGAAGTGTCTGCGCGCTCCCATGACTGACCCTTTATTTTTCTAGCTAATGGGCGAATCGTACCACGGCACCGGCCAGCCTTGAATGCGCCGGGCCGTGGCGGGCCGCCGTCCTATCCTGGCGCAACGCAATACGTCTCAGGAAGCAGACTGATCCCGCAAGTCGGTCAGTTTCCTGATCAGATCGGGAATGTCGCCGGTAATGATGCTCCACAGCGTATCGTTGTCTATGCCGAGGTAGGCGTGTATCAGCCGGTTGCGCGTAGCGATGATGAGCCGCCAAGGTATCTGCGGATTGGCAGTGCGGACGGCCTCCGGAATATGCGTGGCAGATTCGCCGATCAACTCCAGATTGCGGAGGGTGGCGTCGTAGTTCAGGCCACTTGCAACAAAGCTCGCTTGATCGAGGCCCTTGGTGTAGGCAAGAACCTTCTGGGCAAAACCGATCATGTCGTCGATGTAGAACCGCCACTCGCGCGGTAGCTCAAACATGCACGGCTTCCTTTTCGATATGGGGACGCAATTCCGGACGCAGGGCTTTATCGGTGACGAGGTCGATCGGCGCGCCAAAGAGATCTTCGAGATAGAACAGCACGCCGAAATAGCGTGCCGAGGTCGCCGGGCCATCGAAGGCGACCAGGATATCGAGATCGCTTTCACTTCCCGCCGCATCGCGCGCGGTGGACCCGAACAGGGCCAGATCCGTCACGCCGTAGCGTTCGGACAGGATCGGCTTGCTCTGGGCGAGCAACTCGAGGGCGCGGGCGCGGTTCATGATGAATTTTGCTGTCGCTGCTTTAATTGCTTGATTCTAACACCGAAGATTCAATCGGGCAGTTTGGGTTTCCCGGGCCGTGGCTAGCCAAGAGGCTGGCGTTTCGCTGCCCGCCACGCCCTCCCCCCATAGTTCACGCCCAGCAGCACCAGGGCCCCTGCGACCATGCCCGCCAGCGCATTCGCCACCAGCGGCGTGACGGCGCTCAGCACTCCGCCCACGCCCGGCACCGCGCCGGCCAGGGCGGCCGCCTGCTCGATGCCGTGGTGCGCCCAGGGGATGCCGTGGGTGAGGATGCCGCCGCCCACCAGGAACATGGCTGCAGTGCCGAGGATGGAGAGCGCTTTCATCATCCACGGCGCGGCGCGCAGGATGCGGGCGCCGATGGCGCGCCGTAGCGTGCCGCCGCTTCGAACGAGGTAGAGCCCCAGGTCGTCCAGCTTGACGATGCCGGCCACCAGGCCATACACGCCCACGGTCATGACCAGGGCCACCCCGGCGAGCACCGTGAGCTGCGTGAGGAAGGGCTTGTCCGCGACCACGCCCAGGGTGATGACGATGATTTCGGCGGAGAGGATGAAGTCGGTGCGGATGGCGCCGCGGATCTTTTCCTTCTCGCGGGCGACGATGTCCAGGGCGGGGTCGGCCACCGCTTCGATCAGGTCCTGGTGGTGGGCGCGGCCTTCGGCCTTGGCGTGCAGCCATTTGTGCGCGAGTTTTTCGAAGCCCTCGAAGCACAGGTAGGCGCCGCCCAGCATGAGCAGCGGCAGCACCGCCCACGGGGCGAAGGCGCTGATCGCCAGCGCCGAAGGCACGAGGATGGCCTTGTTGCGCAGCGAGCCCACGCCCACCGCCCACACCACCGGCAGCTCGCGGTCGGCCCTGATACCGGCCACCTGCTGCGCGTTGAGCGCGAGATCGTCGCCCAGGACACCGGCGGTTTTCTTGGCGGCGACCTTGGTCATCACCGAAACGTCATCGAGGACGGTGGCGATGTCGTCGAGGAGGATGAGCAGGCTGGAGGCGGGCATGGGCGAGGGCGAGTTGTTATCGGAAGGGATGATAAAGCATTTGCCCTCTCCCCTGCCCCGCCGCCAGCAGCGAATACGCTGGTGGCGCCTTGCTGCTTGCGCCAGGCCCTTTGGCCGCCCTTGATTTGGGCGCGGTTTGTACCAGACTTAGAACACCCGGTAACCGTGGCAAAGGAGTGCACCATGAATACCCCCGAGACGACGGAAGAGCTGTCCGACGTAACGAACGAACAATTGATTGCGGATTTCAAGACGGTGGTGAGCGATGCGGAAGCCTTGCTGAAGGCGACGGCCGGCCAAACCGGCGACAAGGTCGCGGCGACCCGCGCCCGCGTGGAGGAGTCCCTCGGCGTGGCGCGGGCCAGGCTGGCAGAGATGCAGGCCACAGCGATCGCCAAGGCCAAGGCGGCGGCGAAGGCCACCGATGCCTACGTGCACGAGAATCCGTGGAAGTCGGTCGGCCTTGCCGCGGCGATCGGCGTGGTGGTCGGCCTGCTGATCGGCCGACGCCACTAGTCCCGCGCCATGGCCGACGCCGCCCCCGAGAGCAGGGGCCTGTTCGAGTCGCTGAAGACGTTTTCGGCAACGCTGCTGGCCCTCGCGCACAACCACCTGCAGCTGTTGTCGACGGACCTGGAAGAAGAGCGCGTGTGGCTGCTGTCCACGCTGGTGTCCGGGCTGGTGGCGCTGTTCTGCTTCGGCGTCGGCGTGGTGCTGGCAACGATATGGATCGTGGTCGCGTTCTGGGAGGGCTACCGCCTGCTGGCGCTGGGCGCGCTGACCGGCCTGTTTCTGCTGGCCGGCGCGGCGGCCCTGTGGCGTGCCCTGCACAAGCTGCGCGTGAAGCCGAGGCTGTTTGCCGCGAGCCTGTCGGAGCTCGCCAAGGACCGCCAGCAACTGACGTCCGCCCATGAATGAAAAACTTGCCCAACTGGCCCAGCGGCGCGAGCGCCTGATCGCCCAGGCCGCGCAGCAGCGCGCGGCCCTGGCGGAAAGCGCGCAGGCCTGGCGCGGCCCTTTTGCCTTGGCCGACCGCGGGCTGGCCGCGCTGCGCTATCTGAAGCAGCATCCGCTGTGGGTGGTGGGCGGGGTGGCGGTGGCGGTCGCCCTGCGCCCGCGCGGCGCGATGAAGTGGCTGGGCCGCGGCTGGGCGGCGTACAAGGTCGTGCGGAGCTTGCGCGCCCGGTAACGGGGGCGGGGCGCTGGCTCAAGGAAGCACCACCCGTCATTCCGGCGGAAGCCGGAATCCAGGATTTGCACCCCGCATCGAATCGGCGCACGGCTGGATACCGGCTTGCGCCGGTATGACGGCTGCCTTGTCAGCGCTTCGTCGACGGCGGGGCTGAGGCAACGCCGGGAAATCCCCCCTGCCCCCCTTTTTGAAAGGGGGGTTAGAGTCCCCTGCGCTATTCGCTTCCCGGGCCCTCTCCCGAGCAAAGAGAGGATAAAGCCGGGATCCTGCTCCCTATTCCCTCCCTCCTTGCGGGAGAGGGTCAGGCAGAGGGGGGCTGGTCATACAAGGCCGCCGCCTCCCGCAACTGCGCCACCACCCGCTCCCGCAGCTTCTGCGGCGCGAGCACTTCCACCGCCGGGCCGTGCTTGAGGATGTCCATCACCAGCTCGCGGTCGTCCGAGTAGGGGATCTCCAGAATGTAGCTGCCGTCGGCGTCGAACCTGCCCTTCTGCCGCGGGTGCCATTGCTCGTGGGCCACCCAGCGCGCGCGTTCGGCGCTGAACTTGAGCCGGGCCCATTGCACCTTCCTGCCGGAGAAGATGCCGTAGCCGGCGCCCAGCACTTCGTCCAGGGTCTTTTCGCTGATGTTCTTGGCCGGATCTTCCAGCAGCTCGGCGCGCAGGATGGCGTCCACCGCGAAGCTGCGAAGTTCGTGCCGCAGGTGGCAGAAGGCGTCGAGGTACCAGTTGTCCTTGTAGTGCACCAGGCGCTGGGGCGAGATTTCGCGCTCGGTCACCTGGTTGCTGCCGCGGGCGCGATAGCTGATGAACAGGCGCTTCCGCCGCAAGAGGGCCGAACCCACCTGCTCAAAGTGGTGCAGCTGCATGTGGCGCGCGCCGACGCCGACGATGCGCACGCGCCTGCGCACTTCCTCCACGGTGTTGTCGGCGGTGCCGAGCAGGCCGTTGAGCCGGGCCATGAGCGGCTGGATGTGCGGGCCGAGCAGGCCGCCCTGATCGAGGGTGGCGAGCAGGTGCTGCATGGTGAGCAGGGCGTGGATTTCCGAGGCGTTGAACCACAGGCCGGGCAGCTCAAACTGGCTGCCGGCCGGGGTGTCGCTTTTCTCGTAGCGGTAGCCGCCGCCGGCGCGGTCCCAGACGATGGGCGCGTTGAGCCGGTTGCGCAGGTATTCGAGGTCGCGCTTGATGGTGGCGGGCGAGACTTCGAGCTTCTCCAGCAGGGTCTCGAAGGGAACGATGCGGCGCTCGGTGATGAGCTGGTCGATCTTGTAAAAGCGTTCCGTGCGGTCCAAACAGGGCCCCTTTTTGAGCGTTTTCTGCCCCCCGCTCCTGTGCGCTCCCTTCTCCTGCGGGAGAAGGGCCGGGGATGAGGGAGCGGCGCTGCTGACTGCGAAGCGCCGCGCGCCCTCACCCCTGCCACGCTAGGGAAATTTCCCCCAGGGCTGATTTGCCGCCAGCCTATCAGATTCACTGGCTCACGTCATGAGCCACCACCCCGCCTACACTGGCCGCACCCACACAGGAGGTGACCCATGAAACTCGGAAAGATCAGCACTCTGGCCCTGAATCGGATGAAGCAGCGCGGGATTTCCCTCGCCACCCTGCGCTACCTGCTGGCCCACGGCCATGTGGAGAAAAAGCACGACGGCGCGCGCCTGGTGTACCTGGAGTGCGCCCCGCCCCGCCCCAGCGCCGGCCCCGGGCGGACGCTCTATGCGCTGGTGGATGCAGCGGGCGAGGTGATCACGGTGGAAAAGCGGGTGCGACGGGGGGCGGTGCATTGAAACCACGCCCGGCAGCGCTTTCCTGCGCTATCGTTCAATGCATGAAAGCCGAACTGTTGGAAGCGCTGGACGCGGCGCTCGCGAACGACTGGGGGCACGCCCACCGCATCGTGCAGCAGCACGACGATCCGCTCGCCTGCTGGACCCACGCCGTGCTGCACAAGATCGAGGGCGATGCCGGCAACAGCCGCTATTGGTATGCCCGCACGGAACACAAGTACGAGGACTTCGCCGATCCGAAGGCGGAGCTGGAGGCGATCCGGCGGGCGGTGGAAGGCAGCTAGGCGGCTGTCACAAAAGCTTCACATTGTCATCTGCCCGCTTTGCGAAAATGAACATCCATCCACTTTCGCTGCGAGCACGCCATGACAACCATTATGGAGCAAGTTGCGTCCCGGCTCAGTTCCGCTGCCGCTGAGGACTCGTCCACCCAGGTGTTTCGCGAGCTGGTCCGCGCTCTGGACAAGGGGGCGGCCACCTTCGATATCCAGGGTCTTTACGCGCTCAACGCCGCCGACTTCGAGCTGGCGCTGGCGCTGATCGCGGACTGGCGCTTCCGCCGCCATCTGCACGCCGCCGGCGGCGGCCTGCAGCACGCGCTGGCGCACACGCAGACGCCAAAGCCGCACCGCGCGCAAATTCATACCGCTCACGAGGCGGTGCACTGAGGCGCTGCTTCGGCCCGGTAGCCTGGGGCTGCGAAGTCCACTCTACGCGCCGGATGGCTCGTCGAAGGCAATACAACAACGCCATTTCCTCCCCGGGAGATTGTGCTCGCCAATCCAAGCCGCAGGGGTTCTCTGGCCGCCATGGAGACAGCAAAATAAAAAAGCCACCCGAAGGTGGCTTTTTTGTGTGGCGTCCCCACGGGGATTCGAACCCCGGTTACCGCCGTGAAAGGGCGATGTCCT
>CAYUJV010000132.1:0-7733 GCA_964445085.1 uncultured Burkholderiales bacterium
AGATCCGCGCCGCGCAGGCCGATGTCCAGGCGGCGCGCGCCGCGGTGGCGCAGGCGCAGTGGCGGCTCGACCAGAAATCGATCAAGGCCCCGGTGAGCGGGCTGGTGCAGGACACCTATTACGTGACGGGCGAGTGGGTCAATGCCGGCAGCCCGGTGGTGTCGATCCTCCCGCCGCAGAACATCAAGGTGCGCTTCTTCGTGCCCGAGCCGCTGCTGGGCAAGCTGCGCCTGGGGCAGCGCCTGCAGCTGAGCTGCGACGGCTGCGGCGCGGCGCTCAGCGGCAGCATCAGCTACATCGCGCCCCAGGCCGAATACACGCCGCCGGTGATCTACAGCAAGGACAGCCGCAGCAAGCTGGTGTTCCTGATCGAGGGCCGGCTGGCGCCCGCGGATGCGGTGAAACTGCATCCGGGGCAGCCGGTGGATGTACGCTTGGAATGAAGATCGGCACCGCGTCCTCGCCCCTTGCCCCGCTCCCAAGGGGAGAAGGGCAGTTCAAGCCCCTCTCCCTCCAGGAGAGGGGTTGGGGTGAGGGCGCGGCCGTCGAATTGTCCGACGGAGTGAGTTTGCCGTGACGGCCGATTCCTTCGCCATCGACGTCACCGGCCTGTGCAAGCACTTCAACGGCAAGAAGGTCGTGTGCGATCTTGCCTTGCAGGTGAAGCGCGGTGAGATCTTCGGCTTCCTCGGCCCCAACGGCAGCGGCAAGACCACCTCCATCCGCATGCTGTGCGGGCTGCTCACGCCGGACGCCGGCGCCGGCACCTGCCTCGGCTATGACGTCATCCGCGAGGCGCAGGAGATCAAGCGCGAGGTCGGCTACATGACCCAGGGCTTCTCCCTGTACCGGGATCTCTCCATCCGCGAGAACCTCGATTTCATCGCCCGCATGTACGGCATGCCCGACCGGCGCAGGGCGGTGGCCGACGCCATCGCCCAGCTCGGGCTCCAAAGCGGACAGGACCAGCTCGCGGGCCATCTCTCCGGCGGCTGGCAGCAGCGCCTGGCGCTGGCGGCGTGCACGCTGCATGCGCCGAGGCTCTTGTTGCTGGATGAGCCGACGGCGGGGGTGGACCCCAAGGCGCGGCGCGATTTCTGGGAGCAGATCCACGGGCTCGCCGCCCAGGGCATCACGGTGCTCGTCTCCACGCACTACATGGACGAGGCCGAGCGCTGCCACCGCCTGGCCTACCTCTCCTACGGCCGCGTGCTGGCCCAAGGCACGCCGGAGGAGGTGGTGGAGCAGGCGGGGCTCACCACCTGGATGGTGGAGGGGCCGCAGCTGCACGAGCTGAGCCTCGAACTGAAGGAACTGCCGGGCGTGGAGCAGGTGGTGCCCTTCGGCACGGCGCTGCACGTGAGCGGGTCGGACGCGGCGCAGCTGAATGCGAGCATCGCGCCGTTCCAGGCGCGCGCCGACCTGCGCTGGACCGCCACCGAACCCGGGCTGGAGGACGTGTTCGTGAAGCTTTCCTCCCGCGCGCGCGAGGAGACGGTGTGAGCGGGGTGTTCTCCTGGGGACGCTTCGTCGCCGTGCTGGTGAAGGAGTTCATCCAGATGCGGCGCGACCGGCTCACCTTCGCCATGATGGTGGGCATCCCGCTGCTCCAGCTGGTGCTGTTCGGCTTTGCCATCAACACCGACCCGAAACATCTTCCGACCGCGCTGGTGATGGCCGACCAGAGCGAGTTCTCCCGCAGCATCCTCGCAGCCCTGTCCAACAGTGGCTATTTCGAGCTGGTACAGGTGGTGAAGACCGAAGCCGAGGCCGAGCGCCTGCTGGCGGAAGGCGATGTCCAGTTCGTGGTGAGCATTCCGGAGAATTTTTCGCGCAGCCTGGTGCGCGGCGAGCGGCCGGCGCTGCTGGTGGAGGCGGATGCCACCGACCCGGCGGCGACCAGCAATGCCATCGCGGCCCTGGCAACGGTGGGACAGACGGTGCTGGCGCGCGACCTCGGCGGCGTGCTGGCGAAGCTGCAGGGCGGGCCGCCGCCCTTCGACGTGCGCATCCACCGCAGCTACAACCCGGAGGGCATCACCCAGTACAACATCGTCCCCGGCCTGATGGGGGTGATCCTGACCATGACCATGATCATGATGACGGCGCTGGCGATGACCCGCGAGCGCGAGCGCGGCACCATGGAAAGCCTGCTCGCCACGCCGGTGCGGCCGCTGGAGGTGATGATCGGCAAGATCATTCCCTACATCCTGGTGGGCTACATCCAGGTGGCGCTGATCGTGGTCGTGTCGCACCTCGTCTTCGGCGTGCCCATGCAGGGCAGCCTGGTCCTGCTGCTGGTGTGCGTGCTCGTGTTCATGCTCGCCAATCTGGCGGTGGGCATGCTGTTCTCCACCATCGCCAAAAACCAGATGCAGGCGATGCAGATGACCTTCTTCTTCTTCCTGCCGTCCATGCTGCTCTCGGGCTTCATGTTTCCCTTCCGCGGCATGCCGCACTGGGCGCAGCACGTGGGCGAGATCCTGCCGCTGACGCACTTCCTGCGCATCGTGCGCGGCATTCTGCTCAAGGGCAACGGCGCGGCGGACGTGGTGCCGCACCTGTGGCCGCTGCTGGGATTCATGGTCGCGGTGATCCTGATCGGACTGAAGCGGTACCGGCGGACGCTGGACTGAAAATGGGCCGGGCCGGAAACAGCAAAGCCTCGCGCGGGGGCGAGGCTTCAGATTTGGCTCCGGCGGTTGGGATCGAACCAACGACCAACGGATTAACAGTCCGCTGCTCTACCGCTGAGCTACGCCGGAAGGTAGAGGCTTCGCGCGTTGCCGCGGGGGCTGCGTGCGAAGCCGCGTATAATAGCGATTTCGGGCAGTACGGTCAACCAAAAACAGGCCTGAAAAATGGGGAGAGGACATCCGCATGAAAGCGCTGAAAACGCTGGCGATCATTCTGGTCGTGCTGGCCGCCATTGCATTCGTGCTGCCCTTCCTCGTCCCGGTCAAGACCTATATTCCCACCCTGGAGAAATTGGCGTCGGACCGTCTCGGCGAGCCGGTGGCCATCACTCATCTGAAGTTCGCGCTGCTGCCGCTGCCGTCGGCGACGGTGGAGGGCATCCTCATCGGCAAGGAGCAGGAGATCCGGATCGGGACGGTCACCGTGCGCCCGGAACTGCTGTCGCTGCTGTCCAGGGTGAAGGTGCTGCGCGCCGTGGAGGTGCAGGGCGTGACCGTGGACAACGCCCTGCTCGACCGGCTGCCGAAGTGGACCCGCAGCGAGCCGGGGCCGGCGACGGTGCTGGTGCGCCGGGTGGAGGCGCACGACGTGGTGGTGGCGCTGGACAAGTTCCGGTGGGGACCCCTGCGCGCGCGGGTCGATCTGGATGCGGCGGGCGTGAAGGCGATCGAGGCGGGCACCGAGGACCGGCGGCTCACCGCCAGGCTGACGCCGGAGGGAGAGACTTACCAGGTGGACATCCAGGGCAGGCACTGGCCGTTGCCGGTGAAGCCCGCGCTGGAGTTCGATGAACTGGCGGCCAGGGGAACGCTGACGGCAAGCGCGCTGGACCTGCCGCAGATCGACGGCACGCTCTACGGCGGCGAACTGCACGGCAAGACCCGCGTGGAGTGGAAGAACGGCATCCGGATCAAGGGAAGCGCGCGCACCGCAAATGTGGAGATCGGGCCCATCGTGCGCCTGATGACCCAATCCGCTTCGCTCAGCGGCAAGCTGCATGCCGATGGCAGCTATTCGCTCGGCGCGCGCACTGCGGCGCAGCTGGCGGACAGCCTGCGCGCGAGCTTCAAGTTCGCGGTGAACAAGGGCGTGCTCTACAACTTCGACCTGGCCAGCGCCGTGCGCTCCCTGGCGCGGGAGGGGACCCGCGGCGGACAGACGAGCTTCAACGAACTGTCCGGCACGGTGAACCTGGTCGGCAGGAACACGCAGCTGCGGGATCTGAAAGTCGCCTCCGGCCTGCTGCAGGCCAATGGCAACGTGGACATTGCCGCGAACAAGAAGCTGTCCGGCACGGTGAACGTGGAGATGAAGGGCACCGCGAGCCTGGTGAGCGTGCCGCTGGAGGTGGCGGGGACGATTCAGGAGCCGGTGCTGTTTCCCAACCGCGCCGCCTTGGCGGGCGCGGCAGTGGGCACGGGTCTGATGGGCCCCGGCTTTGGCACCGGCGTGGGCGCCAAGGCCGGGGAAGCCATCGAAAAGCTCTTCAAATAGGCCTCAGGCCATCGCCTTGGCGATGCGCGCGATGGCCTTTTCCAGATTCTGCATCGAGGTGGCGAAGGACAAGCGGATATAGCCGTCCAGCCCGAAGGCGGAGCCCGGCACCACCGCCACCTCGGCTTTTTCCAGCAGGTAGTTGCTGAGGGCGATGTCGTTGGCCGCGGCGATCACGCCCTTCCCGTGCAGCGTCGCGATGGCTGCGCGCACATCGGGGAAGGCGTAGAACGCGCCGCCGGCCGGCAGGCATTTGAAGCCCGGGATGCCGTTCAGGCCGTTCACGACGAACACATGGCGCTCGCGGAAGGCCTTCAGCATGGGTTGAATGCAGCCCTGGTCGCCGTTGAGCGCCGCTTCCGCCGCGACTTGGGAGATCGAGGTCGGGTTCGAGGTGCTCTGCGACTGCACGTTGGTCATGGCGGTGATGATCTTTTCCGGCCCGGCGGCATAGCCGATGCGCCAGCCGGTCATGGCGTAGGCCTTGGACACGCCGTTGAGCACCAGGGTGCGCTCATAGAGCTCCGGGCAGGCGTTGAGGATGTTGGCGAAGGGCGCATCGTCCAGACGGATGTGCTCGTACATGTCGTCGGTGGCGATGACGATGTGCGGGTGCCGCTTCAGCACCGCGCCCAGTGCCGCGAGATCGTCCCGGCTGTACACGGCGCCGGTGGGATTGCTCGGGCTGTTGATGACCACCAGCCGCGTCCGCGGGGTGATCGCCGCCTCCAGCTGCGCCGGGGTGATCTTGAATCCCTGCTCGATGCCCGCATTGATGAACACGGGCCTGCCGTCGGCGAGGAGGACGATGTCGGGGTAGGACACCCAGTAGGGCGCCGGGATGATGACTTCGTCGCCCGGATTGATCAGGGCCTGCACCAGGTTGTAGAAGCTCTGCTTGCCGCCGCAGGACACCAGGATCTGTTTCGGGGTGTAGTCGAGGCCGTTGTCGCGCTTGAACTTGGCGATGATGGCCTGCTTCAGGGACGGCGTGCCGTCCACGGCGGTGTACTTGGTGAAGCCCTTGTGGATGGCCTCGATGGCCGCGGCCTTGATGTGCTCCGGCGTGTCGAAATCCGGTTCGCCGGCGCCGAGGCCGATGATGTCCTTGCCCTGCGCCTTGAGGCTGGCGGCCAGCGCCGTCACCGCGAGGGTGGGGGAGGGCTTGATGGCCTGTACGCGTCTGGAGAGTTCCAACTTGGTTGTCCTAGTGGTCGTTAGCGGGCCGACTGGGGCCCCCGTGCTACAATCAAACGTTTCAAAATCCTGCGATTTTACCGTTGATCGTCACTTTCCCCAATAGCCCCTACCGCTTGCATCAGCCCTTCCCGCCGGCGGGGGATCAGCCCACGGCCATCGCCCAGCTGGTGGAGGGGGTCCAGGACGGGCTGGCGTTCCAGACCCTGCTCGGGGTGACCGGCTCCGGCAAGACCTACACCATGGCCAACGTCATCGCCCAGCTGGGGCGGCCGGCAATCGTGATGGCGCCGAACAAGACCCTGGCAGCGCAGCTGTACTCGGAATTCCGGGAGTTTTTCCCGGAAAACGCCGTGGAGTACTTCGTCTCCTACTACGACTACTACCAGCCCGAGGCCTACGTGCCCTCGCGCGACCTGTTCATCGAGAAGGACTCGTCCATCAACGAGCACATCGAGCAGATGCGCCTGTCGGCGACCAAGGCCCTGATGGAGCGGCGCGATGCCGTGATCGTGGCCACGGTCTCGGCCATCTACGGCATCGGCGACCCGGTGGATTACCACGCCATGATCCTGCACCTGCGCCAGGGCGAGAAGCTGTCCCAGCGCGACGCCATCAAGCGCCTGGCCGAGATGCAGTACGAACGCAACGAGATGGAGTTCAAGCGCGGCGTGTACCGGGTGCGCGGCGACGTGCTCGACATCTTCCCGGCGGAGAACGCCGAGCTGGCGGTGCGGCTCTCCCTGTTCGACGACGAGGTGGAAAGCATTTCCCTGTTCGACCCGCTCACCGGCCACATCGCGCAGAAGGTCCCGCGCTTCACGGTCTATCCCTCCAGCCACTACGTCACACCGCGCGCCACCACGTTGCGCGCGATCGAGGCGATCAAGATCGAGCTGCGCGAGCGCATCGAATTCTTCCAGACCCACGGCAAGCTGGTGGAGGCGCAGCGCATCGGCGAGCGCACCCGCTTCGACCTGGAGATGCTCAACGAGCTGGGGTTCTGCAAGGGCATCGAGAACTACTCGCGCCATCTCTCCGGCCGGAAGCCTGGAGAACCGCCGCCGACGCTGATCGACTACCTGCCGCGGGACTCGCTCATGTTCATCGACGAGAGCCACGTCACCATTCCGCAGATCGGCGGCATGTATCGCGGCGACCGCGCGCGCAAGGAGAGCCGGGTCGAGTGCGGCTGCCGCCTGCCCTCGGCCATGGACAACCGGCCGCAGCGCTTCGACGAATTCGAGCAGCTCATGCCGCAGACGGTGTTCGTCTCCGCCACGCCCGCCGACTACGAGGCGAAGCATGCGGGGCAGGTGGTGGAGCAGGTGGTGCGCCCGACCGGACTGGTGGACCCGGTGGTGGAAGTGCGCCCGGCGTCGAGCCAGGTGGACGACCTTCTGGGGGAGGTGAGGCTGCGCGTGGACGCCGGCGAGCGCGTGCTGGTCACCACGCTCACCAAACGCATGGCCGAGGACCTGACGGACTATCTCTCCGACCATGGCGTGCACGTGCGCTACCTGCATTCGGACATCGACACCGTGGAGCGGGTCGAGATCATCCGCGACCTGCGCCTGGGCGAATTCGACGTGCTGGTGGGCATCAACCTGCTGCGCGAGGGCCTGGACATTCCCGAGGTGTCGCTGGTGGCGATCCTGGATGCGGACAAGGAGGGCTTCCTGCGTTCCGAACGCTCGCTGATCCAGACCATCGGCCGCGCCGCGCGCCACCTCAACGGCAAGGCGATCCTGTACGCGGACAAGGTCACGGATTCCATGCAGCGCGCCATCGGCGAGACGGAACGCCGCCGCGCCAAGCAGATCGCCCACAACGAGGCCCACGGCATCACGCCCAAGGGCGTGGTCAAGCGCATCAAGGACATCATCGACGGCGTGTACGACTACGAGCAGGCCCAGGAGAAGCTGCTGGCGCAGCAGGAGCAGGCCGGCTACGCGCACATGAACGAGAAGCAGCTCACGCGCGAGGTGAAGCGGCTGGAGAAGGAGATGCTGGACGCGGCAAAAAATCTCGAATTCGAGAAGGCGGCGCAGCTGCGCGACAGGATGCACAAGCTCAAGCAGCAGCTGTTTGGCGTGGAAGAGCATGACCAAGGCTAGGGGGGCGCGGGCACGGCCTGCACGCGCGAACCTCGCCACGCGCTGAAGAAAGGAACGGCTCAGATGGAAACGACATCGATTGCCTTTGTCGGCCTGGGCGCGATGGGCACGCCCATGGCCCGCAATCTGCTCGCGGCAGGCTTTGCCGTGACGGTGTTCAACCGCTCCCGCGAGCGGGCCGAGGCCCTGGCGGCGGAGGGGGCGCGGGTCGCCGCCACGCCGGCGGAG
>CAYUJV010000133.1:0-7732 GCA_964445085.1 uncultured Burkholderiales bacterium
TTGAATTGAGACTGTGAGTAACCCGACCTCACACACAGAATTTCGGATACGTCCGCAGGGGGTGTTGCAGACAGTGCAGCCGCCTCTCTGACAACCGCAGAAAAGGGGTTGCTAGGCGAAGTAGCTGCAAGTCGCACACTCACTCGCGCAGGTTACCAGGAACTTCCCGCTCGTCTGTCCAGCAATAACGGATTTGATGGCGTCTTCGTAAAGTACGGCGCTGGTGGAAGCCCCATCGACATCATCATCACTGAGTCTAAGTACTCGTCGTCTGGTGCTGCTTCGCTGTCCAATACTTCAACGATGGGGCGTCAGCTCAGTCCGCAATGGATCGACGGCAATATCCAGAAGATGATGAACAGTGCAGACTCTGCTGTGATGGAGTCGGGTTTCTTCCTTGACGCAAACAGAAGCCTTATCCGGCCAAAGGCCAACGTTCTTACACTGGATGGCACTAATCGTTGGAACGTTATAAATATTCCGCAGTGATATAGGTGACATGTTCGAAATGGAAAAGCGTCTTCCTATGCTGATTGAGATGCGAAAGAAACATCTCAATCAGCTTCGAAATAATCAGATGGATTCTGCTAAAGACAAGAACGGCTCTGCTTCAAATTCTTTGGCGGGGTCACTTCGCTTCCTCGGTGTGGCGGAGTACGTGCTCAACAAGAATGTGAAAGCATTTCGGGAAAACCTGTCAGAAGCAGCGTCATTGAGGAAAAGGCTGTTCGAGCGCTTCGAGGCTGGCGAGAAAATCTCGCCTTCTTATCTGTCGATGCTGTCATACAAAGCATTGCTCGATGCCTTGGCAGCAGGCGATATGCGGTTGGCGAAAGAGCTAGCGAAACATATGGGGGGTAGAGATGAGATTGAACGCGAGCACGATCATCCGTTTGATCTGTCGTTTGGATACGTGCTTAAAAGCTTTGTGCTAGACGACGCGGCCGGTATGAAGAAGTGGCTGGGTGAATTTAAGTCCCAGTGCGACCATTCCGAATACGCCGACTTCAGAGGTTGTTCGAAAGTGTTCGAGGCAATTCTGGACCGCAGTGCGGAAAAGGCGAATGCTGGTCTTGCCGAATTGTTGGAAGGACATAGACGCCAAAGCAAAGCGGGAGGAGTCTTTAAGGACACCGAAGACGAGATGCTGTGTGTCTGGGGTGTCGGCCTTGCAAACCTAGCCCGCGCGCGCGGAATATCTGCTAAGCCTCAAGAACCGTTGATACCCGCTGCGCTATTAGAATAAGACAAGATGTGCTCCCGCGCCCCTTGCGCGCTTATACCTGCCCGAACTGACCCGCGAGGCGCTCGTCAACCTGGGCGGCGGCGCCATCGCCGGCAACGACGTTCAGCTCGCCGGCGACAGCGTGCGCAACACCGGCTTCATCCAGGCCGGCCGCCTCACCATTGATGCCGCCACCCTCGCCAACGAAAAGCGCTCCGCCTACTGGGGCCGCGGCAGCGAGAACGTCAAGGGCGGCTACATCGAATACTGGGGCGACCGCGTGCAGCCCGGCGGCTTCATCGCGGCGGCCGAGCTCTCGCTGAATGTGAACCCCAGGGCAAGGAGATCTCCCCCGAGCTCGCGCACAAGTTCGGCCAAGACTTCGCCGCCACCCAAGCCCAGGACCACAGCTACAGCCAGTTCCACGCCGACAGCTCGGCGCAAACCAAGCAGATCGCCGCCCTAGCGGCGGGCATCGCCATCAGCGTGTGGTCACCGCGCTCGCCACCTTTGCGGGTGGCGCGGCGGCCTTCACCGGTGGTAAATTTGCAGGCGAAGAGCAGGATTGACGCGCGGGCGATAACCGGCCCGTACGCAGCGGCATGAAGGAGCAAACTGATATGGCAGGCTGTTGCAACGGGGCATGTGAAACGGAGAGCATGCGCGAGCGACAGCGCGGGACGCTGCGTGTCGTGCTCGGCATCAATGCCGTGATGTTCTTCGTGGTCGTGGCGGCAGCGCTCTACGCGGGTTCGGCGGCGCTGATGTCGGACAGCCTGGACAACTTGGGCGACGCGCTGACCTATGGCTTGAGCCTGTACGTGGTGGCGCGCGGTGCGCGGGCCAAGGCGAAGGTGGCGCTGTTCAAGGGCGCGCTGATCGGGCTGGCGGCGCTGGGGGTGGCGGTGCAGATCGGCTACAAGCTGGCGAACCCCGCCGTGCCGGTGTTCGAGGCCATGGGGCTGTTCAGCCTGCTGTCGCTGACGGCGAACGGCGTCTGTCTCTATCTGCTCTGGAAGCACCGCACCGAGGACGTGAACATGAGCTCGGTGTGGGAGTGTTCGCGCAACGATATCGCCGCCAACCTCGCCGTGTTCGTGGCGGCCTTCGGGGTGTGGGCGAGCGGATCGCAGTGGCCGGATCTGGTGGTGGCAGCCGGCCTGCTGGCGCTGCTGCTGCGCTCGTCCTGGCGCGTGATGGCGACGGCGCAGGCGGAGTTGCGCGCCGCGGGCACTTAGCGCGGTTTGGAGACGCTGCGGCGTGGCGCCGCCTCATGCCGCCGGCCGGTTGTGGCGGCGATCTGGAATTCAAACTGCATTTCCAGCCGCCGCCCGCATCGCGCTTACTTCTGCACCTTCAGATGCCCGCCGGTGCCGAGCCCGCCCTTCACTTCCTGCGCGCGGTAGTTGCGCACGGCCTTGACCACGTTGTTGTAGGCATCGGTGAAGGCGGCCACGATCACCTTGCCTTCGGCGGTGTTGGAGTAGCCGCGCGCGGTGCCCCAGCCGCCTCCGCCGAACATGCCGCCCATGGCGCCGATGTCGATGTTGCGCGCGCTGCCTTCGGCGGCCGCCACCTGCACGCCGGAGCGGTTGTCCACCATGGTCAGCAGCGTGCTTGCCTCCTTCGCCTTGATGTTGCCGCCGATCCAGGAACCCACCGGGCCCAGCAGGCCGCCGATGGTCGCGCCGAGGCCGCCGGCGTCCTGGTTGCTGAAGGTGATGGACGGGCTGAGGGCGTAGTCGGCGGAAGCCATCTGGCCGCGGCCGAAGCTCGAATTGGCGCGCAGTTCGCCCGCCTGCTCCAGGGCCCGCTCCTGCATCATGCCGCCCATGGCGCGGCCGCGCTCGACGACCACGAAGCAGTTGGACTGCTGCACCAGCAGCTTGAGCACCGGCACGGTGGAGCCGAGCTGGTATTGGCGGGTGAGGATGCCGTACCAGGGCGCGCCGCTGTCCTCGACCACCGCCAGCGTGCCCAGCGGGGCGTCGCATTTTTCCAGTTGGGCGTTGGCGTTCTGGGCATTGGCGCCGCCGGCGGAGCCGGTGGCGGTGGTTTTCGCCTCCTGGGCGCCCATTTGCATGTTGGCGCAGCCGGCCGCAAGCATGGCTGCGCACGCGAGCGCGGAGGCGGCAATCTGTTTGACGAGTGCATGGTCGATCATGGTTGTTCTCCCTGTTCCGATTCGCTGAAGGGCCTTGGGTAAATGCGAGTGGCATTCTACCAGAAAATGCAAGCAGCATAGTCAGGGAAAACAAACGGCGCGCAGGGGCAAGCAGGGGCGGCGGGATGCCGCCTGCGGCGCGTGGCGGGGCGAGCGCAGGGACGGGCGAAGGCGCCGGGCGACGCTCAGCCGGCTTCCTTCTCCTCGTGCTTCTCGTCGATGCCCAGTTCCTGCAGCTTGCGGGTGAGGGTGTTGCGGCCGATGCCGAGGAGGTGTGCGGCCTCGATGCGGCGGCCGCCGGTGTGGTCGAGGGCCTTGAGCAGGCAGGCCTTTTCGAAGCTGGCGACGAGGCCGTCCATGATGCCGGTCTCGCCCCGGTTGAGCTGCGATTCCACTTCGCGCTCCAGCGCCGCGACCCAGTCCTGGCCGGTGGCGCTCGGCGTCTCGCTTTTCAGCTCGGGCGGCAGGTCGGCGATCTCGATGTTCTGGCCCGGCGCCATCACGGTGAGCCAGTGGCAGGTGTTTTCCAGCTGGCGCACGTTGCCGGTCCAGTCCAGCGACTGCAGATACTTCATCGCGGCATCGGAAATCTTCTTGGTTTCGACGCCGAGCTCGCGCGCGCTTTTCGCCAGGAAGTGGCGCACCAGCAGCGGGATGTCCTCTCGCCGTTCGCGCAGGGGCGGCAGCCGCAGCCGAATGACGTTGAGCCGGTGGAACAGGTCCTCGCGGAACAGGCCCTGCTTCACGCGCTCTTCCAGGTTTTGATGGGTGGCGGCGATGACGCGCACGTTGGCCTTGATCGGCTGATGCCCGCCGACACGGTAGAACTGGCCGTCGGACAGCACGCGCAGCAGGCGCGTCTGCAGATCGGGCGGCATGTCGCCGATCTCGTCCAGGAACAGGGTGCCGCCGTCGGCCTGCTCGAAGCGTCCGCGGCGCATGGTCTGCGCGCCGGTGAAGGCGCCGCGCTCGTGGCCGAACAGTTCCGACTCCAGCAGATCCTTCGGGATCGCCGCGGTGTTGAGGGCGATGAAGGGCTTGTCGCGGCGCGGGCTGTGGCGGTGCAGGGCGCGCGCCACCAGTTCCTTGCCGCTGCCGGATTCGCCGGTGATGAGCACCGTGGCCTGGGAATTGGCCAGGCGGCCGATGGCGCGGAACACCTCCTGCATCGCCGGGGCCTGGCCCAGCATCTCCGGCGCCGCTTCCTCCGCGGCGGCGGTCTCGACACCGCGCATGCTCTCGTCCAGGGCGCGGCGGATCAGCTCCACCGCATGGTCGATGTCGAAGGGCTTGGGCAGGTATTCGAAGGCGCCGCCCTGGAACGCGGCCACCGCGCTGTCCAGGTCGGAGTAGGCGGTCATGATGATCACCGGCAGCGTCGGGTAGCGCTCCTTGATCACCTGCAGCAGGTCGAGGCCGGAGCCGCCGGGCATGCGGATGTCGGTCACCACCACCTGCGGCTGGGAGCGCGCGAGTTCGGCCAGGGCCTCGTCCGCGGAGGCGAAGGACTTGTAGTCGAGGTTTTCGCGGGCGAGGGTCTTCTCGAACACCCAGCGGATCGAGCGGTCGTCGTCGATGATCCAAATCGGTTTGGTCTGCGTCATGTCAGTGGCCGTATTCGGGTTGATTGTAGGGAAGCAGTACGGTGAAGCAGGTGCGGCCCGGCTGGCTTTCGCAGTCGATGGTGCCGTGGTGCTGGGCGACGTAGGTCTGGGCGATGGTGAGGCCGAGGCCGGAGCCCTCGGCCTTGCTCGTCACCAGGGGGTAGAAGATCTTCTCGCGGATCTCGTCCGGGATGCCCGGGCCGTTGTCGATGATCTGCAGCTCGACCGCCATGCGGAACGCGCGCTTGCCGATGGTGACGCGGCGTGCGACGCGGGTGCGGAACACGATTTCGCCGCGGCCCTGCATCGCCTGCACCGAATTGCGCGCGATGTTGAGCACCACCTGGATCAGCTGCTCCGGGTCGGCCTGGAGCTCGGGCAGGCTCAGGTCGTAGTCGCGCCGGATGGTCAGGCCGTCGCGGCGCTCGGCGAGGATCAGGCTGCGCACGCGCTCGAGCACCTCGTGGATGTTCACGGCAGTGAACTTGGGCGCGCGGTTGGGCGCGAGCATGCGGTCCATCAGCGACTGCAGCCGGTCCGATTCCTTGATGATCACCTGGGTGTATTCGCGCAGGCTCGACTTGGGCAGTTCGTGCTCCAGCAGCTGCGCCGCGCCGCGGATGCCGCCCAGCGGGTTCTTGATTTCATGCGCCAGGTTGCGCAGAAGCTCGCGGTTGAATTCCTGCTGCAGCTGCATGCGCTCCTCGCGCGCGATCTTGAGGTGCTTGTCGATGGGCTGGAATTCCAGCAGCAGATAGCCGTCCGGCAGCGGCAGCGGCGTCACCGTGCAGCTCACCAGGTAATGGTGCGCCAGGGTGGCCAGCGGCAGCTCGTGTTCGGTGTAGCTGGCGCGGTCGCCGAGGGCGAACTCCATGGCGCTGACCAGGCCGCCGGTCTCGGTGAAGACCTGGGTGATCGGCTGGCCGGCGACGGTCCTGTTGCTGATCTCGAACAGGTTTTCCGCCGCGGGATTGGCGTACTGGACGCGCAGCTCGCGGTCGAGCAGCATCACGGCGGTGGCCAGATGCTCGAGTCCGATGAGGTTGGGTACGTTCAAGTGGGCGCCCGGGGCGGTTGCGGATGATGCTTCATTAAAGCAATAACCGGACCAGAATGGAAAAGGGGACCGGGTTGGCGGCGGGCGCGGATCGGCCGCCCCGCTTCCGGCGGTGCCGGCTAGCGCAGGTCGGCCAGTTCCTTCTTGAGGGCGTCGACGTTCTGCTCGTGCCGGGTGACGTTGTCGCGGAGCTTCTGCACCCGGTCGAGGTATTTCTGGTAGTTCCTCGCCTCGTCACCCAGGCGGGTGGCCTCGCCATCCTTCAGGGCTTTCTGCGCGTCGGCCAGGGCCTTCTGCTCGGTGGCCAGCTCGTCCTGGAGAATCTGCTTGCGCATGTCGTCGCGCTTCTTCTGGGTCTGGCTGTCCACCTTCGGGAAGCTGCTCGGACCCGGATTGGCGCGGTTGCGCGGGGCGGCGTCGGCGCCGCCCACGTCCAGCTTGGTGGCGCCCTTCTTCGGGATATTGGTGTAGGTGACGCGGCCGTTTTCGTCCACGAACTTGTAGATGTCGGCGGCGGCGGGAAAGGCGGCGAGCGCCATGACGCTGGCGAGCGTCACCAGCGCGGCGAGCCGGGGGGCGCGTGCGCTCATCGCTTCCCTTCTGACTGGGCGGGGGATTTCGCGGGTGCGCCACCCTGATCCAGCGCGGCCAGGTCTGCCTTGAGCTGATCCAGCTTGGCCTGGTGCGCATCCACGTCGGCCTGCAGCCGCTTCATTTTCTCTTCATAGGCGGCGACGTTGCGCCCCGTTTCGGTGATTGTGGTCGGCTTACCGTCCTTGCCGATGACGGTCTTGGTATGCCGCCACACCTCCGGCTTGTCGGAGCCTTCCTGGTAGGCCTGCTTGGCCTCCGCCAGCGCCTTTTCTTCCTCGGCAATCTGCGCCTGCAGCGCCTGGCGGCGGGCCTCGCGTTCCTTGCTCTCCTTCGGCGCCGGCGCGGGCGGCGGCAGCGTGGGGGCGGGCATGGTGGAGAGTTCCGGGAGGTCGACCTTGTGGCCGCCCTTGATCGGCTTGTTCGAGTAGGTCACGCGGCCCTTCTCGTCCACGTACTTGTACATCTCGGCCTGCGCTGGCACGGTGCCCACCGACCATGCGCAGGCGAGAGCGCACAACGACAGCGTACGAAGCTTGATCATGGAGTCTCCCCGAAGCGGCATGGAATGACGGCAGTCCAGTTTATGTCAGGTGCTTGAGGTTGGCAACGCAAGCCTTGAAATCTTAACGACAATTCAGGCGCGAAGTTGAGCGCACGCAAACAAAAAGGGCGGGATCGCTCCCGCCCTTTGAGTGGCCGCAACCGAAAAGGTTGCCCTCTCTCCTGACTCTCTCCCGCAAGCGGGAGAGAGGGACGCAGGCTCGCTGCGCGAGTTCCTTACAACGAGTAGTACATGTCGAACTCGACCGGATGGGTGGTCATCCGCAGCCGGGTCACGTCCTGCATCTTCAGCTCGATGTAGGCGTCGATGAAGTCGTTGCTGAACACGCCGCCGCGGGTGAGGAACTCGCGGTCCTTGTCCAGGTGCTCCAGCGCCATGTCCAGGCTGTGGCAGACCTTCGGGATCTTCGCCTCTTCTTCCGGCGGCAGATCATACAGGTTCTTGTCCGCGGCATCGCCCGGGTGGATCTTGTTCTGCACGCCGTCCAGGCCCGCCATCATCAGCGCGGAGAAGGCCAGGTAGGGGT
>CAYUJV010000134.1:0-7728 GCA_964445085.1 uncultured Burkholderiales bacterium
GGGCCAGGCTCTCGCGGGTGCGCTTGCGCGTCATCTCCACCAGCCCCAGGGCGGTGAAGCCGTTCACGGTCATGCGCGTGCGGTCGCGCGACAGGGCCTTGCGGAATTCGTCCAGCACCGCGTTCTTGTGTTCGACGTTGTCCATGTCGATGAAGTCGACGATGATGATGCCGCCCAGGTTGCGCAGCCGCAGCTGACGCGCGATGGCATGGGCCGCCTCGAGATTGGTCTTGAAGATGGTGTCGTCGAAGTTGCGGCCGCCGACGAAGCCGCCGGTGTTCACGTCGATGGTGGTCAGCGCCTCGGTCTGGTCGATGATCAGGTAGCCGCCGGACTTCAGCTCCACCTTGCGCGAGAGCGCCTTCTCGATCTCGTCCTCCACCTGGAACAGGTCGAACAGCGGGCGCTCACCCTGGTAGTGCTCGAGTCGCGACGCCACATTGGCGACGTAACTCTCGGAGAATGCCTGCATCCGGGTATAGGTCTCGCGCGAATCGACGATGATGCGGCTGGTGTCGTCGTGCACGAAATCGCGCAGCACGCGCAGCGGCAGGTTGAGCTCGTGGTACAGCAGCGTCTGTGGCGGCGCGGTCTTGGCCTGTTCCGCAATGCCCTGCCAGATGCGCTGCAGGTACTGGATGTCGGCGAGCAGCTCGCTGTCGGTGGCAGTCTCGGCGCTGGTGCGCACGATGAAGCCGCCCTTTGCCTCCGGTGGCAGCAGGTGATGCAGCTTCTCCCGCAGCAGCTCGCGCTCCGCCTCGTCCTCGATGCGCTGCGAAATGCCGATGTGGGTTTCCTGCGGCAGGTACACCAGCAGGCGCCCGGCGATGCTGACCTGGGTCGACAGGCGGGCACCCTTGGTGCCGATCGGGTCCTTGATCACCTGCACCAGGATGGTCTGCCCTTCGTGCAGCAGCTTCTCGATCGGCTTTTCTTCCTGCTGCTTCTGCTGCCAGATGTCGGCCACGTGCAGGAAGGCCGCGCGCTCCAGGCCGACCTCGACGAAGGCCGACTGCATGCCGGGCAGCACGCGGCACACCCGGCCCTGATAGATGTTGCCCACCAGGCCGCGGCTGGAGGCGCGCTCCACATGCAGTTCCTGCACCACGCCCTGCTGCATCACCGCGACCCGCGTTTCCTGCGGGGTGACATTGATGAGTATTTCTTCGCTCACGGTATGTGGATTCCAAACTTGCGTAATAGCTGTGCGGTTTCGAACAGGGGCAGCCCCATCACACCGGAGTAGCTGCCCTCGATGCGCCGGATGAAGGCCGCGGCGCGGCCCTGGATGCCGTAGGCGCCGGCCTTGTCCAGCGGCTCGCCACTGGCGACATAGGTCGCGATTTCCTCGGTCTCCAGGCGGCGAAAGCGCACGGCGGTGTCGGACAAGGCCACGGCTAGTTTACCCTGAAACTCCAGCGCAACCGCCGTGAGCACGTGGTGCGTCCTGCCCGACAGGGCGGCCAGCATGGCAGCGGCAGCGGCGGCATCCGCCGGCTTGCCCAGGATGCGCCGGCCGAGAATGACCGAGGTGTCCGCCGCGAGCACCGGCAGCTCCTTCATGCGCCGCTCCCGAATGCGCATCGCCGCCACTTCGGCCTTGATGCGCGCGATGCGCCGCACGTAGGCCTCGGGCGACTCTCTCGGCAGGGTCGCCTCGTTCACGTCCGGCACCAGCACGCGATGGCGCACGCCCAGCTGATCCAGCAGTGCGCGCCGGCGCGGTGACTGGGAGGCGAGATAGATCAGCGGCGGCACGCTCATTCGCGATGATAGGGATGGTTGTGCAGGATGCTCATGGCGCGGTAGAGCTGCTCGGCGAGGACGATGCGCACCAGCGGATGGGGCAGGGTCAGCGGCGACAGGGACCAGAGCAGGTCGGCGCCGTCCTTGATCTCCGGGGCCAGGCCGTCCGCGCCGCCGACGACGAGCGCGACGTCGCGCCCCGAAGCCAGCCATTCGCCCAGCTTCTCCGCCAGCTGCACGCTGGTGAAGGATTTTCCCCGTTCGTCCAGCGCAACGCGCAGACAGCCCTTGGGCAGCGCGGCGTTGATGCGCGCCGCCTCCGCCTGCATGGCCTGGTCAGCGGTCTTGCCGCCTTCACGCTTCTCGGGCCTGATCTCGACCAGCTCGACGCGCGCCTCGCGCGGCATGCGCTTCCGGTATTCCGCGAAGCCTTCCTCCACCCAGGCCGGCATGCGCGTTCCGACGGCCAGGAGGTAGAACCTCATGGGGAGCTCATTGGGCCGAGCCGGCCGCCTTGCGCGCGCGGGCCGGCGTTGCGCCCCACAGCTCCTCCAGGTTGTAGTACTCGCGCACGGCGGGGTGCATGATGTGGACGATGACGCCGCCGAGGTCGACGAGGATCCACTCGCCATTGTCCTCGCCTTCCACGCCCAGGACTTCGCCCCCGGCTTCCTTGACCTTCTCCGTGACGTTGCGCGCCAGCGCCTTGGTCTGACGCGCCGATTCGCCGCTGGCGACGATCATGTATTCGGCGATGGACGTGAGCTTGGCCACGTTCATCACCACGATGTCGCGCGCCTTGATGTCCTCAAGGGCGGCGACGACGATCTGCTGGAGGGTTTCGCTGTTCATCTGGGTTCAACTATAGAGACGGTGTTCATGAATGTAGTGCAGCACGGCGTCCGGCAACAGGTAGCGCGGGCTGGCGCCGCGGGCGATGTCGGCGCGGATGCGGGTGGCGGAAATGTCGAGCGCGGTGATCGTATGCACCAATATGCGGCCGGCGGGCTCGTTC
Source organism: uncultured Burkholderiales bacterium (assembly GCA_964445085.1). GTDB lineage: Bacteria > Pseudomonadota > Gammaproteobacteria > Burkholderiales > Thiobacteraceae > Thiobacter. The sequence continues at coordinate 2,762 of CAYUJV010000134.1, forward strand.
TGCAAGCGCCCCGCATCCTCCGTGCAGCGGCTGCCGAACTCGCGGCGCAGGGCGGCCGGCATGTCGCTGTTCCCGTGCAGCGGCGGGAAGCCGGGCCGCCGCGCCACGGCGATGTGCGCCAGGCCGAACAATTCCTGCCAGCGATGCCAGGTCTCCAGCCCGAGAAAGGCGTCGGCCCCCAGCAGCAGGCACAGCGGCTGCGCAGGGCCGAGCTCCGCGCGCAGCGTGGTCAGGGTTTCGACCGTATAGCCTGGCGCATGGCTCGCCACCTCGCGCTCGTCCACGACGAACAAGGGATTGTCGGCGCAGGCGAGGCGCACCATCTCCAGGCGGTGCGGGGCCGGCGCCCGCGGCGCCGCGCGATGCCAGGGTTCCCCGGTCGGGACGAGGCGCACCTGCGCCAGCCCCAGTCCATCGGCGAGCTCCTGGGCCAGGCGCAGATGGCCGTAGTGGATCGGATCGAAGGTGCCGCCGAGGATGCCGATGGGGCGCAACAATCAGCCCCGGACCTGGCCGTCGCCGAGGACGATGAATTTCTGCGAGGTGAGGCCCTCCAGGCCCACCGGGCCGCGAGCGTGGATCTTGTCGGTGGAGATGCCGATCTCCGCCCCCAGGCCGTACTCGAAGCCGTCGGCGAAGCGGGTGGAGGCATTCACCATCACCGAGGCCGAATCCACCTCGCGCAGGAAGCGCCGCGCCCGGGTGTAGTCCTCGGTCACGATGGCGTCGGTATGCTGCGAGCCATAGGTGTTGATGTGCTCGATGGCTGCGTCCATGTCCTGGACGACGCGGATGGAAATGATGGGTGCCAGATATTCCGTGCTCCAGTCTTCCTCGCTCGCCGCCTTCATGCCGGAGACGATGGCGCGGGATTGCTCGCAGCCGCGCATCTCCACGCCCTTTTCCGCGTAGATTTTCGCGATCTGCGGCAGCACCGCGCGCGCCACCCCCTGCGCCACCAGCAGCGTCTCCATGGTGTTGCAGGTGCCGTAGCGGCTGGTCTTGGCGTTGTCGGCGATCCTGACCGCCTTGTCCAAGTCGGCCTTGTCGTCGACGTAGACATGGCACACCCCGTGCAGATGCTTGATCACCGGGATGCGCGCATCGTTCATCAGGCGCTCGATCAGCCCCTTGCCGCCGCGGGGGACGATCACGTCCACGTATTCCTTCATGGTGATGAGCTCGCCCACGGCGGCGCGGTCGGTGGTCTCCACCACCTGCACCGCGGTTTCGGGCAGCCCGGCGGCGCTCAAACCCTCGCGCACGCAGGCGGCGATGGCCTGGTTGGAGTGGATCGCCTCGGAGCCGCCGCGCAGGATGGAGGCGTTGCCGGATTTCAGGCACAGGCCGGCCGCGTCCGCGGTCACGTTGGGGCGCGCCTCGTAGATGATGCCGATCACGCCCAGCGGCACGCGCATCTTGCCCACCTGGATGCCGGAGGGGCGATAGGCCATGTCGGAAATCTCGCCCACCGGGTCGGGCAGGGCCGCGATCTGGCGCAGGCCCTCGGCCATGCCGGCCACGGTCTTGGCGGAAAGCTGCAGCCGGTCGAGCAGGGCGGCGTCGAGGCCGGCGGCTTTGGCGTGCTCCATGTCGCGGGCGTTGGCCGCCAGCAGCCGGTCCGCGTCGCGCTCGATCGCGGCGGCCATGGTCAGCAGCGCGCGGTTCTTGGCATTGGTGTCGGCGCGGGCCATGGCGCGGGATGCCGCACGCGCCTGCTGGCCGACTTGCTTCATGTATTGTTTGATATCCATCTCACAGACTCGCGAAAGTCTCTTCACCACGGCGTACGCGGAGGGCACGGAGGAAAAACAAAACAGAAAACTCCGCGTACTCCGTGGTGAAGCTTTTTGTTCCCTGGCACTAACGTGGCCGGGCGATCCGCAGGCACAGCTGCAGCAGCTCGTCCCACACATCGCCCGCCTTCAGGCCCTTGCTCATTCTATCAACTTCCGCGGCGTGCTTGAGGGCGGCGGCCAGGCCCTCCGCGCTCAACTTTGGCAGGGCGCGCCGCGCCAGATTCTGGCGTTCGCCCCAGAAGCCGCCCTCGCGCAGCGCCGCGCTCATGTCGGCCCCGCGCTCCAGGGCGGCCTTGGCCTTGTTCAGGCCGCGGATGAGCCAGGCCAGCACGCCCAGCAGCGGCACCGGCTTTTCGCCTTCGGCCTCCAGGGCGTCCAGGATGCGCGCCACCCGCGCGGCGTCGCCGGCGAGCATGGCATCGCCCAGCTGGAACACGTCGAAGCGGGAGACGTTCAGCACCGCCTCGCTCACCTGGTCGAAGCCCAGTTTGCCCGGCGGGTAGAGCAGGCCCAGCTTCTGGATTTCCTGGTGGGCGGCGAGCAGATTGCCTTCCACCTGCTCGGCGAGGAAGCGCAGCGTCTCGGCGTCGGCGCTCTGGTTCTGGCGCGCCAGCCGCTCGCCCACCCAGCGCGGCAGCTGCTCCAGCTCCACCGGAAACACTTCGACCACGGTGCCGGCCGCGGCCAGCGCCTGGTACCAGCCGGCCTGGGCCGCGCGCTTGTCGAGACGGGGGAGGGTGATGACGGTGACGGTGTCCGGCGGCAGGTCCGCAGCGAATGCCTCGAGCGCATTCCCGCCCTCGACGCCCGGCTTGCCGCCCGGGATGCGCAGCTCCAGGATGCGTTTGCTCGCGAACAGCGAAAGGCTGGCTCCGCTCGCGCGCAGCTCGCCCCAGTTGAAGCCCCCTTCCACGGCGAGCACTTCGCGCTCGGCGTAGCCTTCGGCCCGCGCCTTGGCGCGAATCGCATCCGCTGCCTCCGTCGCCAGCAGCGGCTCGTCGCCGGTCACCACGTACAGCGGCCCGAGGCCGCGCCCGAGGTGCTGCGAAAGCTGGGCCGCGCGGATTTGCATCGACTACGGCGCGCGCGTGGCGGCGGCCATGCGGCGCATCATCTGCTGCACCGCATCGGTTTGCATGTCGCGGTAGAGCAGGGCGATCTCCGATTCCTTGGCCAGGGTCTGCGAGGCATCGTAGGTCAGCTCCCGCCGCAGTTCGAGCTGCTGCAGGGGAATCAGCTCCTTGCCCGTCTTGTCACGCACGCGGAAGCTGACGCGGTAGATCAGGCGATACTCGCTGACCCGCCCGGCGCCGCTCAGGGTCAGGATCTGCTGCTCGCGGCCCTGGGACACGACCTGCAGCACCGCCTGGGCCTCGGCCGGGCTCTGCACCACCGCGGTCTGCGTGGTGCGGATCGCCCGCGCAAGCTCCACCCCCATCTCCGGGCCTGCGTTTTCGATGTAGACACTGTCGAAGGGCAGCGCGGCGCTGCCGCGCAGCTGGAAGCCGCAGCCGGCGAGGCTGAGCACGAGGGCGAGAGCCAAGGCGCGTATGAGCATGTTCATCCTGCGACGATGTTGATCAGGCGACCCGGCACCACCACGACCTTCCTGATCGCCAGGCCCTCGAGGAATTTCTGCACGTTGGGATTGGCGCGCGCCATGGCCTCGATCTCCTCCTTGGTCGCATTCTTGGGCACGCGAATGTGGCCGCGCAGTTTCCCATTCACCTGCACCACCAGCTCGATCTCGTCCTGCACCAGCGCCGATTCATCGACCCTGGGCCACGCGGCGTCCATCAGCCTAGCGCCAGGTCTGAGCTCGGCATGGATCGCTTCGCAGATGTGGGGCACGATGGGCGAGAGCACCAGCGCGATGATTTCCAGCGCCTCCTGCACCACGGCGCGCGCGGCGGCCGAGTCATCGTTCAGCTTGCCCAGCGCGTTCATCAGCTCCATCACCGAGGCGATGGCGGTGTTGAAAGTCTTGCGCCGGCCGATGTCGTCGGTGACTTTCTGCAGCGTGGAATGCAACTGGAAACGCAGCGCCTTCAACTCCGGCGGCAGCTCGCCGCCGCTGTAGGCATCGACCACGCCTTTTTCCACATGGGCATGGGCCAGCTTCCACAGCCGGTTGAGGAAGCGCCAGGCGCCGTCCACGCCGGCATCCGACCACTCCAGCGTGTTCTCCGGGGGCGCGGCGAACATCATGAACAGGCGCGCGGTGTCGGCGCCGTACTGCTCGATCAGGGATTGCGGATCGACGCCGTTCTTCTTCGACTTCGACATGGTGCCGATGCCGCCGTATTCCACCGGCTGGCCGTCGGCCTTGGATCTGACGGCGGTGATCACGCCCTTGTCGTCGCGGGTCACTTCCACTTCATCCGGCGCGAAATAGGTGATGCCGCTCTTTTCACCTTTTCTGAAGAAAATGTGGTTCAGCACCATGCCCTGGGTCAGCAGGTTGGCGAAGGGCTCGGACACCTTGGTCAGGCCGAGATCGCGCATGACCTTGGTCCAGAAGCGCGAATACAACAGGTGCAGGATCGCGTGCTCGATGCCGCCGATGTACTGGTCGGCCGGCATCCAGTAGTTGCTGCGCTCGTCGATCATCGTGTCGGCGCCGGGCGAGCAATAGCGCAGGAAATACCAGGACGAATCGACGAAGGTGTCCATGGTGTCGGTCTCGCGCCGCGCCGGCTTGCCGCACTTGGGACAGGAACAATTCAAGAACGCCGCGCTCTTGCCGAGCGGATTGCCGGAGCCATCGGGAATCAGATCTTCCGGCAGCACCACCGGCAGCTGGTCGTCCGGCACCGGCACTTCGCCGCAGGTCGCGCAGTGGATGATGGGGATGGGCGTACCCCAGTAGCGCTGGCGCGAAATGCCCCAGTCGCGCAGGCGCCAGGTGATTTTCTTCTCACCGAGATTTTTTGCGCTGAGGTCGGCGGCGATGGCATCCACTGCGGCATCGAAATCGAGGCCGTCGTACCTGCCGGAGTTGATGCAGCGGCCATGGTCCACGAACGGCAAAATCTCCCCTTCGCCCCCCTTTTGCAAAGGGGGGATGGGGGGGATTTCCGCCGCCGGTTGAATAACGACTTTGATCGGCAACCCGTACTTGGTGGCAAACTCGAAATCGCGCTCGTCGTGCGCCGGCACCGCCATCAC
>CAYUJV010000135.1:0-7704 GCA_964445085.1 uncultured Burkholderiales bacterium
GGACAGTTCGTGCGGCGGCGCGCCGGCGGAGCCGGTGAGCCCGACCAGTTCCAGCAGCTCCGCCACGCGCGCCGCGCGGCGCCGCCTATCCCACGTGCGCAGGCCGAAGCCGATGTTGCCCTGCACGTCGAGGTGGGGGAACAGCGCGTAGTCCTGGAACACCATGCCGATGCGGCGCCGCTCTGGCGGCACGGTCTGTTGCGGCGTGCTCACCGTGGCGCCATTGAGAACGATCTCCCCCGCCGACACCGGGTCGAAGCCGGCGATCAGCCGCAGCAGCGTGGTCTTGCCGCAGCCGCTGGGCCCGAGCAGGCAGCCGATGCTGCCGCGCGTGAGCTGGAACGACACCCCGCGCACCACCGGCATCTCGGCGTAGGACTTGCCGACCCCGCGCAATTCCAGGACCAGGGCCATGCTCATTTCTCCGTTTGCCGTGTGAGCAGGATGACCGGTATCAGGCCGGCGAGGAGCACGGCCATCGCCGGCAGGGCGGCCCGTTCCCATTCGCCTTCGGAGGTCATCTCGAAGATGCGGGTCGCCAGCGTGTCCCAGCCGAAGGGGCGCGTCATCAGGGTGATCGGCATCTCCTTCAGCACGTCGACGAAGACCAGGATCAGGGCCGTCGCGGCCCCGCCCCGCAAGAGCGGCAGGTGCACCCGGGCCAGCACCTGGCGCGTGCCCAGACCGAAGCTGCGCGCCGCTTCGTCCATGTTGGGCGTGATGCGTTGCAGCGCGGCGCTCAGGGGCTCGTGGGCGACGGCCAGGAAGCGCACCAGGTAGGCGGCGAGCATGGCGACGAGGGTGCCCTGGAGCAGCGGCCCCGCCTCGAGGCCGAAGCCCTCGCGCATGACGCCGATGTAGGCGTTGTCGATCCAGGCGATGGGCAGATAGATGCCGATGGCGAGGACCGCACCCGGCACCGCGTAGCCCAGGGTGGAAAAGCGCACCACCAGGGCCATGACCGGGTCGGCGTGGCGGCGGCGGGCATAGGCGAGGAGCAGGGCACAGAGGCCGACCAGCGCCGCGGCGAGCGCGGCCAGCAGCAGCGAATGGCCGAGATAGCCGAGATAACGGCCATCCAGGTCGCGCGCCGCGACGTCCTTCGCCCACAGCACGAGCTGTCCGACCGGGACGGCAAAGGCGGCGGCGAAGACCGCGCCGCAATAGGCCGCGGCCGCCCAGCGCTGCACCCGGCCGAGGCGGATCCGCTCCCGCGCCTGGGCGCCGCGCCCGGCCTGGCTGTAGCGCATGCCGGCGCGCATGCGCTGCTCGAGCACCAGCACCACGAACACGATCAGCACCAGCAGCGAGGCGAGCTGCGCCGCCGCCGGCAGCGAGAACAGGCTGTACCAGGCCTTGTAGATGCCGGTGGTGAAGGTGTCGTAGTTGAATACCGCGACGGTGCCGAAATCGGCGAGGGTTTCCATCGCCACCAGGGCCACCCCGCCGGCGATCCATGGCCGCGCCATGGGCAGTGCGATGCGCAGGAAGCCCTGCCTGCGGCTGAGTCCCAGGGACTGTCCGGCCTCCAGCGCGCGCCGGCCCTGGCTGAGGAAGGCGTTGCGCGCGAGCAGGTAGACATAGGGGTAGAGGGCGAGCGACATGGCCAGCGCCGCGCCGCCGCCGGAACGGATGGGCGGCAGGCGCAGCTCCGGGCCCAGCCAGGCGCGCAGGGCGGTCTGCAGCGGGCCGGTGAAATCGAGCAGGCCGACCAGCACGAAGCCGGTGACATAGGCCGGCACCGCCAACGGCAGCATGAGGGCCCAGGAGAAGAAGCGACGTCCGGGGAATTCGCAGACCGCCGTGAGCCAGGCGAGGGTGGTGCCGAGCACGGCGGTCAGCAGGCTCACGCCGAGGGTGAGCAGCAGGGTGTTGCGTACCAGTTCGCCGAGGACGTTTTGCACCAGGTGGCGCCAGGTGTCGGCATCCGGCTGGAGCAGGGAAGCCGCGACCACCAGCAGCGGCAGGGCGACGAGGGCGGCAACCGACGCGGCCAGCAGCCGCCAGCCGGTCAGCCATGCCGGCGCGCGCGAAAAAGCCAGCGCGCCTTGCGCCGCTTGCGTCACGCCCAGAGCCTCTGCGGCCACGGCTGCGGGGTCTCCTGCGCCGGCTAGCGGTAGCCGGCCCGGTCCATCAGTTTCACCGCGGCGGCCTGCAGTTCACCGGCCTTGGCGATGTTGATGGGGTTCTTCCTGAAGTCGCCCCAGGCGGCCACGACCGGGTCCGGCTTCACCTGCGGATTCGCCGGGTATTCCAGGTTCACGTCGGCGAACAGGTTCTGCGCGTCCGGGGAGGACAGCCATTCCAGCAGCCTGACTGCCGCCCGCTCGTGTTTGGCGTAACGGGTGACGCCGGCGCCGGAGATGTTCACGTGCACGCCGCTGCCGGCCTGGTTGGGCCAGAACAACGCCAGCGGCAGACTGGGACTCTTCTCCATCAGCCGCCCGTAGTAGTAGGTGTTGGCGATGCCCACGTCGCATTGCCCGGCGGCGATGGCCTCCATCATCCGCGTGTCGTCCGGGAACACGTCGGTGGCGAGGTTGGCGACCCAGCCGCGCACGATCTGCTCGGTCCGGGCTTCGCCATGCTCGGCGATCATCATCGCCGCCAGGGACTGGTTGTAGACCTTCTTCGAGGTGCGCAGGCACAGCCGGCCCTTCCACTTCGGGTCGGCCAGCGCCTCGTAGGTGCCGAGCTCGGCCGGCTTGACCCGGGCCGTGTTGTACACGATGGTGCGCGCGCGCAGCGACAGCCCGAACCAGCGGTTCTGCGGGTCGCGCAGATGGCTTGGAATGTTGCCCGCGAGAATCTTCGAATCCACCGGCTTGAGCACGCCCTCGTTGGCGGCCTGCCACAGGTTGCCGGCATCCACGGTCAGCAGCAGATCGGCGGGGGTGTTGGGGCCCTCGGCCTTGAGGCGCTGCAGCAGCGGGCCTTCCTTGTCGGTGATGAACTTGACCTGGACCCCCGTGGCCTTGGTGTAGGCGTCGAACAGGGGCTTGATGAGCTGTTCGTTGCGGGCGGAATAAACGACGACCTCGTCGGCCGCCGCGGTGCCGGCCAAGCCGGTTGCGAACAGCATGGCGGCCAGCAGGCCTGGAATGCGGGAAAACATGGACTTGCCTCCTTGATGCAGCGATGGCGCGTTAAGAAAACGTCAAGGAGATTAACAGAAATGCGAATGATTCGCAATAACGGGAGGGCTCTGGCCGTGGCGCTAGGTCGGGGGCTGGGAAGCGTCGGCGGGGACGAAGCGGATGAGGGTGCGCAGCCGCCCCTCGAACCAGACGTCGAACTTGACCTCCCGCGGGCTTGCCTGGACCTTAAATCCGTCCTGTTCGGCCGGGGTGATGTCCAGGTAGCGCAGCTTGGCGGTATGGAGCAGGACATCCATGCTGACGTGCATGGGGTAGTAGCCATCCAGGAAGCGCCGCATGAACGGGCCGCTGTTCACGTGGTAGGTGCCGTCGGCATTCTTGAACATGACTTGGCTCTGCACCTTCAGGCAGATCTGTGCAGCGGGCCCGACGTCGCGCAGCTGGACGCTCGCGCCGTCGACCCAGGCGCGGCCGATGCCGCGCTGTGAGACGATCGCCAGGTCGCGCACCCGATCGGCGCGGAACACGATCTGGGTCGCCGGCACCCGGTCCAGATGGTCGTGGCATTGCCGCAGCTCCGCCCAGCCGCTGGCGACTGTCTCGTCGTCGATGGTGATCACGTTGCGGTGATGATGGACCGGCTTGGACGGGGGGTGGGGCAGGAACACCAGCTGCCCCTCGTTGACCGCGGCAATGCGCGCGCCGGTATCGTCGTTGAACCAGTCTTCGAGCTCCTGCTGCGACATCTCGCGCGGGCTGGCGCCGCCCGCGAAGAGCAGGCCGGTGACCAGCAGAACCGTGGGCAGCGCAGCGGCACGACGGAGGAGGGGCATCACGGCCTCCGGAGGAATGGGGCGATGGGGAAACTATCCCGCGCCGGGCACGCGCCTGTCAAATACGGCGGGAGCCGTGCCTCAGTTGCCGGCGAGATCGATGCGGCGCGCGCCGTCGAAGCGGCGGGCCCAGTAGCGGTCGCGCAGGTCCGAAACCATGACGTCACCGGTCTTGCTGCTCGAGGCGTGGATGAACTGATTGTTGCCGAGGTAGATGCCGACGTGGGAAAACGCGCGGCGCAGGGTATTGAAGAACACCAGGTCGCCCGGCTTCAGCTCCTCGATGCCGACCTTGCGGCCGATCCGGCTGATGTCGCGGGCATTGTGCGGCAGCTGCACGTTCGCCACCTCGCTGAACACATGCTCGACGAAGCCGCTGCAGTCGAGCCCGGTCTGCGGGTCGCGCCCGCCATATTTGTAGGCGGTGCCGCTGAGGCTGAGGGCGTACAGGGTCAGGTCCGACGAGGGGCCGGACACCGCGCCGCCATCGCGGCTCAGTGCCTGCGGTGCGCCTTCCGGCGCCGCCAGAGCGCCCGCCGAAACGGAAGCCAGGGCCAGTGCGACCAAGTACGAGAACATTCGCATAGCGGGATTTAACGGAAGTTTTGGCCGGAAGTAAAGTGAAAACCCTGCCACGGTCCCGGCGAATGCGGGCCATTTCCGATATGATTTGCAGTGGAACCCGAAAACGAGGAGATCAGCATGAGCGAGAGCCCCCAGACCACCGAGCAACTCAAGAACGAAGCCGCCGCCGCCGGCGAGCAGGCGGCCGACCTGCGGACGACGGTGCGCGACATGACCCTGCGCGCGCTGAAGTCGCGCGAACTGAGCGTGGAAGAGGTGAAAAGCGTGGTGCGCACGGTGAGCGAAGGCCTGAGCATCGGCCTGGGCAAGCGCGGCGGCGAGATCAAGGGCGCCGCCTCCGACGCGCTGGCCGGCCTGGACGAGGCGGTGAAGAAATCCGCCGAGGCCACCAAGCTCGCGGCGGAGCAGCTGCTGTCCCAGGGCAAGGACGTCACCACCCAGGACCTGAAGCCGGCCATGGAGGACCTCAGGCGCCTGGAGGGGGAACTGCTGGATTCCGTCGGCCAGGCGGCGGAGCGCGCCGGCAGCCGGGTGAAGGAGGCATTCACCGATCTGCTCACCCACGCCCGCCGCGCCGGCACCGACACCGGGCGCGTGGTCGCCGATACTGTTTCCAGCTTCAGTAATCGCGTCGCCCCGGCGCTGAAGGGCGGCGCTGCCGAGAGCACGACGGCGGCGCGCGAGCTGTCCAAGCGCCTGGCGCTGGTGGCCAGCGGCATTCTCTCCGGCATGGCCGATGCACTGCACGAGAAGGCGACGGGTAGCAAGAAAGCCGACTGATGCTGTGGGAGACGATCAGTGTCGTGCGCGATTTTCCGCGCCTGCATGAGATCTCGTCGGTCCTCATCCGCCATGGCATGGGCGACACGGTGCGCCGTCTCGGGCTGGTCAGCGCCCTGGAGCGCGCCGGGCGCATCCTGCACTGGAAGGAAGAAAGCAACATCATGCGCCTGGAGCCGGCGGAGCGGTTCCGGCGCATGCTCGAGGAGCTCGGCCCCACCTACGTGAAGCTCGGGCAGGTGCTCGCCACGCGGGTGGACCTGCTGCCGGAAAACTGGATCGCGGAACTGGAGCTGCTGCAGGACCACGTGCCCGCGGTCCCGTTCGAGCAGCTCCTGCCGCAGATGGAGAAGGCCCTCGGCCGCTCCCCCCACGAAGTCTTTCCCACCTTGAACACGACGCCGCGCGCGGCGGCCTCCATCGCGCAGGTGCACGACGCCACGCTGGCCGACGGCACGCCGGTGGTGATCAAGGTGCGCCGCCCCGACATCATTCCCAAGGTCGAGGCCGACCTGCGCATCATGGGCCACCTGGCGGCCATGCTCGAAAGCGAGATTCCGGAGGCGCGCCGCTTCCAGCCGCGGCGGGTGGTGCAGCAGTTCGCCAAGTCGCTGCGCCGCGAACTCGACCTGGCGGCGGAGGCGCGCTCGATCGAGCGCTTCGGCGAACAGTTCGCGGACGACCCGACGGTGCTCATTCCCAAGGTGTTCTGGGCGCACACCAATGCGGTGATGAACGTGCAGGAGCGCATCGACGGCATCCCGGGCAATCGTCTGGCCGAGGTGGACGCGGCCGGCCTGGACCGCAAGCTGCTGGCGGTGCGCGGCGCCGACGTGGTGCTGAAGATGATCCTGATCAACGGCTACTTCCACGCCGATCCGCATCCGGGCAATGTGTTCTACCTGCCGGACAACCGCATCGCGCTGATCGATTTCGGCATGACCGGCATGCTCACCCACGACCGGCGCAACCAGATCACCGATATGCTGCTGGCCCTGCTGCGCAAGGACGAGCGCGCGCTGCTGGAGGTGATACTGGAATGGTCCGGCGACGGGCCGGTGGACGAGGCGCGGCTGTCCTCCGACCTGATCGAGTTCGTGTTCAACTACTCCAGCGTGCACCTGCGCGACATCAGCATGGGCCATCTGCTGTCGGAGCTCACCGTGATCATGCGCGAGCATCACCTGGTGCTGCCGCCCGACCTGACGCTGCTGTTCAAGGCGCTGATCACCCTGGAAGGCCTGGGGCGCCAGCTCGACCCGGATTTCGATATGGGCGAGCACATCGAGCCCTTCATGGCCCAGGTGCTGCCCTTGCGCTATTCGCCGGCGGCGATTGCCAAGCGCACCGAGCGCAGCGTGCGGGAGATGCTGTCGGTGCTGGTGGGGCTGCCGCGGGACCTGTCGCGCTTCTTCAAGGAGCTGCGCAAGGGCCGCGCCCATATCGATCTCGACCTGAAGCGGCTCGACCGCTTCGGCCACCAGCTCGACCGCAGCACCAACCGCCTCACCATGGGCATTCTGACCGCCTCGCTGGTGATCGGCTCGTCCATCGTGATGACGATCCAGGGCGGGCCGAAGATCCTGGGCATGCCGGTGCTCGGTTTCTTTGGCTTCATCATTGCCGTGTTCAACAGCATCTGGATCGTGCTCTCGATCTGGCGCTCCGGCAAGGACTAGGCAAGGTGTCACGCAAGGGCCGCATGTCTCGACCATAATTCGACCATGCCTGCCCACTTTCTCCCCCACGCCCGGCTGGGCGACCTGATCGGACTCCTCGGGAGCCACGGCTACCGCGTCATCGGCCCGCAGGTGAAGGACGGTGCGATCGTCTATGCCGACATCCAGGGCGCAGCGGATCTGCCCCGCGGCTGGCACGATGCGCAGGGTCCGGGACGCTATCACCTCACCGGTTCCGACTCGGGGCTGTACTTCGCCTGGGCCAATGGCCCGCAGGCGATCAAGCCCTACCTGTTCGCGCCGCGCGAGCCGCTGTGGCGGGCGAAGCAGGTGGACGCGTGGGAGGGACATAAGCGCTTCGAAGTGGAGGCGATTTTGCCCAAGCCGCAGCCGCTGGCTTTCCTCGGCGTGCGCGCCTGCGACCTGGCCGCGCTGGGAATCCAGGACAAGCTCTTCCTCGGCGGCCCCTTCGTCGATCCCTGCTATGCGGCGCGCGGGGAGGAGATGCTGCTGATCGCGGTGAACTGCAGCTATCCCGCCGCCACCTGCTTCTGCGCCTCCACCGGCGACGGGCCGCGCGCCGGGGCGGGCTTCGACCTCGCGCTCACCGAGCTGGACGACGGCTTCGTGGTGGACGTGGGCAGCGTCGAGGGCCAGCAGCTGGCAGACGCGCTGGCGCTGGCGCCGGCGTCGCCGGCGCAGATCGCCGCGGCCGGAACCCAGCTGGAG
>CAYUJV010000136.1:0-297 GCA_964445085.1 uncultured Burkholderiales bacterium
TTCATCGACGAATTTCATGATTCAAATCTCTCTGGCCACAAATGAACGCAGATACACGCGGATGATCATCCGTCGCCATGCAGGACTTTTTACCCGCGTTGATCTGCGCTCATCTGCAACTGGAATCCATAAACAAAAAACCCCGCGTATCTCTCCGCGGGGTTTCTGTACTTCGGTAACGGACAGAATCAGGCGGCGACCACGCTCACGGTCTGGCGGCTGCGCGGGCCCTTGTGCTCGAACTTCACCTGGCCGTCGGCGGTGGCGAACAGCGTGTGGTCGCGACCCATGCTGACA
>CAYUJV010000136.1:318-564 GCA_964445085.1 uncultured Burkholderiales bacterium
GGATGGAACTCGGTGCCACGCTGGCGAATCAGGATATTGCCGGCGCGTACGCTTTCGCCGGCAAAACGCTTCACGCCCAGTCGCTTGGATTCGGAGTCGCGACCGTTACGGGAACTGCCGCCTGCTTTTTTGTGTGCCATGGCTGTGTTCTCTCGACTTACTTGATGCCGGTGATTTCGAGCTCGGTGTAATGCTGCCGGTGCCCGATGGTCTTGCGGAAGTGCTTGCGGCGGCGCATGCGGAACA
>CAYUJV010000136.1:610-7503 GCA_964445085.1 uncultured Burkholderiales bacterium
GCCCGTGCGCCTTGACGGTCGCCGTGACCGTGGCGTCGCTCAGGTTCGGATTGCCGACGCGCACGTTGTCGCCGTCCGCGATCATGAGCACCTTGTCCAGGTTCACCGATGAACCCGCGGCCGCCTCGAGCTTCTCGACACGCACCACGTCACCGACCGCCACCCGGTACTGCTTACCACCCGTCACCACGACCGCGTACATGACTGATTTCTCCGGCAAATCGCACCACTGAAGGGGGCGAATTCTACCGGCCGATCCCGGCCCTGACAAGCCACTCCGGTCCAAAAAAGCCGGGGAACCGGTCCGGCTTGCCGATCTTCAGGGCATCCGTTAGGGTACGCTCCCCATAACGGCTCGAAGCCGGAAACACACCGCGCGGCCAGCTTTGGATGCCGGGTCTTCACTACAAAATCCCCCATAAACACCTGCCCGCCATGGATTTAGCCCCCATTCTGGAGCTGGCCCGCGCCGACCGCGAGGCAGTCGACCGGGAGATCAACCAGCGGCTCCGGTCGGAGGTAGCGCTCATCAACCAGCTCGGCGGCTACATCATCCACAGCGGCGGCAAACGCCTGCGACCGCTGCTGGTGGTGCTCTCGGCCCGGGCCCTGGGCTACCAGGGCGACAAGCACATCACCCTGGCTGCGATCATCGAATTCATCCATACCGCCACCCTGCTGCACGACGACGTGGTCGACGCCTCGGCCCTGCGCCGCGGCCAGGCCACCGCCAACAGCGTGTTCGGCAATGAGGCCAGCGTCCTGACCGGCGATTTCCTGTACTCGCGGGCGTTCGAGATGATGGTCGACGTCGGTAACCTGCGGGTCATGGAAATCCTCGCCCACACCACCAACACCATCGCCGAGGGTGAGGTCCTGCAACTGCTCAACTGCCACGATCCGGACGTCACCGAGGAGCACTATTTCAAGGTGATCTACGGCAAGACCGCCAAGCTGTTCGAGGCGGCGGCACGCCTCGGCGCGGTGCTGACGGCCAGTGACATCGGGATCGAGGACGCCCTGGCGGACTACGGCCGGCACCTGGGCACCGCCTTCCAGCTGATCGACGACGTCCTCGACTACAGCTCGGACAGCGAGACGCTCGGCAAGAACGTCGGCGACGATCTGGCCGAGGGCAAGCCGACCCTGCCACTTCTATATGTCTTGCGTACCGGCAATGCCGCCCAGCAGCAGCTGGTACGCGACGCGATCCGCCAGGGCGGCCTGGAACATATCAAGGCGGTCATGGATGCCATTGAATCGACCGGAGCGAACGCGTACACTGCGCGCCGTGCCCAGGACGAGGCCGAGCGGGCCATCCAGGCCCTCGCAGCGATTCCCGATTCGCCCTACAAGCAAGCGCTGCTCGATCTCGCCCGCTTTTCCATCCATCGCACGCACTGAATCGTTCGGGGTGTAGCTCAGCCTGGTAGAGCACTTGCTTCGGGAGCAAGGGGCCGGAGGTTCAAATCCTCTCACCCCGACCAACGTTTCAGGTCGCCCTTGACTGGGCCGGCTGGGTAGCAAGCAATCCCGGTCGTGGACGCGTGTTGAACCGGTCCGGGTCACGTCCGCTTCCCCGTCAAACACCGATCAGTCTGTTCGCGGCGCTGCAACCCCCGCGCCCGGCAACAATCCGCAGCGCCTCGGATGGCATGACTTTCAAACTCGATCGATTGCGCCACTCACATTAATATCGCCTGGGCGCGTATATCGAGACCCATGGGATCAATCCTGAAGATCATTGTGCTGCTGTTCGCGGTATGGCTGCTCAGCCTGATCGTGCGCAGCTCCTTGCGCCGCATCCAGCGCAAGGCCGAGAAACGCAGCTCGTCGCAACACCAAGAACAGCGCGCGACTCAACCGATGGTGCCCTGCGCGCGCTGCGGGGTGCATGTGCCGCGCGCCGAGGCCATAGTCCGCGACGGCAAGGAGTTCTGCAGCCTTGAGCATGCGCGCGGCAAATGATCTCGGGGCTGCCGATGAGGGTCTGGCAGCGCGGGATCCCTTTTGCCTACCCCTGCAAACTGTGCTAGTTGAAGGCATATGCCCGCTGCGGACAGCAAAGCCCCCACCTCCGGTCTGAGCCGCGCGGAAAGCCGCGCCGCCGTCGAGGCGCAGAACTGGAAGCTGCTCAAGTTCTTCAACTTCTACCGCCTGGCGGTGGCGCTGGCAGCCGCCGCGATCGGGTTGACGGTCGGCAGCGTTCCCCCGTTCGGCAGCAGCTCGCCGCCCCTGTTCCTGCTCGCCGGGCTGCTGTACAGCCTGGTGGGTATAGGTGGCGTTTTCACGATCCACCTGCAAAAGCCTGATTTCGATTCGCAGGCCACGCTGCTCTCGTTTGCCGACATTACTTTCCTCACCATGCTGCTGCACGCCAGTGGTGGCATCGGCAGTGGCGTGGAGCTGCTTCTGCTCGTTGCAATCGGTGGCACCAGTCTCATGCTCGGCAAGCAGACGACCATCTTCTACGCGGCGGTCGCCACCATCGCGGTATTGCTGCAGCACGCCTGGGGCGATTTGCAGGGGGCGCTGGGTGGCCTCCTGGCGGGCCAGGCAATCGAGTTAAGCGGCGATACTAGTCGGGATTTCCCGCGTGTGGGGTTGTTCGGTCTCGGCCTGTTCGCCACATCGTTTCTCGGCTACACGCTGGCCTCACGACTGCGCGCCACAGAAGAGCTCGCGGCGCGGCGCGGCGTGGATCTCGCCAACCTCGCCAAGATCAACGAGCTCATCATCCAGCGCATGCAGTCGGGCGTGGTGGTGTGCGACATGGCCGGCAATATCCGGGTCATCAACCTGGCCGCGAACCGCTATCTCGGTGTTCCAGCCAGCCTCAGGCAGAAGCCAGCGCTGAGCGACGTCGCGCCGGATCTCGCCATCCAGCTGTTCGGATGGCTCGGCGGCAAACCGGAGTTCCGGCAGCGCACCATGTTCAAGAGCCGCACCGGCTACGCGCTGCTACCACGCTTTGTCGTCCTTTCCGAAGGAAAGGACGGCGGTGTGCTGATCCTGCTCGATGACATGGCCTTCATGCGCCAGCAGGCGCAACAGCTCAAGATGGCCGCGCTCGCGCGGCTGACGGCGAGCATTGCCCACGAGATACGCAATCCACTCGGCGCCATCGCCAATGCCGCGCAGCTGCTGGGCGAGTCCGCCACGCACGCCGACCAGGACAAGCGGCTCATCCAGATTATCGAGGAACAGAGCCGGCGCATGAACGTGATCGTGCAAAATGTCACGCAACTGTCGCGCCGCGACCGCGTCAACCCGGTGCGGCTGGCGCTCGGTCCCTGGCTGGAGGAGTTCATCCGCCAGTACTGCGAAACGGTTGTGGTGCCGCGCGAGCTGTTCGCGAACATGGGGGCGCCCGGCATCGAGCTGTGTTTCGACCCGGACCAGCTCTTCCAGGTCGTCAGCAACCTTTGCCAGAACGCGCTGCGGGCGAGCCCGCCGTTCAGTGGCACGCCGCTCATCAAGTTCCAGGCCGGGCTCGATCCGGAGAATCGTCCCTACCTCGACACGATCGATCGCGGCAAGGGAGTGCCCCCGGAGATCGTCGAGAATATTTTTGACCCCTTCTTCACTACCACGCCCAAGGGCACGGGTCTTGGTCTATATATTGCACGGGAACTGGTGGAAGGAAACGGCGGCTCCCTCGAGTACCACCCCGGCGACGGGGGGGTCGGCAGCCGTTTCCGCATCACCTTTGCCCGGGCTGAAGAATGCAGCGAACTGAACCCGTGAATCGCGCCAAGAACCAGGTGCTCATCGTCGATGACGAGCCGGATATCCGCGAGGTCCTGGAGCTCACCCTCGGGCGCATGAACCTCGAGACGCGCGCCGCCTCCAATCTCGACGAGGCGCGCCATCTGCTCGGCCAGTTCAAGTTCGACCTGTGCCTTACCGATATGCGGCTGCCGGATGGCAACGGCATCGACCTGGTGCGGCACATCCAGGACAAATTCCCCTACCTGCCGGTGGCGGTGATTACAGCGTTCGGCAACATGGAAACCGCCGTCGCCGCGCTCAAGGCCGGCGCGTTCGACTTCGTCTCCAAGCCGCTCGATCTCAACGACCTGCGCAACATTGTGCGCTCGGCCCTGCGCGTCACCCAGACCACGGGCGTCACGGCCGCCACCGCGCCGGTTGCCGCGAGTGGCGCCAGGTCGCCAAGCGCGCGCAAGCTGCTGGGCGAGTCGCCCGCCATCCAGAAGGTGCGCACCATGATCGAGCGCCTGGCCCGCGGCCAGGCCCCGGTTTATATCAGCGGCGAATCCGGCACCGGCAAGGAATTGGCGGCCCGCCTGATCCACGAGCTCGGGCCGCGCGCTGACAAGCCGTTCGTGCCGGTTAACTGCGGCGCCATCCCCGAACAGCTCATGGAGAGCGAATTTTTCGGCCACAAGAAGGGCAGTTTCACCGGCGCCGTGCAAGACAAGGAGGGTCTGTTCCAGGCGGCCAACGGCGGTACCTTATTCCTCGACGAGGTCGGCGACCTGCCCCTGCACATGCAGGTGAAGCTGCTGCGCGCCATCCAGGAGAAGTCGATCCGCGCCGTGGGCTCGCAGACCGAAACCAAGGTGGACGTGCGCATCCTGAGCGCCACGCACAAGAATCTTCAGGAGCTGGTAACACTGGGCAAGTTCCGCCAGGATCTTTACTATCGGCTCAACGTTATTCAGTTGCACATCCCGGCGCTACGTGACCGTGCCGATGACGTGCCGCTGCTCGCCGACCAGTTGCTCAACAAGCTCGCGACCCAGCTCGACATGAAAGCGCCCAAGCTCGCGCCGGATGCGCTTGAGTGCCTGCGCCGCTACTCTTTCCCCGGCAACGTACGCGAGCTGGAAAACGTGCTGGAACGCGCCCTCACCTTGTGCAACGGTATGGACATCACGGCGCAGGACCTGCATCTGCCGGACAGCGAAGACATGGCGTCGTCGGGCGAAGGCGAGAGCGGCGGTGAGTCGACCCTGCTGCCGGGATCGGAGTCGCTGGACGACTATCTGGAGCGTATCGAGCGCGGCGTGATCGAACAGGCGCTCGCCAAGACCAACCAGAACAAGACCGCGGCCGCCAAGCTCTTGGGCATCAGCTTCCGGGCCCTGCGCTACAAGCTCGAGAAGCTCGGCATCGAATAGCCGATGCGTGGCACGGGACGCCACAGGGCGCGTCACCGCCTGACAGAATCCGTCAGCCGTCGCGGCCAGCCCGCCATCCGTCGGTCAGCTAAATTCGGTACTTGATATAAAAGTTGTTATTTGTCAGATAGTTAATATTGAGCCGTGCACCGATAGCCGGCGCGATGCGTGGCATGGATCCTGCTGAATATTGAACCGAATATGGTACATAGTGACGGGGCAAGCCGGCCTCAGTCAGCGCTGAATTGACAAGGTGGGCGTCTCTGCTAAGTACCATTGATCGAAGGCGATCACGGAAAGCATCGGCCCGGAAAGGACTCTCGGGGCTCAATGCTGCAGACGGTCCCAGGGAACTGGGCCGGTTTTTTCCGAGGTTGCCTTCAGAAACCGTAACATCCAATCGGAGGCTTCACATGAAGACGTTGCAAAAGGGCTTTACCCTGATCGAACTGATGATCGTCGTGGCGATCATCGGCATCCTGGCCGCGATCGCAATTCCGGCCTATCAAGACTATCTGATCCGCGCCAAGGTTTCTGAAGGGCTCGTCTTGGCCGACTCGGCGAAGACCAGCGTGTCGGAGAACGCTGCCAACGGGACCGCGGTTGCTGATGGCGGCCTGTGTGCGGGATGGACGGCTCCAAACGCAACCCCGAATGTGGCCTCCGTCGCCTGCAACGCCGGCAACGGCATCATCACCGTAACCTATACCGCTTCCGCGGGGGGCGGGACCATCGTGCTACAGCCTACGGATAATGGCGCCGCTCTCGCTGCCGGCACACCCCCTGCGTCGGGCTCCATCAGCTGGGCGTGCAACAGTGCTGCGGGCAGCACCAATCCAGTCAAGTACCGCCCCGCCAATTGCCGTCCGTAAAGAACTGCTGTAGTAGTTATCCAGAAAGGGCCGCATCTGCGGCCCTTTCTCTTGGTGCGCCCGGGAGCACCCCCAGAACAGGGGCCGAGCGCATTATTCCGATCCCCGCGCATGGATTCCTCACCGGTATCCATTCCACCAATTGATCTGATAACGTCTTTCTCGGACGACAGAGCCGGGAGGTTGAACAGGGCCGGTCTAGCATCCGCTCGACATGGCGGTGGCTGATGGGCTTGAATTGAACAATTGACGTGGCGCGCGTAGTGCGCTCGTTCTGGATCAGGTGTTCCGAGAAGTGTGCTGCAAGATACCACCCCCCTTTTTTTGGCGCGCCACCTGCACGGGCGTCGTTGAGTAGGCGGCTAGGTCACGGACGATGCCGCTTTCTATCCGCCGCCAGTGTCCCGATAAAGTCGGCACCGCTCGCGCGGCGGGTCAACACGGCGTGCAAGTGCGCCGGCAAATTATTTCGTCGAGCGCTTCGATCCGGAAGGGGCGCAGCCATAATCGTCGCGCACGGGCCGCTTGAGCAGATCGATACCTCGACCGGCAGCCTGGGCTTGCGTTCCGCGACGTTGACTGCGAAGAAGCGCGTTCCAGCCGGGAAGCGGGCGCAGCGACAGTCCGCCACGGCGTGGATCTTTTTTCCGTCATGGCGTAAACGGCCACACCCAGCTGAGACGCTCTCGAACCGAGACACACTGAGTCGCGTGGGTGCCGGCGATGAGAAGGCTGACTTGTCACCAACCGCGTCCATACCTTGCAGCGCTTGCGCCTCGGCTTTCCCGGGACCGCCGATTTCTCTACAATGTCGCTCCGAAACGGGGCGGTAGCTCAGCTGGGAGAGCGTCGCGTTCGCAATGCGAAGGTCGGGAGT
>CAYUJV010000137.1:0-7445 GCA_964445085.1 uncultured Burkholderiales bacterium
CGCTGATCCTGCTGGCGCCGTCCTGGGGCGGCATGATCAACGGCATCATGACCCTGTCCGGCGCCTGGCATAAGCTGCGCACCGATCCCATCCTCAAGTTCCTGATCACCTCGCTGTCCTTCTACGGCATGTCCACCTTCGAAGGCCCGATGATGTCGATCAAGACCGTGAATGCGCTGTCGCACTACACCGACTGGACCATCGGCCACGTGCACAGCGGCGCCCTGGGCTGGGTGGCGATGGTGTCCATCGGCAGCCTGTACTACCTGATCCCGCGCCTGTTCGGCCGTACCGAAATGTACAGCGTGAAGTTGATCACCCTGCATTTCTGGGTGTCCACCATCGGCGTCGTGCTCTATATCGCCTCGATGTGGATTGCCGGGGTGATGGAAGGGCTGATGTGGCGCGCGGTGAACACCGACGGCACGCTCACCTACAGCTTCGCCGAGGTGGTCAAGTCGGTCTATCCCTACTACATGATCCGGCTCGCCGGCGGCGCCCTGTTCTTCGCCGGGATGCTGATCATGGCCTACAACGTCATCAAGACCGTGGCGGGACAGAAGGCGGTGGACGCGCCGATCCCGGCCCCGGCCCACGCGTGATCAGGGAGGGAGACCCAAATGAGCATGACGCACGAAACAATCGAAAAGAACATCGGCCTGATGATGGTGCTGATCCTGCTGGTCGTGAGCGTGGGCGGCCTGGTGGAAATCGTTCCGCTGTTCTTCCAGAAATCCACCACCGAGCCGGTGAAGGGCCTCAAGCCCTACACCGCGCTGCAGCTGGCCGGCCGCGACGTGTACCAGCGCGAGGGTTGCTACAACTGCCACTCGCAGATGATCCGGCCGTTCCGCGCCGAGACCGAGCGCTACGGCCACTATTCGGTGGCCGGCGAGTTCGTCTACGACCATCCCTTCCAGTGGGGCTCCAAGCGCACCGGCCCGGACCTGGCGCGGGTGGGCGGGCGCTACTCCGACGACTGGCATCGCGCGCACCTGCGCATGCCGCGCGACGTGGTGCCGGAGTCGAACATGCCGGCTTATCCCTGGCTCGCCGAGACCAAGGTGGACGCGAGCACGATCGCCGCGCACATGCGCGGCCTGCGCACCCTCGGCGTGCCCTATACCGACGCCGACATCGCCGGCGCCAGGGATGCGGTGACAGGCAAGACCGAGGAGGATGCCCTCATCGCCTACCTGCAGAGCCTCGGCACCGTGCTCAAGGATACGAGGTGAGCCATGGACATCGACATCAATGATCTGCGCAGCATCGTCACCGCGGTGTCCTTCGTCACCTTCGTCGGCATCGTGTTCTGGGCCTGGAGCAGCCGCCGGCGGGCCGCATTCGAGGAGGCCGCGAACCTGGTGTTCGACGACGAGGACGAGCTGATCACCCGCAACGCCAACGCGGCCGAGCGCCGATAAGAAGCGAGGAGAATTCAAATGGCGGATTTCATCAGTGGCTTCTGGAGCCCCTACATCGCGATCATCACCCTGGTCAGCGTGCTCGGCTGCGGCGTCTTTCTCAAGGCGATGAGCACCCGCAAGCTCGCGCCGGGGGAGCAGGCCGGGACCACCGGCCACAGCTGGGACGAGGATCTGGCGGAGTACAACAACCCGATGCCGGCTTGGTGGATGTGGCTGTTCTACATCACCATCGTGTTCGCGCTTGGCTATCTGGCCTACTATCCCGGCCTCGGTTCCTTTGGCGGCGTGGGCAAGTGGAGCTCCCATGGCCAGTACGACCAGGAGGAAGCCCAGGCCGAAGCGACCTATGGCCCGATCTTCGACAAGTTCCTGCAGCAGGACGTGAAGACCGTGGCGGCCAACCCCGAGGCGCGGCAGATGGGGCAGCGCCTGTTCCTGACCTACTGCTCGCAATGCCACGGCTCCGACGCGCGCGGCGCCAAGGGCTTCCCCAACCTGACCGACAACGACTGGCTCTACGGCGGCGACCCGGACGCGATCAAGGCCACCATCACCAACGGCCGCAACGGCATGATGCCCCCCATGGCCGAGGCCATCGGCGGCGAGCAGGGCGTGAAGGAGGTGGCGAACTACGTGCTGTCGCTGTCCGGACGGCCCCATGACGCGCAGCTGGCGGCGGCAGGCAAGGAGAAGTTCGTGGTCTGCGCCGCCTGCCATGGGCCCGACGGCAAGGGCAACCAGGCCATCGGCGCGCCGAATTTGACCGACAACATCTGGCTCTACGGCGGTAGCCTGGCGACGATCATGGAGACGATCACCAAGGGCCGCCAGGGCCAGATGCCGGCGCAGAAAGACAACCTCTCGCCGGCGAAGATCCACCTGCTGACGGCCTACGTCTACAGTCTCAGCCATCAGTAAGGCATGAAGCGCGCAGGCACCCGCAGCCCGGGCCCTGCGCGCCTTCTCGGCAAGGCAGCATCACGAAGGCGAATCATTGACTGATACCACGGCCAAACCCCAGCCCCAGGCACGGCAGGAGCTCGAGGAAACCCTCTATGCCGTGCGCCAGAAAATCTATCCGCGCGCAGTAACCGGCATCTTCGCCAACCTGCGCTGGTCCCTGGTGATCTTCACCCAGCTGCTGTACTACGGCCTGCCGTGGCTGAGCTGGGACGGGCGGCAGGCGGTGCTGTTCGATCTCGGCGCGCGCAAGTTCTACCTCTTCGGGCTGGTGCTGTGGC
Source organism: uncultured Burkholderiales bacterium (assembly GCA_964445085.1). GTDB lineage: Bacteria > Pseudomonadota > Gammaproteobacteria > Burkholderiales > Thiobacteraceae > Thiobacter. Next base: position 2,669 of record CAYUJV010000137.1, read on the forward strand.
CGCAGGACTTCGTGTTCCTCACCGCGCTGCTGGTCATTTCCGCGCTGGCGCTGTTCCTGTTCACCGCCGTCGCCGGGCGCCTGTGGTGCGGCTACGCCTGTCCGCAGACCGTGTACACGGAAATCTTCCTGTGGATCGAGCGCATGATCGAAGGCGACCGGCCCAAGCGCATGAAGCTGGACAAGCAGCCGCTGTCCGCGCGCAAGTTCGGCCTCAAGGCCGCCAAGCACGCGGCCTGGATCGCCGTGGCGTTCTGGACCGGCTTCACCTTCGTTGGCTATTTCACGCCCATCAAGACCCTTGTCCACGAGGTCGTGACCTGGAACCTGGACCCGTGGCAGACGTTCTGGATCTTTTTCTACGGCTTTGCCACCTACGGCAACGCCGGCTGGATGCGCGAGCAGGTGTGCAAGTACATGTGCCCCTACGCCCGCTTCCAGGGCGTGATGTTCGACCCGGACACGCTGGTCATCACCTACGACACCGGGCGCGGCGAACCGCGCGGCGCGCGTGGCAAGTCCGTGGACTACAAGGCGAAGGGCCTGGGCGACTGCGTGGACTGCGGCATCTGCGTGCAGGTGTGCCCGACCGGCATCGACATCCGCGACGGGCTGCAGTACGAGTGCATCGGCTGCGGCGCCTGCGTCGACGGCTGCAACCAGGTGATGGACAAGATGGGCTACCCGCGCGGCCTGATCCGCTATTCCACCGAGAACGTCATCAAGCGCCACTATACCGACCGCGACATCATCAAGCATGTGTTCCGCCCGCGCACGATCCTGTACAGTGTGGTGCTGCTGGGCGCGGTCGCGGCGCTGGTGACCGCCCTGGCGCTGCGCATGCCGCTGCAGCTGGACGTGATGCGCGACCGGAACGCCCTGGCGCGGGAGACGGCGGAGGGAATGATCGAGAACAGCTACCGGCTGAACGTGATCAACATGGACAGCAAGGCGCACACCTACGTGCTCAAGGTCAGCGGGATCGAAAATGCCCGGGTCGATACCGACGCCGTGCCGCTGGAGGTGCCGGCGCTGTCGTCGCGCCTGGTTTCGGTGCGGCTGCAGGCGGATCCGGCGGCCATGAGCGGACGCACCAGCCGGATCGACTTCACTCTGACGGCGGCGGATGATCCGAAAATCACCCGCACGCAGAAATCCACGTTCTTCTCTCGCTGAAAAGAGGCTGGCAGATGGACATGACGCAGAAGCTTCCCCCCTGGTACCGCCAGTTCTGGCCCTGGTTCCTGATGTTGTTTCCGGCCGCGGCGGTGGTCGGCGGCATCATCACCTTCCGCATGGCGGTGACCTCGAATGACGGGGTGGTCGAGGACGATTATTACAAGAAGGGCATGGCCATCAACCGCACCCTGGCGCGGGATCAGGCAGCGGCGGCGGTGGGGCTGCTCGGGCAGATGCAGGTCAGCGGCGAACGTGTCGTGCTCCAGCTCAGCGGCGGCCTCACCGAGTGGCCGGCGCAGCTGCGCCTGCGCATCATGCATCCCACCCGCGCCGGCATGGACCAGACCGTCGTGCTGACCGCGCAGGGGCGGGGCAGCTACGCCGGCGCGTGCAGGGCGCTTGGCGCCAACAAATGGGACCTGGTGCTGGAGGACGAGGCGAAGGCCTGGCGGCTCGCGGGACGGATGGCGGCCGGCCGGCATGACGCCGTGCTTGCGCCAGGCGAGTAGCAAGGCAAGACGAACGCAGGCGGTTCCTTCTGGGCAAAAGGGGAGACGGCAATGCTGAAGCGCTTGATGTGGGTCCTGTGGCCATCGTTCCTGGTGGCAATCGCCATGGACGGCCTGGTGTTCTCGAGCTTCGACCCGCTGGAGGTGATGTATGACGGCGAGCCGCTGTTCACCGATCGTCTCGCCGCCTATACCATCCTGTTCTTCGCGTTCTGGGCCTTTGCTGCGGCGTCCAGCGCGCTCACCTGCTATCTGCAGTCCACGCTGCGCGGCGGTGCCGGCAGCTGCCCGCCCCAGAGCGCGGCGGATTGATCCGCCCGGCTCCACCGGCCCGGGATCTCTCGGGAACCTCTGCAAAAGGTCGCGAGCAAGCCCGGCTGGCCGCCGAGAAGCGCACCTGTACAAGGGAGTACAGCGAGCATCGCAGGCGGGCAGACGGGCTGCGCAGTACTTTTGCAGAGGTTCCCTCGGTAGAATGGCGGTTTTTTCGGATGCCCGCCCCATGACCGACCCCCTCGAAATTCTCCGCGCACAGCTCAACGGCGAAACCGGAAAGCTCGCCTGGAAGGAGCTCGAGCGCCACTTCGCCCGCGGCGTCGTGATCAAGGTCCAGCGCGGGCTGGACCTGGTCGATGTCGCGGCACGCATCGCCCACGATGACACCGCCAGCGTGCAGCGCTGGATGAACGCCGGGCAGATTGCCCGCGCCTCGATCGAGGATGCCGCGGACTGGAACGAACGGCAACCCGTGTTCTGGGCCGTGGTCACCGCGCCCTGGGTGTTGGTGCAGGAGGCCGGGGAGGCCCTCAACAGTTAGGAACCCCTGCAAGAGCGCTGTGCCGCCCGTCTGCCCCGCCTCTGCGATACTCGCTGTGCTACCTTGTACAGGTGCGCTTCTCGGCGGCCAGCCGGGCTTGCTCGCCACCTTTTGCAGAGGTTCCTGAAGCCCGGACGCTTCAGGCCGGGCGCCGCATCACGACCGTACAGAAGCGCTTGACCGTATCCCGGGGCGCCGGGAAGACGTCGATCCTGGCGAGCTCCTGTTTCCAGCCGGGAAAGGCCTCGGCCAGTTCGCCTTCACCGAACAGATAGTGTCCGGCCGGGTCGAACATGTCCATGAAGGTCGTGCCCTCGATCAGCACGTTCACTGCGGCGACGCCGCCCGGGCGCACCATGCCCGGCAGCGCGGCGAGACTGCAGCGGGCGTCCTCCCGCGCAAAGAACATCATCAGGCCGATGGACACGACGCCGTCGTACTGCGCGCTCGAACGGTAGCGGCGCAGATCCGCCTGGCGCGCATCGATGCTCAGCCTGCCTTCCCGTGCGCGCTGCGCCAGGTTCGCCACCGCGGCGGGGCTGGCGTCGAGGGCAGTGACGCGGCAGCCCCGTTCCGCCGCCGCCACGGCGAGATTGCCCAGGCCGCAGCCCAGATCCAGCACCTCGCCGGAGAGGAAGGGCAGAACCGCCTGCTCGAACGGATTCAGCTCGTATTCGCCCGCCGCAATCTGGCGCTGGAACTGCGTGTCGAAGAAGCGCACGGCGTGGTCGGAGGGCAGGGGCATCGGCGCCGGTGAACCGAAGGGTTAAACGTGGCGCAAGAATATATCGCCCGGCGCGCGCGCAGCAAGGGCTCAGTCCGTCCTGTGCTCCAGGATGAACCGGGCGCCGGCATCCTGCCCGAGCACGCTCACCAGATACGGCAGGGTCTTGCGCAGCAGCTCAGGCAGCGTCCAGGGCGGGTTGACGACGAACATGCCGCTGCCGTGCATGCCGATTCCATCCCTGGCGGCGGCCCGCACCGACAACGCCACATGCAGCCAGTCCTTGCCTGCGGCCGCCTTCAGCCGCTCCGGCAGCTGCTGCGCTTCCTTGCGCGCGAGCTGCGGATACCAGATCGCATAGGTGCCGGTGGCGAACCGCGCCAGCCCGTCCTTCAGCGCCTGCACCACATGCCGGTAGTCGTCGCGCAGTTCGTAGGACGGGTCGATCAGGATCAGGCCGCGGCGCGGCGGGGGCGGCAGCACCGCCTTGAGGCCGGCGAAGCCGTCCGTGGCCGAAACCGCCACGCGCCGTCCCGCTTCGCGGAAATTTTCCTGCAACAGCGCGCTGTCGCTGCTGTGCAATTCGAACAGCCGCAGCCGATCCTGCTCGCGCATGGCGTGCAGGGCCAGCCAGGGCGAGCCGGGGTAGCGCCGCAGGCCGCCGTCCGGATTCAGTTCGCGCACCAGCGCCACGTACTCGGCCAGCGGCGCGGGCAAGTCGCTGCGCGCCCACAGCCGGCCGATGCCGCCCTCGAATTCCGCCAGCTTGGTCGCGTAGCCGGTGTCCAGCGCGTACACGCCGGCGCCGGCGTGGGTGTCGATCACCCAGAACGGCTTGTCCTTCTGGGCGAGATAGTGCACGAGCTGCACCAGCAGCGTGTGCTTGAGCACGTCGGCATGGTTGCCGGCGTGGAAGGCGTGGCGGTAACTCAGCACGGAACGGCGGGACTCAGCGCGACAGGGGCTTGTAGCGGATGCGCTTGGGACGCGCGCCTTCCTCGCCCAGGCGTTTCTTCTTGTCCGCTTCGTATTCCTGGTAGTTGCCGTTGAAGAACACCACCTGCGAGTCGCCTTCGAAGGCCAGGATATGGGTGGCGATGCGGTCGAGGAACCAGCGGTCGTGGCTGATCACCAGCACGCTGCCGGCGAATTCCAGCAGGGCGTCCTCCAGGGCGCGCAGGGTTTCCACGTCGAGGTCATTCGATGGCTCGTCCAGCAGCAGTACGTTGCCGCCGGCGATCAGCGTCTTGGCCAGATGCAGCCGGCCGCGCTCGCCGCCGGAGAGGTTGCCGACGATCTTCTGCTGGTCGGCGCCCTTGAAGTTGAAGCGGCCGATGTAGGCGCGCGAGGGCGTCTGGTACTTGCCCACGGTGAGGATGTCGGCTCCGCCGGAGATGGCCTCAAACACGGTCTTGTCGTTCTCCAGGCCCTCCCGCGACTGGTCGACAGCGGCGATCTTCACCGTCGGGCCGACGACGATTTCGCCGGAGTCGGGTTGTTCCTTGCCGGTGATCATGCGGAACAGCGTCGACTTGCCCGCGCCGTTGGG
>CAYUJV010000138.1:0-7350 GCA_964445085.1 uncultured Burkholderiales bacterium
CAGGCAAGCCCGTGCCGAGGCAGGCGGCAAGCAGCTGCTCCAGCTGGCGGGCGGCATGGGCGAGGCTGTGGATGCCGAACGTGCCGGCCGAGCCCGCAAGCCGGTGCGCCTGCTGGTGCAGCTCGCGCACGCGATCGGGCCCGTGCGCGCCCGCGGCGATGCGCTCGGCGAGCGCGCGCATCTCGGCTGCCTGTCCGGGCAAGCGGGCGAGATAGTCGCTGCGCAGCTGGAGGAGCCTTTGGTGAAAATCGGCACCCGGCAACGGGCTGGAATGGTCGGTGGGTGTCATGGTCGCTTATGCCAACCCGTTGATTATCGGCAGGCAACGGCAAAGGTTAACCATTGCGGCCACCCGCCGCCAGCCCGGCCCCGGGCAACAAAAAAGCCCCGGGGGCTGCCCGGGGCTCGGGAACGAGGCGGCGCCGCCAGTCACGGATCGCCGTCGCGCCGCCAGGGCGACGGCGGGCGGCTGCAGCAGGCCCCTCCGCCGGACAAGGCATTGGACTTCGCATTGGCGTCGAGAAAGCGATACCAGGCCGACCGGCAGCGCCAAGAGAGGCCGGTGGCCGGCACGATGCCGGCGTCGGCGAGCAGCTGTTCGATCTCCTTGAAGCCCACGCAGGAAGCATCGTAGCGGATGCGCAGGGATTTCCCGTGGAGGTGAACGTGGGTGATCGGCTCGATCGCCCGCAGCGCCTGCATCCCTTGCTCCAGGTCGGACATGCTTGCGAGGGGGATCGAGCGGCTCACCTCGAACGCGCCGGCGGCGCGCGTCGCCTTCGTGGTTTTCACGCTGGCATGCTCCGGACTATTCGCTCAGCTCGCGCTTCTTGCGCTGGAATTCTTCCTGCTCGATCTCCCCGCGCGCGTAGCGTTCCTTGAGGATGTCCAGGGCCGATTTGTCGGCAACCTGGCGCCCCCTGCAACCCGATGCGGACGTGGTGAGCCATTTCACGACGGCGACGATGCCGACGATGATCAATATCCACCACAGGACCATGAAAATCCCGCCGTAACCGTATCCCATGCCCCACTGGCCGTACATGCCTGACCTCGCTTCTCAAGGTTCACTGACGTAAGGGAGGCCGCAAGCGGGTTAAACCCGCCCGCGGCAACGCGCCCTAGTAGCCCATCATGCCCCAGCGCCGGAAGCCCTGGCGCAGCTGCTCCCTTTGCTCCTTGGTCAGCACGTCCTCGATTTTCTTTTCCGCATCGAGGTGCGCGTCCATGGCCTGCCGCTGCAGCTCGCCGATACGGGTGGTGACCTTGTCGATGGCGGCGCGGTCCGGCTTGTCGGCGTAGTAGAGCTGGCGCAGCTTGTCCTGCTGCTCCCACATCTGCTGCATCAGGCCGCGCTGCTTGACCCAGAGTTCTTCACGAATCTTGCCGATCTTGTCGACCTGGTCATCCTTCAGATCCAGCGCCCACAAGCCGTGCATGCGGCCCATGCCCATGCCGCCCATCATGCCCGGACCCATGCCATACCCCGGGCCATATCCAGGGCCATAACCGGCGCCATAACCGGGGCCATAGCCGCCGCAGCCGCCCATCATCCCCGGCCCCATGCCGTAGCCGGGCCCCTGGCCACCCATCATCCCGGGGCCGTAGCCGCGCATCATGCCCGGACCATAGCCGCCGTAGCCGGGCGCGGTGCCGGTCGTCTGATCCGCCGCAGTCGCCGCCAGGGGCACGGACACCGCCAGCGCGACGCCCAACAGCGGGCCAAATACCTTCGCGAGTTTCATCGTTTGCATCGTTCATCTCCTTTTTTCTTCAGCACTACCCAACAACCGGGCCGCCGCGCTCCCCCGGAAGCGACCCGATGACCTTTCGACTGCGCACGCCGTCCGACGATCCGTGCGCCGCACGAATGAAAATGATGCCCGCGCCTAGCGCACGGGCTCGATCTCGCTGACGCTCAATACGCCATTGATCTGCTCCGCCCGGAACTTCACCTTGTCCCCTGGCTGCACGCGGTCCAGCAGCGCCGGGTCGGTCGCGCGGAAAATCATCGTCATGGCCGGCATGCCGAGATTCTCCAGGGGACCATGCTTGATGGTCAGTTTGCCTTGCGCCCGGTCGACTTTCCTGACGACGCCTTCCGAAAGCATCGCGCCGTGATCCGCAACAGCCGCGCCTGGCATCTGCATTGGGCCGTCATGGGCATGCGCGGACCGGGCAAGTGAAGAAAGCGTGAACAAAGCAATGAACAGGGACTTCATGGGCTACTCCTACATTAGTACGTGAGTTGGAAAATGTGCGTGGCCATCAGTGCTCATGGCCGGCGCCGGGCTTGCGCACGCTGAATTTCGCGCTGCCGCCGTCGGTGGTCGCCGCCTGCTCCGGCGCGGGCGCGTCTCCGGTCCATTCGCGCGCCACCGTGCCTGGCGGGTGCTTGTACCAGCCGGGATCCGTGTAGTCGCCCGGCCTGATGTCCGGGTGCACCTTCACCACGCTGAACATGCCACCCATTTCCACGGGGCCGAAGGGGCCGGCGCCAGTCATCATCGGCAGGGTGTTGTCCGGCAGCGGCATCTCCATCGCGCCCATCTCGGCCATGCCCGAACTGCCCATGGCCATGTAGTCCGGCACCAGCTTCGCGATCTTCTCGCTGATGCCGGTCTGATCCACGCCGATGAGCGTTGGCACGTTGTGGCCCATGGCATTCATGGTGTGGTGGGACTTGTGGCAGTGGATCGCCCAGTCGCCCGGATGCACCGCATCGAACTCGAAGGCGCGCATCTGGCCGACGGCGCAGTCGACGGTCACCTCCGGCCAGCGCGCGGACTTGGGCACCCAGCCACCGTCGGTGCCGGTGACCTCGAAGTGGTAGCCATGCAGATGAATCGGATGATTGGTCATGGTGAGGTTGCCGAAGCGGATGCGCGCGCGATCGCCCTGGCGCACCACGATCGGGTCGATGCCCGGGAAGACCCGGCTGTTCCAGGTCCACAGGTGGAAGTCGAGCATGGTGTTGACCCTGGGCGTATAGCTGCCCGGGGCGATGTCGTAGGCGGTCATGATGAACAGGAAGTCGCGATCGACGCGGTAATGGTTCGGATTGCGCGGATGCACGATCAGCCCGCCGTACATGCCCATGGCCATCTGCACCATCTCGTCCGCGTGCGGGTGGTACATGAAGGTGCCGGATTTCTTCATCTCGAATTCGTAGACGAAAGTCTTGCCCGGCTGGATCTGCGGCTGGGTGAGCCCGCCCACGCCGTCCATGCCGTTGGGCAGCAGGATGCCGTGCCAGTGCACCGTGGTGTGCTCGGGCAGTTTGTTGGTGACGAAGATGCGCACCTTGTCGCCCTCGACGCACTCCAGGGTGGGGCCGGGGCTGCTGCCGTTGTAGCCCCACATGTTGACCTTCATGCCCGGGGCGAACTCGCGCACCACGGGTTCCGCCACCAGGTGGAATTCCTTCCAGCCGTTCTTCATGCGGAACGGCAGGGTCCAGCCGTTGAGGGTGACGATGGGGTTGTAGGCGCGGCCGCTGCCGGGGTGCAGCGGCGGTTGCGTGTTCGGATCGGTGAAGCTCTTCGCTTCGGGAATCGCGGCGGCCGCCGCCCTGCTCACCACCCCGGCGCCGAGCACGGTGGCACCGGCGCCGCGAAGAAAGTCTCTGCGTGAAACCATGTCCTTGTCCTCTCTCTCTGCCTCAGTGCCCGCCGGCCGGCTCGGCCACCGGCGTCAGTCCGCCCTTCATGGCCACACCGCGCACCCCGCCGCCGGTGAGCGCGCTCTGCAGATCGGCGTCGGCCAGCCAGAAGTCGCGCAGGGCCTCGATGTAGCCGTTCACGCTCGCCATCTGGCTGCGCGCGTCGGCCAGCAGTTCGAACACGCTGATCAGCATGCCGTTGTAGCGCAGCAGGTTTTCCTCCGCGATCTGCTTGCGCAGGGGCACGATTTCGTCGCGGTAGTGGCGCGCCAGATCGAAGGCGGTCTGGTACGCGGCGTAAGCCTCGCGCACCTGGGAACGGGCGTTGATCGCGACCTCGCTCAGGCGGTTGACGGCCTGCATATAGACGGCCTCGGCACGGGCGACCTTGGCGTCGCCGGAGTCGAAGATCGGAATCGACAGTTCGATTTCGTAGCCGGTCTGACGCGGCTCGCCGCTGCTGCTGTTGCGCAGGTAGCTCGCGTCCAGCACGTTCACGAAGCGCGTGGCCCGGGTGAGCCCGAGCGACTTGGCCAGTCCGTCCACCTCCTTGCGCGCCGCCTGGACGTCGAGGCGCTGGTCGATGGCTTCGGCCTCGATCGTCGGCTGCGCCTTCGCCGCCTTCGGCAGTTCGGGCAGATGGTCGGGCAGTCGGAAGCGGATGTCTTCCCCGGAGAGGCCCATCAGGCGCGTCAGCCGCTCGCGCTCGGCCAGCGCCGTCTGCCTGGTGCGCGCCAGCTGCGCCGCGGTCTCGGCGTAGAACACCTGCTGCCGCGACTGGTCGAGCTTGCTCCAGTTGCCGGCGGCGGCCATGCGCCGCGCCAGGTCCGCACTGGCGTCGGCCACGTCCTTGACGTCTTCCATGTAGCGCACGCCCTGCTCCGCCGCCACGGCGGAAAAATAGGCGCGGCGAGTGTCGGCCGCCACGCGCATCACTTCGGCGGTGACGCGCAGCTGCGTCTGCTCGAAGCGGCGGGTTTCGATCCGGGTGCGCGTCGGCAGGGTGAGCAGGCCCAGGACGTCGAACAGGAACTTGCGCTCGATGTCGACGACCTCGCCGCCGGGGCCGTCCCGCTCCAGGCGCTGGAACGTGAAGCCGGGATTGCGCAGGCGGCCGGCCTGCACCAGGTTCGCATCGGCGATGCGCAATTCGCTGTAGGTTGCCTGCAGGCCCGGATTGTTGAGCAATGCGATCTGCACCGCATCGTCCACGCTCAGGGGGCGGGCCAGCAGCGGCTCGATGCGCGTCCGGATTGCGTCGCGGTCGCGCGCCGTCTGCGCCCATTGCACGTCCTTGCCGAGGCCGGCTTTGGCCGCGTCCTGCACCGGGCCGAAGCCGCCGTCCGGCGCCAGGCTGGCGCAGCCGCCCAGCAGCACCAGGGCTGCCAGAAACAATGATTTCATGCTTGGACTCCGTCTGTTGAGAGGTGCGCCGCGGGCCGGGGCACGCGCGCACGCCTACACTGCCGCGGCCCGGCGGGCGCGGCGCTCAATCAGGGTGCGGAGCTTCGGGGTGGGCGTTCGGGGCCTTCCGGCTGGAAGCCGGCGTAGGCGCGCTCGAACAGGGGAATGACAGTGGAAACCGGTTGGTCGGGCACGGGGAGCCGGAAGGAAGCCGGCAGGCTGAAGGCGCCCACGCAGCAATCGGCGCAGTGGCCGCAGCTGCCCTGGGCGTGCGGATTCGGCTGGCGGGGTCCGTCCTGCTCGCCATGATCCATGCCATGGCAGTGCATGGCCTCCATCTCGTCGGCCCCGTGCATGGCGGACTGCGCGGCCGAAGCGCTCTCCATCGGGCAATGCGCCACGGCGACCGCCGCCACCGCGCGCAGCGGCAGCGTGAGGATCAGGGCGATCAGCAGCCAGGTGGTGAGCTTGTTGGCCATTGTTTAGGGTTTGCTGCAGGGTCCGGTTTCGTGCGCGAGCCGCGCACGGCGAAAGTCTAGCAACAGGGAATCCGATCCGACAAGCCGATAAAAGTTCGTGGCGGCGGGCAGGCCGGGTGCATTAGCAAATTCTTCTAGACTTATGCGCGATATGTGCGTACCATGCGCAACCTTGTGCAGTGACCGGCCTTCCGGCCGCGAGACCGCACGATCCATCGTCCCCGACCCCCTGCCCCGTGCGAAACCCTCACGGCGGCGACGCAAGACCCGGTTGGCGCCGATGTAAAGACGCTGATCGCTTTGCCTTTCTCCTCATCGATCCCTGACTGATCGACCCGGGCCTCGCGATTGTTCTGGCCTGGGCCCGTGGCATTCACGGCATGGCCTCACCCGTGGCGCGCCGCGCTCTCACGAGCCGTCCCGTCCCAACCTTGAAGGTAACTGAATGACGTTCTCCGAACTCGGCCTGGATGAGGCCATCCTGAAAGCTTTGTCTCACGCCGGCTACGAACACCCCACGCCGGTGCAGAGCCAGGCCATTCCCGCAGCGCTCGAAGGCCACGACCTGCTCGTGTCCTCCCACACCGGCAGCGGCAAGACCGCCGCCTTCCTGCTGCCCAGCCTGCAGCGCCTCTTGCAGCCGTCCCAGGCCGAAGGCAAGGGCCCGCGCATGCTGGTGCTCACCCCGACGCGCGAGCTCGCGCTGCAGGTGGAAAAGGCCGCCCGCGACTACGGCTACCACCTGCGCAAGCTGCGCACCGCCTGCCTGGTGGGCGGCAGCCCCTACGGCCTGCAGCTCAAGGCCCTGTCGCAACCGGTGGACATCGTGATTGCCACCCCCGGCCGCCTGATGGACCACATGGAGCGCGGCCGCATCGACTTCTCGCGCCTGGAGACCCTGGTGCTGGACGAAGCCGACCGCATGCTGGACATGGGCTTCATCGACGACATCGAAGCCATCGTCAAAGCCACCCCCGACTCGCGCCAGACCCTGCTGTTCTCCGCCACCCTCGACGGCGTGGTGGGCAACCTGGCCAGGCGCCTGACCCGGGACCCGAAGCGCATCGAGGTCGCCAGCGTCAGCAACGCCAAGGCCAACATCGAGCAGCGTCTGATGTTCGCCGACAACCACCACCACAAGACCCAGCTGCTGGACGCGCTGCTGCGCGACACCGAGCTGAGCCAGGCGGTGGTGTTCATCTCCACTAAGCGCGGCGCGGAAGAGCTCTCCGTGAGCCTGCTCGACCAGGGCTTCCCGGCCGCGGCGCTGCACGGCGACATGCATCAGCGCGAACGCAACCGCACCCTGCAGCAGCTGCGCCAGGGCCGCACCCGCGTCCTGGTGGCCACCGACGTCGCCGCGCGCGGCATCGACGTGGCCGGCATCAGCCACGTCATCAACTTCGAGCCGCCGCGCCAGGCGGAGGACTACGTCCACCGCATCGGCCGCACCGGCCGCGCCGGACGCAGCGGCATCGCCGTCACCTTCGCCGGCCACGACGAGCGACGCATGATCCGTGAAATCGAGCGATATACCGGCGAGGCGCTGACGGTGGCGGTGATTCCCGGCCTCGAGCCCAAGGCCAGGCCCGAGCGTCCGCGCAGCGCCAAGCCCGCCGGCAACGGCAAGCGCTACGGCGAACAGAAGAAGTGGCAGGGTCCGGGCAAGGCGTCGGCCCGGCCGGCCCATGCCAAGCCCGCCGGCGGCGGCGCCAAGCACAGCGACCGGTCCGCCGACAACTGGGGCAACCACTATGACGCCGAGCGTGCCGAGCGCAGCGGAAACCGCGAGGGCAACCGCGCGAA
>CAYUJV010000139.1:0-7225 GCA_964445085.1 uncultured Burkholderiales bacterium
GCCAGCGCCGGCGCCGCAAGGCCGACGGCGAGCAGCACGCCGAGCCCGCATCCGGCCATGCGCCCGCGCCGTGCGCGGCGGCAGGCACGCCTCCGCACCATGGGATATGAGAGCTTGGACATGATTTCTCCTCGTTGCATTTTTTAAGCCGGCGTCATGCGCTGGCGGCAGCTGCCAGTATAGCCGGGGGCAATGGTTTTTTCGCCGGCACCGGCTGCCGCCCGAACCCGCGCCCGGCTTCCATTGTCGAATTGGTGTCCTATGCTGTATCAGGAGTGCGCCAGGGCCATGCCCACGCTCGCAAAACTCGTGCTTGCCTGTCTGCTGTGCCTGGCCGTGATTGGCGGTCTGGTGCTGCTCGGACAGCGGCTGCTGTGACGCCCGGGCGCTCCACCATTCGTCCACATGGAGGTCCTGCATCATGAAAAAGAACATGGGTACCGCTGACCGCGTCATCCGCATCATCATCGCCGCCATCATCGCCGCGCTGTATTTTTCCGGGCAGATCACCGGCACGCTTGCCATCGTCCTCGGCATCGTCGCGATCATCTTCCTGGTGACGGGCCTGATCGGCTGGTGCCCGGCCTATCTGCCGTTCCACGTCTCCACCTGCAAGCGCAGCTAGACCGCCGGCGGGCCTGCCGCGGAGCCGGCCGACGCCGCTGCCGCAGGCCGCCATCCGCCTCCGCCACCCCGTGGCCGGCTGCGGATTTCGGACATTCCATTCCGATTTATCTCCCCGTCATAAGGCGCCGCGGTTAAACTAGCTCGTCCGCGCCGGGCTGCCGGCGCACCGTGTTCCGTTCAACGATCAGATGGCTGCGATTTCCCCTGCGCTGCGCCGGCTGCTGGCGTGCGCCTTCGTGTTGACGCTGTGGGTGTTCCCCGACGCGCTGCTGGCCCAGGAGCGCCTGCGCGTGCTCGCCTGGCCCGGCTATGCCGATGCCGACCTCGCGCACAGGTTCGAGCAACGGACCGGCGCCGCCGTCGATGTGACCTTCGTCGATTCGGACGACGCGCTGTGGGACAAGATCAGCGCCAACCGGGGCGGCGATTACGACGTGTTCGCGGTGAACACCGCCGAGCTGCAGCGCTACATCGACGCCGGCCTGGCCGCGCCCATCGACCTGGCGCAGATTCCCAACCATGCGCGCCAGCTGCCGCGCTTCCGCACGCTGGAGGCGATCCCGGGCGCGACGCGGCACGGAAAAGTCTATGCCATCCCCTACACCTATGCGGAAATGGGGCTGATCTACAATCGGCGCACGGTGAAGCAGCCGCCGCAATCGATTGCCGCCCTGTGGGCGCCCGAATATCGCGGCCGGGTGCTGGCCTACAACACCAGCAACCACAACTTCTCCCTGGCCGCGCTGCTCCTGGGCGCAAGGAATCCGTTCCATCTGAGCGATGCGGAGCTGCGCCAGGCCGCGCGCCAGCTGGTGAAACTGCGGCGCAACGTGCTCACCTTCTACACCTCGCCGGAAGAGGCGGTGCAGCTCTACCTGCAGCACGACATCGCGCTCGTGTTCGCCAACTACGGCACGCAGCAGGTGGAAGCCCTGCGCGCCGCCGGCGCCGACATCGGCTACGTCATTCCGCGCGAGGGTGCCTTGGCCTGGCTCGACTGCTGGGCGCTGACCCGCGGCGCGCACAACCGCGCCCTGGCCGAGCAGTGGATCAACTTCACGCTGGAGAAGGAGGTCAGCGCGCGCCTGAGCACGCACCACGGCCTCGCCAACACCGTGACCGCCAGCCGCGGCAGCGCGCCCGGGGACAAGATCATCTGGCTCGAACCCCTGGAGAGCCATGCCAAGCGCAAGGCGCTGTGGAACCGCATCCTCTCCGGCGACCCTCTGGAGAGCTTCTAGAATGATGCGCTTCGGTGTCGGATTCAAACTCGGGTTGTGGCTGGCGGCCTTCGGCATCCTGGCGGCCGGCCTCACCGGCTACTATGCCTACTCCAAGAGCCGGGAGATGCTGATCGCCGCGGAGGAGGACAAGCTGGTCACGGCAACCGACGTCCTCGCGCGCCGCTTCACCAACACCCTGAGCCAGATCACCCAGGACGTGCAGGTGGCGGCGTCCCTGCCGAGCGTGCGGCATCTCGCCGGCGGCAGCGGCGGCGACAGCCTGGAGACCGAGAAACGGCGCCTGTCCGAGGTGTTCCGCAGCATGCTCTCGGCGCATCCGGAATATTTCCAGCTCCGCCTCATCGGCGCCGACGGCTTCGGGCGCGAGCTGGTGCGCGTGGACCGCGACCGCGACGGACTCACCGATGTCACCGGCCGCGAGCTGCAGGAGAAGGGGCACTTTCCCTATGTGTTCGAGGCGCTGCGCCTGCGGCCGGGGCAGTTCTATTTCTCCCACATCAACATCAATCGCGAACAGGGCGCGCACGAGGGCCTGGACAAGCCCACGCTGCGCATCGCGACGCCGATTGCGGGGGCGGACGGCCGCGTCTTCGGGGTCGTCATCGTCAACGTCGACCTCAACGGCCTGTTCGACCTGATTCGCGCCGACCTGCCGCCGCACATCGGGGTGTACTTCACCAACCGCGAAGGCGACTATCTCATCCATCCGGATCGCAGCAAGACCTTCGGCTTCGACCAGGGCCGGAGCTTCCGCCTGCAGGAGGAGCTGGAGGGCACGGCCGCATTGTGGAACGGCCAAGCGGAGCGCGTCGTGCTCGACACGACCCGCACTCCCATGTTCGGGCCGCCCGCGGTGGCCACCTTCGTCAAGGTGCCGTTCGGCACCGTCGGCGCCGAGCGTTTCGCCGTGTTGGGCCTGGCGAGCCCGCTCGACGACGTGCTGCGCCAAAGCCGCGTGCTGGGCCTGAACATCCTGGAGATCATCCTGGCCCTGAGCCTCGTTGCGCTGCTGGCCGCCCTCGTGCTCTCGCGTCTGCTGACGCGGCCGCTGCAGGCGATGGCCCGCGCCATCGGCCGCTTTTCCGCCGGCGACGCCATCGCCGGCCTGCCGCTGCACCGCAAGGATGAGATCGGCGTTCTGGCGCAGAACTTCCATGCCATGGCCAGCAAGCTGAACGCGCAGGTGAGCGAGCTGGAGGACCGCAAGCTGCATCTGGATCATCTCGCCCACCATGACCAGCTCACCGGCCTGCCCAACCGGCTGCTGTTCCTGGACCGCCTGAAGCAGGGCATGCACAAGGCGGCGCGCAACCGCGAGCGCCTGGCGCTGCTGTTCATCGACCTCGACCGCTTCAAGCACATCAACGACAGCCTGGGCCACCTTGTCGGGGACGAGGTGCTGAAGGCGGTGGCCGAGCGCCTGCTGGAACACGTGCGCAAGGAGGACACCATCTCGCGCCTGGGCGGCGACGAGTTCACCGTCGTGCTGGAGGAGTTGCACACGCCCAACGACGCCACTGCGATCGCGCAGAAAATGATCGCGCTGTTCAAGGAACCATTCGTCGTCGGCGGCAACGAGTTCTATCTGTCCTGCAGCATCGGCATCAGCATCTACCCGGACAACGGCATGGAGGCGGAGGACCTGCTGCGCAACGCCGACGCGGCGATGTACCGGGCCAAGGAACAGGGCCGCAATACCTTCCAGTTCTACACCGAGGACATGACGGCCAGGGCGCTGCAGCACGTGCTGATGGAAACGAGCCTGCGCCGCGCCATCGAGCAGCAGGAATTCCGCCTGCACTATCAGCCGCTGGTGGATCTGGAGACGTCGCGCATCGTCGGGCTGGAAGCCTTGGTGCGCTGGAACCATGGGGAACTGGGCGCGATTGCGCCGGCCGAATTCATCCCGCTGGCGGAGGAAACCGGCCTGATCGTGCCGCTGGGCGAATGGATTCTCGCCACCGCCTGCCGCCAGGTGGCGGCGTGGTTCGCGGCCGGGCTGAACCCAGGGCGGGTGGCGGTCAACCTGTCGGGCACCCAGCTGCGCCAGGCGGAGCTGATCGAGATGGTCACGCGCACGCTGCGCACCACCGGCTGCCGGCCGCAATGGCTGGAACTGGAGGTGTCGGAAGGCTTCGTGATGAAGGAAAGCGAGCGCGCGCTCGCGCTGCTCACGCAGCTGCGGGCGCTGGGCATCGAGCTGGCCATCGATGACTTCGGCACCGGCTATTCCTCGCTGTCCGACCTCAAGCGCCTGCCGATCTCCAAGCTGAAGATCGATCAGTCCTTCGTGCGCGACCTGCCCCAAGACGCCGACGATGCGGCGATCGCGCGCGCCGTGATCGCCCTGGCGCGCAGCATGAAGCTGAAGGTGACGGCAGAGGGCGTCGAGACGGCGGAACAGCGCGCCTTCCTGCGCCAGGAGGGCTGCGACGAGGCGCAGGGCTATTTCTACGCGCGGCCGCTGCCCGCGGAGGAGATCGGCACGCTGCTGCAGCAGGCGGCGCTACCGCATGCAGCGCCGGGCCGCCCCCACGCCCGGCAGCGCTGACCCGCGTCTCCGACCCGGCGCTACGCCGCCTTGCCGAGCTTCATGGCCTCGGGCACTTCGTTCAGGCGGCCGGTTTTCACGTCGTAGATGTAGCCGTAGATGACGATGTCCGCCGGCACCAGCGGATGGTTGCGGATGCGGCGCACGTCGGCGCGCACGCTGTCCGCCTGGTCCTTGATGGTGAGCCAGTCGATATAGTGGCCCTCGGTCGAACCCGGCCCCTGGCCGGAATCGTGCCAGCCGCTCGCGTCGATGGTGGCGGTCTTCAGGCTCTGCGCCAGCAGCCCGCGCATGATCTCGTCCGTGAACGTTTCCATCCCGCAGTCGGTGTGGTGCACGACGAACCACTCGCGCGTGCCGAGCAGCTTGTAGGAGATCACCAGCGAGCGGATCGCATCGTCGCTGGCGCGGCCGCCGGCGTTGCGGATCACGTGGGCATCGCCCTCCGCCAGCCCGGCGAACTTCGCCGGATCGAGACGCGCGTCCATGCAGGTGAGGATGGCGAAATGCCGGCCGGGCGGCATCGGCAGCTTGCCCTTGTCGCCGAAATTGGCGGCGTAGCCCATGTTCGCGCTGAGAACTTCGTCGAGGATCTTGCTCATGGTGCAGCTCCTTTCCCGAGGGTTGAAGGCGGCGCCATCACCGATGGCGCGATTCGGCACGAACCTCCCGGCTCCTGCCGGTCACTTGGCGACGATGTCGCCGCAGGCCACGTACACCTGGATCTCCGCAACGCTCTTGTGCACGTTGATGGCGGTCTTGTCCTTCATGATGGCTTCGAGCGTGGCCGGAACCATGGTCGTCGACTTGCCGTCCTTGAGCGGCTCCAGCTTCCACTTCGGCGCCTTGTCCAGATTGGCGCAGGTGCCGGCATGGATGTGCATGGGCTGGGCCACGCCGGCGGGCGCGTTGGTCATTTCGACGACGACCTTGGTGTGGCTGCCCTCGGGCGTGAGGGTGGCCGTGCCGTTTTCGCCCGAATTGTTCTGGGCGTGAAGCTGGACCACGACGGGGGCGGTCGCGGCCAGGCTGAGGGGGGCGGTGAAGGCGCTGGCGAGCAGCACGGACAGCACAAGACGACGCATGGTGTGTTCCTTCCGAGGGTTGAATGGAAGTATCTCTATAGCATGCGCCGGCGGATAAACAAGCGCACGGCAATCAGGGTCTTCGCGCCGAAGGACGCCGCTTACTCGAACTGCCAGCCGATGTTGAGCGAATAGAACGCCTGCGGACCGCCGCCGCCCATGGGCGTGGTGAACTCCTCGCTGCGGCGGATGTGCGTGAGAGAAACGTTAAGCTGCCGGTAGCGGAACATGAAGCCCGAGGTGAGATCGTGCACGGCGCTGCGCCGATCCACGCTGGGGCCGCCGCGGAACATGGGGCCGTCGAGGAAGATGTTGCGGGCAACCAGCCGATAGTCGGCACCGACGAAGAAGTACCACTCGCAACAGCCCCGGATGCCGCGCGCGCGCTCCCCGCGCACGTCCTCCTCCCGCGTCGCCTGCAGCATCGCGCCTCCGGGCTCGATCGAGTCGGGGCCGAAACCCGTCATGCGGCTGCCGACGCGAACGATGCCGCCGGCGCGGGCCAGGGTCATCACCGTGCCCAGCGTCAGTCCGGCGTGGGGCACGATCTGGACCGTGTCGTTGCCGAAGCGGCGCTTCTGCAGGTAGGCGGCCATGAATGCGAGCTCGTTCGGAATCTGGTTCGACCAGCCCTGGGGCTGCTTCACCCCGATCAGCCGATGCCAGCCGGTCTGCACCTGCCGGCCGAGGGCCGCCGGCCCCACCATGCCGATGTCCAGCTCCGCCGTATCGAGCCGGTCGCCGCGCACGCGCTGCACCACGCCGCCCACGTACAGCCACGCCGCCCACGGCCGGTCGTAGGGCTGCGGCGCCGCGATGGTGATGTCGCGGGGCGTGTACATGTTCTGTCCGATGAACAGCCCGAAGTGGCTGATGGGTTCGGTGCCGTCCGGCGCCGGTTGGGTCAGCGCATCCAGGATGGACTTGGGGATGGGCGCGAGCAGGCTCTCCAGCAGCGGGACTTCGACGCCGCCACCCAGCTTGAAGCCGTTGGTGTAGTAGCGATCCGAGCCGGCCAGCATGTCGTTCTCGAGGAAGAGCTGCACCTGTGCCTGCTTGAGCGGCAGCGGGAGCGCGTCTGGTTCATCCGGGACGGAGGATTCCTTCGGCTCTGCCGGCGCGCCGGCGGCGCTCAGGGCCAGGGTAACGGTAAGGGTCAGCTGGGCAAGCAGGCGGAAGGACCAGCGGCAGGACATCGGCAGCAGTCAGCACGGGAGACGATTGCGAAAGCCGGGAGTCTACCCGGTCCCGCGCCGTCGAGCTACCGCAGGTAGGCGTAGCCTTCCTGCTGCAGGCGGGCGATCTCCGCCTCCGCCATCGGCACCATCGTGACGAAGCCGTGAATGTCGCGCGGCTCGAAGCCGCGCAGCCGGGCCGCCGCCTTGCACATGCGGAACTCGATGATGTTGCCCAGCGTCGCGGCGTACGCGCGCTGCATCAGGGCACGGTACTGCGCGTAGTTCCTGGCTGCAAAGAACGGAATGGCATCGCCGTGCAAAACGATGACGATGCGGGTGTCAAACGGATCGTCGCCATTCATCTGGCTCAGATAGCCGGCGCGGTCGAGCAGGCTGTTGAGGCCGGCGAGCGTGCCCGTCGTAACATCGAACACCACCTTCTGGCCGCGATAGACCGGCGTCGACTCGGCCGCGCCGCCCCAGGGCGGCGCGTCTCCGGCGGCGGCGCCGACTGTGGGCCAGGCGGACACCACGGCCGCC
>CAYUJV010000140.1:0-7025 GCA_964445085.1 uncultured Burkholderiales bacterium
GCGCACTCGGCGCGACGGCGGCAAGGGCGACGGGGGCCGGCTGAGGCGCGGACGGGGCGGTCCAGCGCGCGGCGAGATAGCCCAGCCCCAGGCCGGCCACCAGCAGCGCGCTCCCCACCAGCCAGGTCTTCTGCCTTCCCTGCACCGCGAAGTCGACGAACTCCGAGTCCTTGGCCGCCGCCAGCACGTGCCTGGCGCTGACGTCGTGGGTACGCTCGGTGTAGGCCACGAGCAGCGCCTTGTCGGCGATGATGTTGATGCGCCGCGTCAGGCCCAGGGAGGCGCGGGCGATCTCGCGCACCGCGGCCGGGCCGAACACGTCCGGCCCCTTGTAGCCGGCCTGGCGCATGCGGAAGTTGAGGTAGGCGCGGGTGTCGGTGGCGTTGAGCGGATCGAGGTGGAAGCTGTGCACCACGCGCTCGCGCAGCTGGCGGATGGCGGGGTCGGCCAGCAGTTCGTCCAGCTCCGGCTGGCCGAAGAGCACGATCTGCAGCAGCTTGTGGTGCTGGGTTTCCAGGTTGGACAGCAGGCGGATTTCCTCCAGCGTGGCCAGGGGCATCGCCTGCGCCTCCTCCACGAACAGCACCACCTGCCGGGCCTCTTCGTGGCGCTTGAGCAAATACTCCTGCAACGCCTGCATCACCTGCAGCCGGGTCGCGCCATGAGGAAGTTCCAGATGCAGCTCGAAGGCGATGGCGTGGAGGATTTCCCCCGGCTCCACGCTGGGATTCGCCAGGTACACGGTCTCCACCGTGTCCGGCATGCTGTCCTCCAGCATGCGGCAGAGCATGGTCTTGCCGCTGCCGACTTCGCCGGTGACCTTGACGATGCCCTCGCCGTGGGTGATGGCGTAGACCAGGGCGTCGAGAATGGGCCCGCGGTTGCCGCCCGGGAAGAAGAACTCCGTGTTCGGGGTGATCTTGAACGGCGGCTGGCTGAGGCCGAAAAATTCCAGATACACGCGCTACTCTTGGCTCGCGTTCTCGTAGGACTGCATGCGGCTGTAGAGGGTGGTGCGGTTCACGCCGAGCAGCTTCGCCGCCTGGCTCAGGTTGCCGTGGGTCATCTTCAGCGCCGCCTCGACGTAGCTCTGCTCCCATTGCTTGAGGGTCTGGTCGAGGCTGAAGTTGGCCTGGCTCTGCAGGTGCTTGCGCGCCATCTCCGCCAGCGCCTCGACGCTGGTGGGGACTTCCATCGCGCCGCCGCCGTAGATTTCGGTGTCGAGCTCGTCCTCCAGCTGCTGCTGGCTCACTTTCTGGCCGGCGTACTTGGTGGTGAGGCGGATGACGATGTTGCGCAGCTCGCGCACGTTGCCCGGGAAGTGGTAACTCATCCAGCGCGCCGCCGCATTCTTGTCGAAGTCGAAGGGCTTGACGTTGGCCTGTCTGGCATAGAAGGCGCGGAAGTGCTCGAGCAGCGCCAGCTTGTCGTCGCCCAGCTCGCGCAGCGGCGGCACGTCGATGGTGAACACCGAGAGCCGGTGGTAGAGGTCGGCGCGGAAGCGTCCGCCGCGGATCTCCGCCCGCAAGTCCCGATTGGTGGCGGCGACGATGCGCGCATTGCTGTGGCGGGTCTGGGTCTCGCCCACCCGCTGGAACTCGCCGTTCTCCAGCACCCGCAGCAGCTTGGCCTGCAGCTCGAACGGCAGCTCGCCGATTTCGTCCAGGAACAGGGTGCCGTCGTTGGCGTCCTCGAAATAGCCGGAGCGCGCGGTGTTGGCGCCGGTGAACGCGCCCTTGCTGTAGCCGAACAGGGTCGGCTCCACCAGGGTGGGCGAAATCGCGGCGCAGTTGAGGGCCAGGAAAGGCTTCTTGCGCCGCGTGCTCAGGCGATGCAGGCAGGCGGACACCAGCTCCTTGCCGCTGCCGGACTCGCCCTCGATCAGCACCGGGAAGGGGGAGTCGGCGAACTGGGCGATCTGCTGGCGCAGCTTGAGCACCGCCGGGCTCTCGCCCCGGATGCCGCAGCTGGCGTCGCTCTCCGCTTCCGCCTCCGCCGCGACCTCGGCGCTGCGCGCCTTGAGGGCGTTTTCCAGGTGTTCGGTCAGGGTCTCCGGGTCGCAGGGCTTGCCGATGAAATCGATGGCGCCCAGGGTGCGGGCATGGCGCGCATTGGCCTCGTCGTTCTGGCCGGAGAGCACCAGGATCTTGATGTCCGGCGAGAACGCCAGCAGCTCGGAGATGAGATGGAAGCCCTCGTCCGGCAGGTGCTGCAGCGGCGGCAGACCCAGGTCCACCAGCGCCAGTTCGGGCGGCGCCTCCAGCTCCTGCAGCAGCACCTGCGCGCGGGCGCGGGAATCCGCCACATGCACGCGGAATTTCCTGGCGAGCACGAAGCTCAGGGTATCGGTGATCAGCGGATCGTCGTCGACGATCAGCAGGGTCGGCTTGTCGTTCTGCGGTGTTGCCACGTCGTGCTCCCCACGAGAAACAGCCTCTGCGCCGGATTAAGGAATTGTCATTTTTTCGACATTGTGCCAGAAGGCCCCGCGTCTAGCCAGCAACGCGCCCGCGCCGAACCCGGCTCAGGCAATGGCCGCCAGGTAGGCCTCCTCCAGGGTCGCCGCGCCGTATCGTTCGCGGCAGCCGGCCGGCGGACCGACGAAGCGCAGCGCGCCGCCGTGCAGGATCGCCATGCGGTCGCACAGCTCCTCCACGTCGGCCAGGACGTGGGAGCTGAAGAACAGCGTCTTGCCCGCCGCCCGGATCGCCGCCAGCCGGCGCTTGAGCAGGGCGCGCGCCTTGGGGTCGAGGCCGCTCATGGGCTCGTCCAGCACGAACAGCGTCGCCTGGCTCAGCAGGCAGGCGGCGAGCCCCAGCTTCTGCGTCATGCCCTTCGAATAGCTGCGCGCCAGCTTGCCGAGGGCCGCCGGGTCGAGGTCGAGGGCGGCGAACATCTCGCCCGCGGCCTGCTCCGAATAGGGCTCGCCGCGCAGCTCGAGGATATATTTCACGAACTCGCGCCCGCTGAGGTAGGGAGGCGGCAGAAAGTTTTCCGGCAGGTAGGCCAGCGGCCTGCGCGCGCGGGTCTCGACATGGGGCACGCCGAGGATGGCGATGCCGCCGCCGTCGAGCGCGCAGAAGTCGAGCAGGCACTTGATCAGCGTGGTCTTGCCGGCGCCGTTCATGCCCACCAGGCCGAAGGCTTCGCCGGCCCGCAGCTCCAGCGACACATCGCGCAGCACGGCCTGCCGGCCGTAGGACTTGGATAGATGCTGGATCAACAGGGCGGGCGCGCTCATGGCGCGATCATAGCAGCTAACGTCTGGCGGGCGTCGTGGCGCGGCGCCCAGCCCAGCTCGTGCTGCGCCCGGCCGCAGTCCAGGGTGAGCGAATGGCGGATGCCGTCGAGCCAGGCCGGCTCGCCGCCGAAGCCGCCGATGCGCCAGGCGGCGGTCAGCAAGGCCTTGGCGGCAAAAAATGGCAGCGGCAGGGCAAATCGATGCCGCGCGCGAATGACTTCGCGCACGCCGTAGCGCCCTGGCGCCGCCAAGTTGAACGGCCCGCGTGCCTCCTGGAGCAGGCTGGCGACGACGGCGTCGGCGACGTCGGCCTCGTGCACGCATTGCAGCTGCGGCTGGGGCTCCCGCAGCGCGACGTAGAACGGGCTGCGCAGGATGGATTTCAGCAGCGGCTGGCAGTGGGGGCCGAGGATGATGTGCGGACGCAGGCGCACCGCCTGCGGCAGCGCGCGGCCCATCCAGTCCTCGATCTGCGCCTTGTGCGCGCCGTACAGGAAGCCGGGCAGCGGGCGCATGGGCGCGGTTTCCGTCAGGGCGTCGCCATGGCCGTAGACGGCGGCGCTGGACAGGTGCACCAGCCGGCGCAGCCCCTGCCCCGCTGCGATCTCGAACACGCGCCGCGTGCCGTGGACATTGATGTCGTGCATCTCGGCCGCCGGCATGCGCCCGCGCAGCACGACGAAGGCCAGGTGCACCAGCGCGTCGCAGCCGCGCATCAGTTCGGGCAATTCCGGTCCGCGGATGTCCGCCACGCGGTGCGTGAACTTCGGGTGGGAGAAAACGGCCGGCCGCAGATCGATGCCGACGACGGACGTCACCTCCTCCCGCGCGCAGAGTTTCGGCAACAGCGCGCAGGCCAGATGGGCGGCGGAGCCGGTGACGAACACCCGCATGATCAATTTGCCGCGGGCCCGGAGGCCTGAACTGCCGGCATCACCTCCTCGGCGATCACCTGCATCGATTCCCGCACCGCCTCCGTCGGCAGCGCCCCGGCCCCCACCGCGCACAGCAGGTGGGTGACGCCGGCTTCGCGGTATTTCTGCAGCTGGTCGATGCATTCGGCCGGCGAGCCCACCACCGCCATGCCGAAGGTCCGGAGCAGGGTGAGATTGATGCCGAGCCGGAACAGGTGGCGGAAATGCCCCAGCTCGCGCAGCTGCTCGTAGCTGGGATAGAGCCGCTCCAGCACCGGCAGCGTGGTCTTGTACAGCTCGCGGTAGTACCACTCGAAGGCCGGCGCCGCCAGCGCCGCTGCCCGCCTGCCGTCGCGCAGGCAGAAGATTCCCACGGTCATGCCGATGCGCGGCCGTTCCGGCGCCTGCCAGCCGGCGCGGTAGCTGGCGAGGTCGGCGCGGGTCATGAACCAGGGCTTGAACGGGCCCGCCAGCAGCCCGAGCCCCTGGCGCGCCGCCCAGTCGAAGCTGGCCGGGCTCACCGCCGCCGCCCATAGCGGCGGGGCCTCCTGCACCGGCTTGGGCAGGAGGTCCAGCGACAGCATGCGGCCGCCGTCCGCCACGCGAACCGGGCCGCGCCCGAAGCTCTGGCGCAGGAGGTCGAGGCCGGCCGCGGTCAGGGCGCGGCTGTGCGCCATGTCGGCGCCGAAGGCGTGGTACTCCTGGGGGGAAAAGCCGCGCCCGATGCCCACCTCGAGCCGGCCGTTGGAGACGACGTCGAGCATCGCCACCCGCTCCGCCACCCGCAGCGGATGGTGATAAGGCAGGGGGATGACCCCCAGGCCGATCCGCAGTCGCCGGGTGCGCGCGGCGGCCGCCGCGAGCAGCACCTCGGGCACCGAGCTGTGAGAATAGCCGCGGGTGAAGTGGTGCTCCACCAGCCAGGCGCAGCGGAAGCCCAGGGCATCGGCCAGCTCCATTTCGCCCAGCCAGTCGGCGACGGCCTGCGCCTCGCTGCGGGCGAGATCGGGCGGCATGGAAAGCTCGTAGAACAGGTCGAACTGCATGGGGAAGGAACGGCCGGGCAGGCAGCGGAAAAGGTCACCTATAATGCCAGCCCATGACACACGCGCCAACGTACCATTGCCGGCTGGGCGCCATCGGCTGGGAGCACGATGCCTGGGTCGGCGCCCTCTACCCGGACGGCCTGCCGCCGGAATGGCGCCTGTCCTACTACAACACCCAGTACGAGTGCGTGCTGCTGCCCTACCATGACTGGAGCGCGCGCAGCCCGGCCGAGCTCGCAGGCTGGCGCGGGGACACGCTGGAGCGCTTCCGCTTCCTGCTGGAGCATCCGCCGGGCGCGCTGACCGGGCAGGACCGGGAGCGCATCGCGGCGCTGGCGGAGAAGGCCGTGCTGCTCGGCCCGGAGGAGAACGAGCGCGTGCTGTGGTTCGACGCCGGCAGCGATCTGCGCGAGCTGGCGGCGCAGCTCCAGGCCAGGGCCCGGCCCGGCGGCGAGCTGTATCTGATCTCCCTCGATGCCGACCAGGGCAAGCTCGCCGAGGCGCGCACCCTGCTCGAAGTGCTCGGCTACTAGCAGCCTGCGCCGGGCGATTTCATTTCAGGGTAAAATGCTCGGCTTTTAACCAGGCCCTTTTCGCATGGCTTCCGACAATCTGATCGAAATCCGCGATGTGAACTTCAGCTACGACGTGCGGCCGATCCTCAAGGGGATCAACATGAACATCCCGCGCGGCAAGGTGGTGGCCATCATGGGCCTGTCCGGCTGCGGCAAGACGACGCTGCTGCGCCTGATCGGCGGGCAGATCATGCCCACCAGCGGCCAGGTGGTGGTGGACGGCCAGGTCACCAGCGACCTCGACAGCGACGGCATCTACGCCCTGCGCCGGCGCATGGGCATGCTGTTCCAGTTCGGCGCGCTGTTCACCGACATGACGGTGTTCGACAACGTGGCGTTCCAGATGCGCGAGCACACCGACCTGCCGGAGGAAATCATTCGCGACCTGGTGATGATGAAGCTGCACGCGGTGGGCCTGCACGCGGCCTGGAACCTCAAGCCGGCGGAGCTCTCCGGCGGCATGGCGCGGCGGGTGGCGCTGGCGCGCGCCATCGCGCTCGACCCGATGCTGATCATGTATGACGAGCCCTTCACCGGCCTCGATCCGATCGCCATGAGCGTGATCGGCAATCTGGTGCGGCGGCTCAACGACGCCCTGGGCGCCACCTCCATCATCGTCACCCACGACGTGCAGGAATCGCTGCAGATCGTGGACTACATCTACTTCATGGCCGACGGCGTGGTGATCGCCGAGGGCACGCCGGACGACATCCGCAAGTCGGACACCGCCTTCGTGCACCAGTTCGTGCATGGCGAGATCGACGGGCCGATGGCCTACCACTATCCGGCGCCGGCCTACGCCGACGACATGCGCCTGGGAGCCGCCCATGCTTGAACGTCCCATCGCCGCCGTGCGCGGCATCGGCCATCGCGTGGTGGACGGCATCTGGCGCCTGGGCTATGCCGCGCGCTTCTTTCTCGCCACGCTGCTGCATTCCGGGGCGAGCTTCCGCCGCTTCCACCTCACCATCAAGGAAATCTATTTCAGCGGCGTGCTGTCCCTGATCATCATCCTGGTGTCGGGCCTGTTCGTGGGCATGGTGCTGGGGCTGCAGGGCTACGAAACGCTGCAGA
Organism: uncultured Burkholderiales bacterium; assembly: GCA_964445085.1. Lineage (GTDB taxonomy): Bacteria > Pseudomonadota > Gammaproteobacteria > Burkholderiales > Thiobacteraceae > Thiobacter. Next base: position 6,851 of record CAYUJV010000140.1, read on the forward strand.
AATATGGCTCCGAATCCGCGCTGGGCACGCTGGTGGCGCTGTCCTTGGTGCGCGAGCTGGGGCCGGTGCTCGCCGCCCTGCTCTTCGCCAGCCGCGCCGGTTCCGCCATCACCGCCGAGATCGGCCTGATGAAGGCCACCGAGCAGCTCTCCGCCATGGAGATGATGGCGGTGGA
>CAYUJV010000141.1:0-6794 GCA_964445085.1 uncultured Burkholderiales bacterium
CCCAGGGCGCTGGCCCGGCTGCGGCTGCGGCGGCGGTTGCCGGCGCCGCAGCCGCAGCCGCTGTAGCCGAAGAAAAAGCGGCGCCTGCGCTCGATTTCAGTCTCGACCTGGACACCGCCGGCGGGCTGCCGCTGGACCAGGCTACCGTGCCGGGTGAACTGGCAGCGGAAATGCCCCTGGCCCTGGACCTGGAGACTGCGCCGGAAACCCTGGCGGACACCGTGCAGGATTCGGCGGAGGGTACGCTGGACCTGGATCTGGGGACCATCATTCCGCAGGCCGTGGAGAAACAGGAGGCGGCTCCGGCTGCGGATTCCGGCGCGATCGAATTCTCCCTCGACCTGCCCGAACTGGGCGAGCTCGGCGGGTCGAAGGAGAGCGCGGCACCCGCGGCGGAAGCCGACACCCTGGGCGGCCTCGATTTCGACTTCGACCTCGAAACGCCCGCGGCGGCTGCCGCCACTGCGGCGCCGGCCGAAGCGGAAGCCCTGATGCCGGACCTGGACCTGTCCGGGCTCGATCTCGAGATCGGCGGCGAAGCGGGCATGGGCGGCGCGCTGGAAGAAGCGACCACCCTTGCCGGCGCGCCCGGCGAATCCTGGGAGGAAGCCTCGACCAAGCTGGACCTGGCGCGTGCCTACGTCGAGATGGGTGACAAGGAAGGGGCGCGCGAGATCCTGGAAGAGGTGATGCAGGAGGGCGGTCCAGAGCAGCAGGCCGACGCGAAGAAACTGCTCGCCACCCTGTCCTAGACTGTAACATTGATGTTTTCCCGGTGACTGGGGGCCGCGCAAGCGGCCCCCTCCGTTTTGGCGCTTCCTATGCCGCTTCATCCCGCCACGCTGCTTGCCGCCTGGATCGCCTGCGCGCTCGCGCTGCCCTGGCTGGATACCAGCGGCCTCGCCCTGATGTCCGTTCTGCTCCTGCCCGGGATGCGCGACGCGAACGTCCGCGCCCGCGCCCGGCTGCTGTTTCGGCGGACGCGCCTGCTTCTGCTCGCCCTGATCGCGGTCTATGGCTTCGGCACCGCGGGCGCGCCGCTGTGGCCGGCCTGGGGCGCATTCTCGCCGACTGCGGAGGGACTCGTTGCGGGCGCGCACCAGGCGTGGCGGCTGGGATGGATGCTGGCGTCCCTCGCATGGTTGCTCGCGGTGACCGGGCGGGGGGGCACCCTCGCGGCGATCTATGCGCTTGCCCGGCCGCTGGGCGCGCTGGGCCTGCCGGTGGAGCGCTTTGCGGTCCGCCTGGGGCTCGTCCTGGCCTGGGTGGAATCGGCGCCGCGAGTCAGGCTTTCCCCCGCCGGCCTCGCCGCAGCCATGGACGAGGTGCCGGCCGACTTTCCGCGGCGGGTGGTCGTGGAGTTGCCGGCCGCCACGTGGCGGGACGGGGCCTGCCTCGCCTGTCTGGCCGGGCTCCTCGGGGCGCTGCTGTGGTGAGGATCGCCCTCGGCGTCGAATATGACGGCAGCCGCTTTTGCGGCTGGCAGACCCAGCCCGGGGGCTGTTCGGTGCAGGACGCGCTGAGCGCGGCCGTTGCCGAGATCGCGGGGCACGCGGCCAGCCTCGCGGCCGCCGGGCGCACCGATGCCGGGGTGCATGCGCTCGGCCAGGTGGCGCACTTCGACACCCCGGCGGTGCGCCCGGACAGTGCCTGGGTGCGCGGCGTGAATGCCCTGCTTCCGCCGGCGATATCGGTGCTGTGGGCGCAGCCGGTCGCGGCCGATTTCCACGCGCGCTTCTCGGCCGTGGGCCGCCGCTATCGCTATCTGCTGCTCAACCGCGCGGTGCGGCCCGGGCTTCTGGCCGGCCGCGTCGGCTGGTATCACGCCCCGCTCGATGTGCAGGCGATGCGGGCGGCGGCAGGCCACCTCCTCGGCGAACATGACTTCAGCGCGTTTCGCGCGGCCGAATGCCAGGCGAAATCGCCGGTGCGGACGCTGTCGCAGCTGGACATCCGGCGCGAAGGGGATTTCATCGTGTTCGACCTCGCCGCCAACGCCTTCCTCCACCACATGGTGCGCAACATCGTCGGTTGCCTGGTCTACGTGGGCAAGGGAAAATATCCGCCGGAATGGCTCGCCGACCTGCTCGCGGGCCGCGACCGCCGGCGGGCGGCGCCGACCTTCGCGCCGGATGGGCTGTACTTCGCCGGTGCGGACTATGACCCGCGCTGGGGCTTGCCCGCCCGCCCCGGCACGGACGCCATGCCGGCGGCGCTGCTGGCCGGCGCCTGACACGGCCGCCTGGGGATTGGCTTCATGACACGCGTAAAAATCTGCGGCATCACCCGGATCGAGGATGCGCACGCCGCGGCGGGCGCCGGCGCCGATGCCATCGGCCTGGTGTTCTACGACAGGAGCCCGCGCTGTGTCGGCGTCGACCAGGCGCGCGCCGTGCTGGCCAGCCTGCCGCCCTTCGTCACCAGCGTCGGGCTGTTCGTGAACGCACCCGCGGCGCAGGTGGAAGCCGTGCTCGGCGCGCTGCCGCTGGATCTGCTGCAGTTCCATGGCGACGAGAGCCCGGAATTCTGCCGTGGCTTCGGCCGGCCCTATCTCAAGGCGGTGCGGGTGAAGCCGGGGGTCGATCTGGTAAAATACGCGGCTTCGTATGCCGATGCCCGGGGGCTGCTGCTCGACGCCTACGTGGAAGGGACGCCCGGCGGCACCGGCCAGGCGTTCGACTGGGGGCTGATCCCCGCGCGGCTGCCGCTGCCGGTGGTGCTGTCCGGCGGCCTGGATGCGGCCAATGTCGGCGAGGCCATCCGGCGCGTGCGGCCCTGGGCGGTGGATGTCTCCAGCGGCGTCGAGGCGGCGAAGGGAATCAAGGATGCGGCGAAAATCGCCGCGTTCATGCAAGGAGTGCGCAATGCAGATGTATGACCTGCCCGACGAGCGCGGCCATTTCGGCCCCTACGGCGGCATTTTCGTCGCGGAGACGCTGATGGAGGCGCTGGAGGAACTGCGCCTCGCCTACGAGCGATACCGCTTCGATCCCGAGTTCCAGGCCGAGTTCACCCGCGACCTCAAGCACTACGTCGGCCGCGCCAGCCCGGTGTATTACGCCCAGCGCTGGAGCGAGCACCTGGGCGGGGCGCGCATCTACCTCAAGCGGGAAGACCTCAACCACACCGGCGCGCACAAGGTGAACAACACCATCGGCCAGGCCCTGCTCGCCAAGCGCATGGGCAAGCAGCGCGTCATCGCCGAAACCGGCGCCGGCCAGCATGGCGTGGCCACGGCCACCGTCGCCGCGCGTCTGGGCATGGAATGCGTGGTGTACATGGGTTCCGAGGACGTGAAGCGCCAGTCGCCCAACGTGTTCCGCATGAAGATGCTGGGCGCGACCGTGGTGCCCGTGGAGTCGGGTTCCAAGACGCTGAAGGATGCGCTCAACGAAGCCATGCGCGACTGGGTGACCAACGTCGATTCCACTTTCTACATCATCGGCACCGTGGCCGGCCCCCATCCCTATCCCATGATGGTGCGCGACTTCCAGGCAGTGATCGGGCACGAGGCCCACGCCCAGATGCAGGAACTCGTCGGCCGCCAGCCGGATGCGGTGATCGCCTGCGTCGGCGGCGGTTCCAACGCGATGGGGATTTTCTACCGCTACCTGGGCGAAGCGGGCGTGCGCCTGATCGGCGTCGAGGCCGGCGGCCTAGGCGTGGAGACCGGCCGGCATGCGGCGCCGCTCAATGCCGGCACGCCGGGCGTGCTGCACGGCAACCGCACCTACCTGATGCAGGATGCGAACGGCCAGATCATCGAAACCCATTCCATTTCCGCCGGCCTCGACTATCCGGGCGTGGGGCCGGAGCATGCCTGGCTCAAGGACAGCGGCCGCGCCGAATACGTGACGGTCACCGACCAGGAGGCGCTGGCGGCGTTCCACGACCTGTGCCGGTTCGAAGGCATCATTCCCGCGCTGGAATCGAGCCATGCCCTGGCCCACGCCGCGAAGATGGCGCCGACCATGGACCGCGACCAAGTGCTCCTGGTGAATCTCTCCGGCCGCGGCGACAAGGATCTCAACACCGTGGCAGCGCTGTCCGGCATCACCCTGTAGCCGGCCGCTCGTCCACACGGAAAGAACATGTCCCGTATCGCAGCCACTTTCGCCCGCCTCAAGCAGCACGACAAGCGGGCGCTGATCCCCTTCATCACCGCCGGCGATCCGAATCCCGGGCTGACGGTGCCGCTGATGCATGCGATGGTCGCCGCCGGCGCCGACATCATCGAACTGGGCGTGCCGTTCTCCGACCCCATGGCGGACGGCCCGACCATCCAGCGTGCCAGCGAACGCGCGCTTGCCCACGGCGTCGGCCTGAACGACGTCCTGGCCATGGTGGCCGAATTCCGCCGCAGCGACAGCACCACGCCGGTGGTGCTGATGGGCTACGCCAACCCGATCGAGGCCATGGGCTACGCGGCTTTCGCGCAGCGCGCGCAGGAGCAGGGCGTGGACGGCATGCTGACCGTGGACTACCCGCCGGAAGAATGCGGCGAATTCGTGGCCCGTCTGACCGATCGCGGCATCGATCCGATTTTTCTGCTGTCGCCGACCAGCAAGCCGGAGCGGGTGGCGGAAGTGGCCAAGCTCGCGCGCGGCTTTGTGTACTATGTTTCCCTGAAGGGGGTGACCGGCGCGAGCCATCTCGATCTGGCCGAGGTCAAGCGCAAGCTGGCCGCCCTGCGCAAGCAGATCTTCCTGCCGATCGGTGTCGGCTTCGGCATCCGCGACGGCGCCACCGCCCAGGCCGTGGCCGGCTTCGCCGATGCGGTGGTGATCGGCAGCCGCATCGTGCAGACCATTGAAAGCGCACCAGAGGGGCAGGCGATCGAGCAGGTTGCCGCGCTGGTGCGAGAGATACGTCACGCGATGGATGCCACGGCATCCGCTGCCGCCTAACGCGAAGGAGGTGCCATGAGCTGGTTCCAGAAACTGCTGCCGCCCAAGATCAAGCGCAAGGTCGAGGGCAACAAGAAGAACGTTCCGGAAGGCCTCTGGAGCAAATGCCCGTCCTGCGAGGCGGTGCTCTACCGCGCCGATCTGGAGAAGAATCTCGAAGTCTGCCCCAAGTGCAATTTCCACCACCGGGTCTCCGCCCGTGACCGCATCGACATGCTGCTGGATGCGGAAGGGCGCTACGAGATCGGCGCCGACATCCTCCCGGTGGACAGCCTCAAGTTCAAGGACAGCAAGAAATACACCGACCGCATCAAGGATGCGCAGCTGGAGACCGGCGAGGGCGATGCCCTGATCGTGATGCAGGGCAGCATCAAGTCGGTGCCGGCGGTGGTGGCGGCCTTCGAGTTCAAGTTCATGGGCGGTTCCATGGGCTCGGTCGTGGGCGAGCGCTTCGTCGAGGCGGTGCAGGTGTGCTGCGAGCAGAAGATGCCGCTGATTTCCTTCTCCGCCAGCGGCGGCGCGCGCATGCAGGAAGGCCTGTTCTCGCTCATGCAGATGGCCAAGACCAGCGCCGCGCTGACCCAGCTGGCCGGGGAGAAGCTGCCGTTCATTTCCGTCCTCACCGACCCGACCATGGGCGGCGTGTCGGCCAGCTTCGCCATGCTGGGCGACGTGATCGTGGCCGAGCCGGGCGCGCTGATCGGCTTCGCCGGGCCGCGCGTGATCGAGCAGACCGTGCGCCAGACGCTGCCGGCGGGCTTCCAGCGCGCCGAGTTCCTGCTCGAGCATGGCGCCATCGACATGATCGTGGACCGGCGCCAGATGCGCGACCGGCTCGCGAACCTCATCACGCTCCTCATGCGTCTCCCCGCTGCAGCCTAGCGCGACCTTCCCGACAGCCTTGTCCATGCCCAGCGGGCGCACCCACCCGCCCCCCCGGCGCACGCTGGGGGAGTGGCTAAGCCATCTCGAGAGCCTTCACCCCAAGACCATAGAGCTCGGGCTCGACCGGGTGCGGACGGTCAAGCAGCGGCTCGGGCTCGATCCGGGCTTCCCGCTCATCACCGTCGGCGGCACCAACGGCAAAGGCTCCACCTGCGCGCTGCTGGAGGCGATCCTCTCGGCGGCGGGCTACCGCGTCGGTTGTTACACCTCGCCTCATCTCCTCGTCTACAACGAGCGCGTGCGCATCCGGCGCGAGCCGGTTGCGGATGCCGCGCTGTGCCGCGCGTTCGAAGTGGTCGAAGCCGCGCGCGGCGAGGTGTCCCTCACCTATTTCGAGTTCGGGACGCTGGCGGCGATGTGGCTGTTCCAGGAGGCGGGACTGGATGTGGCGGTGCTCGAGGTCGGCCTGGGCGGCCGCCTCGATGCGGTGAACGTGTTCGATGCGGACGTGGCCGTGGTCACCAGCGTCGATATCGACCACACCGAATACCTCGGGCCGACGCGCGAGGCCATCGGCCGCGAGAAGGCGGGCATCTATCGCAGCGGCCACCCGGCGATCTGCGCCGATGGCGACCCGCCGCAGACGCTGCTGGACCATGCGCGCGGAATCGATGCCGACCTGCGCCTGATCGGGCGCGACTTCGGCTACGAGGCCGACGGCCTGCAGTGGCGTTTCTGGAGCGGCGAGGGGGGGGCGCGACGCCTCCGCGACGCCCTCCCGTATCCCGCCCTGGTGGGTGCGTATCAGCTGGCGAACGCGGCGGCGGCGCTGGCGGCCCTCGACGCGCTGGCGGAGCGTCTGCCCGTGAGCCAGGCCGACGTCCGGCGCGGGCTGCACGAGGTGGTGCTGCCCGGCCGATTCCAGGTGGTTCCCGGCCGGCCGCTGCGCATCCTGGACGTCGCCCACAACCCCCACGCCGCACGGGCGCTGGCGGCGAACCT
>CAYUJV010000142.1:0-6709 GCA_964445085.1 uncultured Burkholderiales bacterium
GATGCAGCCTACTGGCGCGAGGGTCTGCTGGACCTGGCCGACGGCATCCCTGAGGCCTGGCATCTGGTGGTGGAGGACGTGACCAAGCCCGCCTTCCTGCAACACCCTTGGAAAAGCTGGGACGCCGAAGCCGCGGACTATGGGTTCAAGACCGGCCGTGGGCAGACCCTGTTCGATCCCAAGGCCACCACGCCCGACGAGCTGGATGTATTGGTCACTGCCAAGAACCACGACGTCAAGATGGCGCGGGCACGACCGTCAGCCGAGGAAGCCTGGGTTTTCGCCTTGATGATGCTGCAGACCACCAGCGGGTTTCTCGGGAAGGGGAACTACGGCATCGTGCGCATGAACGGTGGCTTTGCCAGCCGCAGCATCGCGGCCTGGGTGCGCGAGCGCGGAGTTTCTTCCCGCTTCATCGACGAGGTACAAGCGCTTGCGCGGCTGCGGGAAGGTGTTTGCCGCGAGTTGGGCTATCCGCGACGCGGCACCGTGCTGACCTGGCTGACTCCCTGGAACCGCAAAGGCCACCAGCACACGCTGTCGCAGCTCGAACCATGGTTCATCGAAGCCGCCCGTCCGATCCGCCTCTGCCTGCTTGCCGATGGACGCCTGCTCGCACTGGGCGCAACGAGTGACGTCCGCCAGATCGGCCCCAAGACCGTCGAGAACGGCGACGTGGGTGACCCCTGGACCGTCATCAATGTCGGGGACAAGAAGAAGGGGCGCTCGGCACTGACCTTGTCCGAGGATGGCTTCACCCCTCAACGCCTGACCGACCTGCTGTTCGAGCAGGGTTTCGAACTCACGCCACTTCAAAAGCCGCCGCCCGGCGATGGCGCGGGCTGGTTCATCGCCTCATGCCTGGTGCGCGGGCAGGGCAAAACCGAAGGCTTTCACCGTGCCGAGATCGCGGTGCCGGCTGCGGCGCGGCGCGCCCTGCTGCAACCCGCCCGCCGCGAAACTCTGGGGCAGCTGGCTCAGACGCTGCTGGGCGATGCCAAGGACATCCAAAAGGCGCTGGGCACCGCGCTGACGGTGCTGACCGAAGGCGGGCCGGACAAAGCTGATTTCGAGCGCGTGGAGGCCTGGGTCAAGGCCGTCCGCTCGCAGTTCGCCAGCCGATGGGAGCAGCACTATTTCCCCACGCTCTGGCGCTGCGCCGATGAACCCCATGAGGCCGTGCGCAGCCACTGGCAGCAACGGCTCGTCGATACCGGACAGGCCCTGCTGGATGCGGCCAGCGCCCAGCTCCCGCTGCCGTCCAACCGCCGCTGGCGCGCCCTGATCCAGGCCGAGAGCGCCTGGCGCGGCATGCTGCACAAGGCTGGCCTGCCCCTGCCGGGCCGCGGCGCACCGAATCCCGTTGAAATCGAGGAGCAACCGGCATGACCGAACCCACCCTTACATCCTCCAAGGACGCTGCCAAGCCATCCTCCCTCGCCGCCACCGTGGGTCGCCTGGCGCACGCGATCGGTGCCTCGCACTACCCCAATGGCGATCGCGCCGCGCTGCGGCGCTGGGCGCCCGGCCAGCCGTTGCCGCTGGCCTTCTACCGCCTGTGGCTGCGCCAGATGGGAGACGACCTTCCGCCCGAGGCCACCACGCCGGCATGGATGCTGCTGGCCTGGAGCCTGGCCACCCTGGGCGCGGACGCCTACGCACCCGAACGCCCCTGGGGCCAGGTCCTGGCCGAGAGCGGCTTTTCCGAAGGCCGAATGGAACGCCTGCTATCGGCTCCGGACGATGTGCGCGCGGACCTGTTCATGAGCGCCGTGCGCTTTCTCGCCGCCAAGGGCGAACGTTTCGACCTTGCAGAAGCCGCCCGCTTCCTGCTGACCGCCGATGAAGACAAACGCGAGCACGTGCATCGGCGCCTCGCGCAGGCCTTTTACCGCCACCTTCCCAAGACCGACTGATCCCCGCCAAGGAGTGCTCCATGTTCCTGCAGATCCACACCCTCACCGCCTACCCCGCCAGCCTGCTGAACCGCGATGACGCGGGCCTGGCCAAGCGCATTCCCTTCGGCAACGCCACGCGGCTGCGCGTCTCCTCGCAGTGCCTGAAGCGCCACTGGCGCGAAGACCTCGCCCCCCGGTTGCCCGATGTTCCAGATGGGTATCGCACGAGATCCTTCTTCACACGGGCTGTTTTGCCCCGCGCATCTGCTTTGGGTCTCCCGCCGGAGCAATCTCAGAAACTCATTGAAGTTCTTATTGATGCTTTCACGAAGTCGTCGGATGACAAGGACGGCGAAGGTAAGGGCAAGAAGAAACGCGAAGAAGCAAAGAAAAAAGGCATCGATATTTCCCAGCCGATTTTCTTTAGCGCAAAAGAGGCCGATTACTTTGCCGACATGCTGAAATGGGCTGGCGAACAAACGAATCCAGAGAAAGCCCTAGCCGCACGCTTGGAAAAAGAGAAAGCAAATATCAAGGCAATGAGTAAATCCGCTGTGGGGCTCGCGGCGGCACTCTTCGGCCGCATGGTCACCTCCGACCTGTTGGCCCGCGTCGATGCGCCGGTGCATGTGGCGCATGCCTTCACCGTGCATGCGGCCAATACCGAGATGGACTACTTCTCCGTGATTGATGATCTGAGCCGCGAGGAAGAAACTGGGTCGGCTCACAACAACCAAACAGAAATTGGCGCCGGCCTGTACTACGGCTACGTGGCCGTGGACGTGCCGCTGCTGGTCTCCAACCTCACCGGCTGCGAGGCGAAGGACTGGAGGGCCCAGGAAAGCAGCACCGCCCGGCGCGTGCTGGAGGCCCTGATCGACAGCATCCTGCGCCAGAGCCCCGGCGCGAAGAAGGGCAGCACCGCGCCCTACGCCTGGGCCGATGTGCTCTATCTCGAAACCGGGCGCAGCCAGCCGCGGGCCCTCTCCAATGCCTTCCTCGACGCCCTACGCCCGGACGGCAGAGCCGACCTGCGCAAGTTGGCCCTGGACCGCATGGCCGCCTACGTCAAACAGCTCGACGACATGTACGGCAGCCCCGCCGAAGGCGAGACGCGCCGGCTCGCCACCAGCCTGGAGCCGCCGGCCCACCTGCCTCCGAAACAGCCCGTGCCGGAGGCCGTTGCGGCGGCGCTGGATGCGATCTTCGGCCCCAAGGCATGAGGCCACCGGCATGGACGTACTGCTACTGCGCTTCGACGCGCCCCTGATGAGCTTCGGCGCCGTGGTGGTGGACCAGAACCATCCGGTCTGGCGCTTCCCCGGCGTGGCCATGCTCACCGGCCTCCTCGGCAATGCCCTGGGCTGGGACCACCGCGACACCGATCGGCTGCAGTCCCTGCAGGACCGGCTGCGCTTCGCCGCCCGCTGGGATGCCGAACCGGAGTTGCTGACCGACTACCAGACCGTGGACCTGGGGCAGGATTTCATGATCGGCACCGGCTGGACCACGCGCGGACGCCGGGAAGACCGTGGCAAGGGGGACGCGACCACCGGCACCCATATCCGCTACCGCGACCACTGGGCCAACGGTGTGGCCACCATCGCGCTGGCGCTGGACGGCGAAGGCGAGCCCGGTCTTGCGGCGCTGGAGCAGGCACTGCGATGCCCTGCCCGGCCACTGTTCCTCGGCCGCAAGCCCTGCCTGCCCGCAGGCTCCTTGCTGCTGGGACGCCGAACGGCGGAGGGAGTGCGGGCCGCGCTCGCTGCCGAGCCGCTGGCCGACATCGGCCCGCGCCGGCGCCCCGGCCGTATCCCGGCCCTGTGGCCGCTAGATGAAGGAGAAGGCAGCCAGGCCGAAGAGCGCTACGCCACGCGTGACTGGCGCAACAACATCCACCGCGGCACCGAGCGCCACGCCGTGGGTTTTCTGGAGGTAGTGGAATGAGCGCCCTGCATCTCGTGCGGATTCCTGTTCACGCCCCACGCCTGCTGCGCTTCGCCCACGAACATGGCATTACCCAGGAAGACGAAACGCTGGGCTACACGCTACACGCCTGGTTTGCCGCGCTGTTCGGTGAGCATGCGCCCAAACCCTTCCGCTATCTGGAGCGGCGCAGCGAAGTGCTGGGCTATGCCCGGCTCCCTGCCAGTGAACTGCAGGCCCACGCCCAGGCATTCGCCACGCCCAGCGCCTGGGCCGCCCTGGATACCGAAGGCCTGGTCAGCAAGCCCATGCCCGGAGAATGGCGCAGTGGCCAGCGCCTGCGGCTGGAGGTACTGACCTGCCCTGTTTCGCGCAAGGATGACGAGGAGAAGGACGTCTACCTGCGGGCGCTGGACCGCACGGGCGCAGACACACCACCACGCTCTGAAGTCTATTGCCAGTGGTTCACGACCCAATGGGGTCAGGCGCTGCAGATGGAACGGGTCGAATTGCTCGGGATGAGTGCTCGCAGCCGGCTGCTGCGCCGTGCCCGTAATGGCGGCAACCGACTGCGCAGCGTCGAGCGGCCACAGGCCCTATTCGGTGCGGATGTCATCGTCACCGATGGCCAGGCGTTTGCCGAAAAATTGGCCCGCGGCATCGGTCGCCATCGCGCCTTCGGCTTCGGCATGGTGCTGCTCCGCCCGCCGCGATGAGTCCGGCACCCGGCCTGTTGCATGGGCGGCTCGGTTTGGCCGCCTCACGCATCCCGCATGCCGACCGCCACGGGCTGCTGTGGCTGGAATACGGCAAGCTGTCGGTCGAGGACGGCACGCTGCGCTTCGTCGCCGCCAAGAGCGAAACCCTCGATGCCGGCGACTACGCCATTCCCTACCAGGCGGTGTCGATGATCCTGCTCGGCCCCGGCACCAGCCTGACCCAGGACGTGCTGCGCCTGTGCGCCCGCCACGGCACGCTGATCGCCGCCGTCGGCGAAGGCGGGGTCAAGAGCTACACCGCACCGCCGATGGGGCAGGGCCGCTCCGACGTCGCCCGCCGCCACGCCGAGCGCTGGGCCGACCCCAAGCAGCGCCTGGACACCGCCCGCCGCCTATACGCCTGGCGCTTCGGCCGCGTGCTGCCGCACCGCGACATCGAAACCCTGCGCGGCATCGAGGGCGCGCGCATGAAGGAGAGCTACCGACTCGTTGCCCAGCGCTTCGGGATCCCATGGCATGGCCGCCGCTACGATCGCGACAACCCAAACAGCGCGGACACCGCAAACCAAGCCATCAACCACGCCGCGACCTTCGTCGAAGCCGCCGCCGATATTGCGGTCGCGGCCATCGGTGCCTTGCCTCCTTTGGGGTTCATCCATGAGGACTCGAGCAACGCCTTCACCTTGGACATGGCCGACCTGTACCGGGTCGACCTGACACTTCCATTGGCCTTCGCTGCGGCGCGTGCATTCGAAGACGGCAAGACCGACAGCCTGGAGCGCGAGGTTCGCCGGCGCGCCGCCAAGCTGTTCCGCCAGGAGAAGCTCATCCCGCGCATGATCGAGCGCCTCAAGGAGTTGTTCGATGCCGATGACCGTGGTGGTGACGCGTAACGTGTCCTCGCGGGTTCGTGGATTTTTGGCCTCGGTCATGCTCGAACTGGCACCGGGGGTGTACAGCGCGCCCCGGCTCTCGCCGGCAGTTCGCGAGCGGGTCTGGCAGGTGCTCGAGCAGTGGTTTCCCAATGAACGCGAGGCCTCGCTCATCCTGCTTTGGCAGGAGTCGAGCATCCCCGGCGGCCAAGCCGTACGCGTTCTGGGTACTGCACCGATTCGGTTCCATGAAATGGATGGCCTACTCCTGGCACGCAGGGGCTGAGAACCTGCCAACCCGATCGGTTCTTTGACAATTTGGCTTTAGCACCAGAGACTTACGGCCGAGAGTCTCCCCCGCGCACGCGGGGATCGACCTGGCACTTGGGCGCTATAGCTGGGGCACCCGTGGTCTCCCCCGCGCACGCGGGGATCGACCCTGCGGCAAGAGCCCTATGTGGCGCAACGCATCGTCTCCCCCGCGCACGCGGGGATCGACCCTCGGCGCTCTTGTCGCTGTTCACCTCGTCTGCGTCTCCCCCGCGCACGCGGGGATCGACCCTGTTTCGAGCCGGGGCTAAAGGCGTTCCGCATGTCTCCCCCGCGCACGCGGGGATCGACCTCCAGCGCTGGCGCGGCCTGCAACAGGCCGACCGTCTCCCCCGCGCACGCGGGGATCGACCGGTGACAGGCTCGGCGACGGCAGGGGTCACGACGTCTCCCCCGCGCACGCGGGGATCGACCACTTCTTCGCGATCTCATCGACGCTGCCACCCGGTCTCCCCCGCGCACGCGGGGATCGACCCGCCTGGCTGTAGCCGGTGCGCAGGCTGGTGATGTCTCCCCCGCGCACGCGGGGATCGACCTGCAGGCCATCTGGGAATCGCGGGTCGTAGCTCGTCTCCCCCGCGCACGCGGGGATCGACCCAGGGGTTGTGGGACGGCCGTACATCGCACCAGGTCTCCCCCGCGCACGCGGGGATCGACCCCGGGATTCCGAGACAGGAGCATGTCATGACCAGTCTCCCCCGCGCACGCGGGGATCGACCTCATCCGCGCCATGTCGTCGAAGAAGTCGCCCAGTCTCCCCCGCGCACGCGGGGATCGACCCGTCGATCTCCGGGGACAGCAGCTCGGCGTGGTGTCTCCCCCGCGCACGCGGGGATCGACCCTCCTGGGTGGTGGCGAACGGGGTGCCGTCGGCGTCTCCCCCGCGCACGCGGGGATCGACCTGTTCGGGGTTGCCACGATCCGGCGCACGTTGGGTCTCCCCCGCGCACGCGGGGATCGACCC